>NZ_DATFAV010000153.1:0-9495 GCF_035254145.1 Caulobacter sp. | reverse complement strand
TCCAGGGCGGCGATGAACCCGGCGCAGTAAGAGTCGCCGCAGCTGGTCGTATCGACCGGCTTGATCGCATAGGCCGGCAGGGTGGTCCTCGCATCATCCAGCACCACGACCGAGCCCCGGCCGCCGTTCTTGATGATGCAGCCGCCAGCGCCCAGTTCGCGGAAGACGTCCGCCGCCGCGAACAGATCGTCCCGGCCGGTCAGCAGCAGGGCCTCGGCGGCGCTGGGCATGAAGTAATCGACGAAAGGCAGCAGGCGCTTCAGTTCGTCCAGCGCCGTGGCCTGGGGCGAGATCAGGTCGCAGGTCACGATCGTTCCCGCCTCGTGCGCCGCCTTGACCAGCTCCGCCCCCGCCCCGCTGTCCAGGCGCGGACCGCCGACCCCGGCATAGTGCAGGAATCGCGAGGAGGTCGCCGCCTCCAGCGCCGCCGGCGTCGCCGCCGCCAACATCCCCGCGCCCAAGGCGTGGAAGTTCGGCCGGCGCCCGGCCGAGTCGACCGCCAGCACCGTCGTCGAACTGGGCAGGCCCGGCAGGGTCTCCAGCGCGGTGAGGTCGATCCCCGCCTCCTCCAGCGCCAGGCGGATGAAGCGGCCGATCAGGTCGTCGCCGACGGCCGAGGCCAGCTTGACCGACATGCCCAGCTTGGCCGCGACCAGGGCCGCCCCCGCCGCCGTCCCGGCTGGCGCGCAGGCGATCCCTTCGATCAGCGTGGTCCCCTCGCCTTCCGGCAAGGCGTCGATCGCCCGCGCCACAACGTCCAGGGTCGTCAGTCCGATACACGCCAGGCCGGTCTTCATGCCGTCTCTCCCCTACATTGACAGCCACTATGCCTCAGTCATTATGATAGTCAAAACTATCTTATGGCGGGACGCTCCACATGACCTGGACCAACAGCAAGGACACCGCGCTGCGCGAGCGCGCCATGGCCGTGATCCCCAACGGCATGTACGGCCACCAGTCGGTGATGCTGCTCCCCGACGACTATCCGCAGTTCTTCGATCGCGCCCAGGGGGCCTATCTCTGGGACGTCGACGGCAACCGCTATGTCGACTTCATGTGCGGTTACGGTCCCAACCTGTTCGGCTACGGCCACGCCGAGATCGACCGAGCCTATGTCGATCGTATGAAGCAGGGCGACACCATGACCGGTCCGGGCCAGGCCATGGTCGAGCTGGCCGAAGCTCTGACCGCTCAGGTCAGCCACGCCGACTGGGCGATGTTCTGCAAGAACGGCACCGACGCCACGACCATGGCGATGATGATCGCCCGCAACTTCACCCAGAAGAAGACCATCGTCCTGGCCAAGGGCGCCTATCACGGCGCCCAACCGTGGTGCACGCCGCTGAAGAACGGCACCACGCCTTCCGACCGCGCCAACCAGGTGTTCTACGAGTACAATGATGTCGAAAGCCTGGAAGCGGCCGTGCGCGAGGCCGGCTCGGACCTGGCGGCGATCTTCGCCTCGCCGATCAAGCACGACACCTTCGTCGACCAGGAACTACCCAACCCTGAATACGCCCGTCGCGCCCGCGAACTGTGCGACGAGCACGGGGCCTTGCTGATCGTCGACGACGTGCGCGCCGGTTTCCGCCTGGCCCGTGATTGCAGCTGGTCGCTGGTCGGGGTGAAGCCGGATCTGTCGAGCTGGGGCAAGGCGATCGCCAACGGCCACCCGATCTCGGCCCTGCTGGGCGCCGACATCGCCCGCTTCGCCGCGGCCACCATCTACGCCACCGGCTCGTTCTGGTTCTCGGCCGCGCCGATGGCCGCCTCACTGGCGACCCTGAAACTGATCCGCGAGACCGACTATCTGGAGCGAACCATCGCGCTTGGCGAACGCCTCCGCACCGGCCTCGACGAGGTCGCCGGCCGCCACGGCTTTGGTTTGCGCCAGACCGGCCCGGCCCAACTGCCGCTGATCATGGTCGACGACGACCCGACCGGGGCCAGGGGTTATTTCTGGAACAACGCCCTGCTCAAGCGCGGCGTCTATTTCCACCCGTGGCACAACATGTTCATGACCACGGCGATGACCGACGCCGACATCGATCACGCGATCGAAGCCGCCGATGACGCGTTCAAGCTGTTGAAGGCCGCCGGTCCCCTCGAGCCAGTGGCCAAGCTGGAGTTCCTGCACTCGGTGGCCGGCTGACAGGCGTGACGACGTCAGGGAGCGGACGGCGCTCATATCGGCCGGCCCCCTCGCAACGCGAGACGTTCTAGTAACGCCTGGTGATCTCGATAAGGATCGATCTTGGCCGCTGGGGCGTGGCCTGGCGGGAGAATTTCAGCGTGAACGGATTGCCGTAAGCGAACGTGTCGCCCGAGCTATCCAGGAGATTTTCGACCGAGAGACCGATGCTGAGCCGATCCGATCGGAGCCTCATCGCCGCGCGAGCGGTCGCGTATCCGCCCATGGACGGAGCCGTATCGGCGTCAAAGCTCAGGCTGGAGCGGCCGACATAGCTTAGCCCCCCGTTCCATCCGATGCGCCAGTTGCGGGAAAATGCGCGCTCATAGTCGACGCCGAGCGCGGCCGAACCCTTGGGCGCGCCCGCCAGGCTCAGGTCGACGCGGCCCGGGAATGCCGGATTCACCGACTCCAGTTCAGGCTTGTTGAGCAGGAAGCTGGCGTCGAGCCGCAGGCCTCCTTGAACGTAGCTTCCCTCGAATTCCAGGCCCATGTTGCGCCCATTGCCGAGATTGGCCGTGTAAGGCAGGCCGGAAGGCAGCAGCTGGTCGCTCTGGATGTTCTTCCAGGTCGCCGCGAACGCTGCCGCTCGGAGGCGCAGCCGTCCGTCCAGCAGGCGAAGCTTGGCTCCCGCCTCGAAGCTCCAGAGTTCATCGCCATCGTAGCGGCGCTGGGGTTCTCCACCCGCCGTATCGAACATCTGCGTCGGCAGGAGCGCGGTGTTGAATCCGCCCGCCCGATAGCCCTCCGCCGCCTGGACATAAAAGAGCATGGCGTCCCTCGGCGCGAACGAAACGACCGCCTTCGGCGCGAAGCCCACATAGCTTTGACGATCGCGGAAGGCGGCGGTTCCGCCCAGAGACGAAGCCAGGCTCGAAACCTCGGTGCTGGTGGCGAACAGTCGCCCTCCCACGGTCAGGCTCCAGCCGTGTCCAAGATCGCCTATCGCCTCGCCGAACAGCGCGGCTTCACCAAGCACGTCGCGACGGGTCTCGCGCGCGAGAAGCGAAGGTTGCGGATCTTGTATCGTAAGATCGCCGTCGCGCCCTTGTCGTGTCCTGGCCAGGAAAGCGCCCGCCTGCCATTGGATCGCCCCCCGCCCACGCGAAGCCAGGGAGGCTTCGGCGACGACCGCCTCCACGTGATTTTTGTCGTCGAAAGCGACCGCCGCGTTCGACGGCGCGGCGACCGGTGGCGCGGCGCTGGCGTCGTAGCGGCTGCCGATATCGTGCCGGACGGTGGCCAGCGTCAGTTTGGCGTCCTGGCCAAACAGGGGCCCCTTGAGGCCGAGGTGAGCGGCCAGGAAATCGTTGTCGTGGGGCTCGGCCAGGCGGTTTCGGCGCGCATAGCGGCCAACGGCGGGATTGGCGTATTGCGTGTCGTCGGAGGTGATCGCTTGAATCGCCGCCCCCGTTTCCGCGCTCCAGCCTCCCGCCAGCGGTGCGGACAATAATGTTCGCAAGCCCGAGCGCCGCGTGCTGTTGACGTTCGACCGCGCCTGTCCGCGGTCATCGATATAGCCGCCCTGCCTTTCGGCGTAGGCGACGATCCGCGCCGCGGCGCGCCCGCCCAGCAAGGGGGCGTTGACCATGGCCGAGACGCGGCCGCCGCCTTCGCCGCCGCGCATTGTCGAGGCCGAAGCGGCGACCCACGCGTCAAAGCCCGTCGGATCGGGGCGATGGGTGGTCAATTGAAGCACCCCTCCCAGCGATCCAGCGCCATACAGCGCGCCCTGCGGTCCACGAAGCACCTCGACTTGAGCGACGTCGATCATCAGCAGATCGGGATCCGGCGCGTTGTAGGTCAGCCGGACATCATCCAGATAGATGCCGACCATCGACTGCGTCTGACCGGTCAAGGGCCCGTCGGACAATCCCCGCAGGATCACCTTGTCCCGCCCCGGCCCGAGGTTCGTCACGGTCATCGCTGGAACGACCAGCGCCAGGTCGTTGGCGTCCTTGACGCCGCGAGCCGCCCCGGACCGCTCGTCTATCACGCTGACCGAATAGGCAAGACGATCGGCCAGGGTCGGCCGACGGGTGGCCACCACCACCAGTTCGGAGAGCGGTGGCGACGGCTCCGCCGCGATTTCCGCCCCGACCGCAGGCGCCGGAACCGGCGGGGGCGGCGGGGGGCGGCGAACGATCTGATAGGCTTTGGAGTCGATGCGGCGCGCATCACAACCCGTACCGGCCAGCAGCGCTTTCAGAGCCGCCGGGGCCGAGGCGTGTCCGGAAAATCCACGCGAAGGTTCGCAACCCGCCGTATCGCTGAGATCGATCGAGACGCGCCCCTGGATGGCGAAGGTCGTGGCGGCCTGCTTCACCGGCCCGGCGGGAATATTGAACACCGAACGCGCGTCGGCGTGCGCCCCGGCCGGCGCCGCGGCCAGGCCGATCGCCGACGCCAGCAGGAAGCGTCGCAACGCCCGAATCCGCAAATCACGCCCCTCCGAGACGGTCAGAGCGTCACCTTAAGATGATTTCTCCGCCCACGCGATCCACCGAGAGCGACGCATAGGTCGCCAGCAGGCGAACGGCGGCGTCTTCGTCGTCGAGAGCGATCACGCCGGTGAAACGGCGACCAGCGGCTTCCGGCGCGATGCGGATGGGCGTCGAGAAGCGGCGATTCAGATCGGCGACGATGTCGCCCAGCGTCTCGCCATCGGCCACCAGTTGCCCTTGCGACCAGGCGAAGGCGTCGTCGGGCTCGACGCGCCGGATCTGCGAAACCCCAGCGCCTTGGACGTGACGCAACTCCTGCCCCACGGTCAGCCGCGTGGGCCGCTCGCCCTTGCCGTCCCGCTGGGCGACCTCGACGACGCCTCGGCGAACGGTGACGCGCACGCTACGGCTGTCATGCCGGATGTTGAATTCGGTCCCCACGACCCTCACGGCCTGGTCCCCGACACCGATTACGAATGGCCGCGAAGGATCCTTGGCGACGTCGAAACTGGCCTGGGCCAGACCCATCTCGACGCGGCGGGTCCTCCAACCCAGGCGGACGCTGAGCTTGGAGCCCCCGTCCAGCATGATCCGACTGCCGTCGGCGAGATCGATGCGCCGCGTCTCACCGGGCTTGGTCTCATAGGTGACCAGCTCTCCCCGCGAGGCGTTCCACAGCGCGGGCCCACCGACCATCACGGCCAGCGAGGCGGCGATCGCACCGGCCATCCACGCTCGGCGTGGGGCCGGCATTGTTCGCCGGGTTCCAGGGAAGGCGATCACGGCGGGCGCGGGAGGCGGCAGGACCCGTGCGATCTCATCCTTGCGTTCGGTCAGGTCGGCGACGATCAGCTCGGCCTCTTCGAACGCCGCCAAGCGTGCGTCCGAGCTTTCGAGCCAGTCGGTCAGGGCGGCCCAATCGTCGGCCGTCGCCGCGTCGGACTGGACGCGGACCAGCCACGCGACCGCTTGGTCGCGCAAGGCCTCCTTCGTCTCAAGTTCCTGTTCGCTCATCCGACTTCGCCACTCTCGAGAAGGCTGTCCGCCTCCCCTATCGCCCCAAAGACGCCACAAAGCGAAAGGCGCCTCAAAAGAATTTCACGAGCCGATTTCATGGCCAGCGCCCCACCTTGGCGACGATCAGCTTCAGGCTGGCCATCATGTACTTCTCGACGCTGGAGCGGGACACGCCCATGGCCTGGGCCGTCTGCGCGTGGCTGAGCCCTTCCAGCTTGTGCAGCCGGAACGCTTGCTGGGCCGCGGGCGGCAGCGCCTTGACCGCTTCCAATATTCTGGAGAGCTGCAGTCGGGCGGCCGCGGCCTCATCGGCGGGCGCCTCGTCGGCGATCTGGGCGCCGCCGACGTCCGAAACGTTGGCGCCGTGCCACTGGGCGTCGCGCGCTTCGGCCCGGCGACGCACCTTGATGCGGTCCAGCATCAGGTTCGTGCCTAGGCGGTAGAGATAGGCGGCCGGATTGTCGATCGCCTCGGGCGGGCGGTCGGCGATCTTTAGATAGATGTCCTGCACCAGATCCTCGGCCGCCTCGTCGGAACGCAGGCGCACTCGGAAATAGCGAACGAGATCCTCACGCCGCTGCATGTAGGCGGAAAGCAGGGGATGGACGTCGGCGTCGTCCAAGGCGCGGTCGCGCTCCTCAAAGGCTCGGCGCCGAGAATCCGCGCCTGCGACAATCTTTCCGAACCGAGGACCCGACGCAACCGCCGAAAGCTTTGAGGCGCCCTGGCCTGGGCGTCGTCCTTGCCGGTCGAAGGGCGCCGAGCGCGCCACTGGGCTGGAGATCGCCTTGCTGGAAGTCATGATGATGAACGACGGCGCGCCCGTCGGCAGCCTGCGGTTCGACGCCGACCGCGTGCGGCGCTTCACCTCGGTCGAGCCCCGGGTGATCTCGATCCACCACCGCTTCCGGCCGGAACGGCGGCGGGTGGAGGCCTATATCGAGGCGACCTACGCCGAGGCCTTCAACGGTCGGATCCGCGCGCACTATCCCACTCTGATGAGCGTCCAGGACGCCGAGGGCGAGATCCACGCCGCCGTAGGGTTCCGCCTGGCGGGTGATGAGCCACTGTTCCTAGAGCGCTATCTGGACGACCCCATCGAGGTCGCGCTGGGCCAGGCCACGGGCCTTTCCACCGCGCGCGCCGGCGTCGCTGAGATCGGCAACTTGGCTTCCCAGAGCGCCGGAGCCTCACTGTTCCTGTTCATGGCGATGGCGCGCCATCTTCGGCAGTTGGGCTGCGAGCACGCGGTCGCCACCGCCACCCGCCAGCTGCGGCGCACCTTCGCCCGCGTTGGCTTCCCAATACGCCGCCTGACCACGGCCGACCCCGCGCGGCTAGGCCCCGAGGCCCGAGACTGGGGCGGCTACTACGATCGCGACCCCGAGGTTCTGGCTGGCGCGATCGCTCCGGCGCTCGAGCCCTTGGCGCACCTGTTGCTGATCGGGCCCCCAGCCATTCCCGGCGCGTGTTCGCGCCTGCACCCCTGCGTTGGAGCCGACCAATGAGCCGCGTCCTGGCCGCCATCGCCCAGCGGGCCCGTCTGAATGAGGGGTCTATCGCTCTCAGCGACCATCGCATGTCGCTCACCTATGGCGGGCTCGAAACCGCCATCGAAAGCGCCGCGCGGGAGCTTTTCCAATGGGCGCCGCTGGTGCGCCCTGGTTCGCCCCTCGCGATCCGGCTGCCCAATGGTCCGGCATGGGTGATCCTGGACCTCGCCCTCGTCCGCCTGGGCTGGGCCAGCCTGCCGCTGCCCGGCTTCTTTACAGACGACCAACGCCGGCACGCCATGGCCGACGCCGGGGCTTGCCTGCTGATCGAGCTGGCGGACGGCGCCGAGGGCGACCTGACTCTGGCCGAAACGCCGCTGCGCGTGACGCCCCTGGCCCTACCAGCACGCGCCCTGCCCAATGGAACCGCCAAGATCACCTACACCTCCGGCTCCACCGGCCAGCCCAAGGGCGTCTGCCTGTCGCGCGAGCATATGGAGGCGGTGGCCGCCTCGCTGGTCGAGTCGATCGGCGCTGACTATGCGGGGCTCCATCTGCCGCTACTGCCGCTGTCGATCCTGCTGGAGAACGTGGCCGGTCTCTACACCACCTTGCTGGCGGGCGGGCGCTACCACATCCTGCCATCGGATCGCTTGGGCCTGGCCGACCCCTTCCGGCCCGACCTGCCGCGCCTGGCCGGCGCGATCGCCGAAAACCACGCCAACAGCCTGATCCTGGTCCCCGAACTGCTGCGGGCCCTGATGATGGTCATGACCTTCACGGGCGTGCGCCTGCCCGAGCTGAAGCTGGTCGCCGTCGGCGGCGCCAAGGTCTCGCCCTCGCTGCTGGCCAGGGCCGACGAACTGGGCCTGCCGGTCTATGAAGGCTACGGCCTGAGCGAGTGCGCCTCCGTCGTGGCGCTCAACACGCCGGCCGCCCGCAAGGCCGGAACCGTCGGCCGGCCCCTACCCCACCTGCGCACGCGCATCGAGGACGGCGAGATCGTCGTCGAGGATTCCGGCTTCCTAGGCTACGCGGGCGGCCAAGCGCGCCAAGGCCCGGTGTTCACGGGCGACCTGGGCGAGATCGATCAGGACGGCTTCCTCAGCATCTCCGGTCGGCGCGCCAACACGATCATCACCGCCTATGGCCGCAACGTCTCGCCCGAGTGGGTCGAGAGCGAGCTGACCGCCCAACCCGAAATCCGCCAAGCGGTCGTGCTGGGCGAGGCCCAGGCCGAGCTCTCCGCTCTGATCGTGCCGCTGATCCCCGGCATGGACGAGGCGGCCATCGCGGCCGCGATCACCCGCGCCAACGCCAACTTGCCGCCCTACGCGCAGGTGCGCCGCTGGCTGATCCGCGACGCCTTCGACGCGGCCGCGGGCGAACTGACCAACAACGGACGTCCTCGGCGATCGGTGCTCGGCGCCCGCCACCGGGACTTCATGGAAGCTTCCACCACAGGAGACCTCGCTTGACCTTCTACCAACGGCTCGTGACCGAAACGATCGACGGACAGATGGCCCTGGCCTCGACGCCCCAGATCCAGGACGGCCTGATGGGCCGCATCTCCCGCGAGACCTACATCGCCTATCTGACCGAGGCCTATCACCATGTGAAGCACACCGTGCCGCTGATGCAGGCGGCGCGGGCGCGGATGGACGAAAACCACCAGCGCTTCGTCGAGGCCCTGGACGAGTACATCACCGAGGAGACCGGCCACGAGCACTGGATCCTCAGCGACATCAAGAACTGCGGCGGCGACGCCGAGGCCGTGCGCCATGGGACGCCTCGCGCCGCGACGCTCGCCATGACCGACTACGCCTACGACTACGTCAGGAACGCCAACCCGATGGGTTTCTTTGGCATGGTCTTCGTGCTCGAAGGGACCAGTGTGAAGCTCGCGACCCATGGCGCGGAAGCCGTGGCGAAGAACCTGGGCCTGGGTCCGGAATGCTTCAGCTACCTGACCTCTCACGGCGCGCTGGATCTGGAGCACCTGAACTTCTTCGAGAAGCTGATGAACGAGATCGACGATCCCGCCGATCAGGCCGCCATCATCGAAGTGGCCCAGGCGATCTTCGTCCGCTTCGCCGACATGTTCCGCGCGATCCCCCATGTGCGGGAGACGGCGAATGTCTGATCGCAAGAGCGTTCTGATCACCGGCGCATCCGGCGGGCTGGGCGGCCTGGTCGCCAAGCAACTCGCGGCCGAAGGCGCCCATGTCGTGGCGCTGGGCCGCACGCGGCCGGACGGTGTCGACGATTTCCTTCGTCACGATCTCGCCACCCTCGACGGCATCGAAGCCGCCGCCAAGGACGTGCGCACTGGTCGCTGGGACATCCTGGT
>NZ_DATFAV010000152.1:0-5012 GCF_035254145.1 Caulobacter sp. | reverse complement strand
CAGCACGGCGGCCGGCGTGATCGGGATGTGCCGCAGGCGCACGCCGACGGCGCGGAAGATGGCGTTGGCGATGGCCGGAGCGACCACCGTCGTCGCCGGCTCGCCCAGGCCGACCGGAACCTCGACGCTATCGACGAACTGGATGTCCAGCTCGGGCGTGTCTGAGATCCGCAGCGGCGTATAGGTGTCGAGGTTCAGGTCCTTGACCTGCCCGTTCACGAACGCCGTGCCCTCGTGCAGGGCCATGCTCAAGCCCCACAGCGCCCCACCCTCCGTCTGGGCCCGAGCGCCATCGGGATCGACGATCGTGCCGGCGTCGGTCACCACAGTCAGCTTTTGAACCGTGACCACGCCGCTGGTCCGGTTCACGTGGACCTTGGCCACGCAAGCCACCCAGGTGGGCATGTCGCGTTCCTGGCCAAAGCTGGTGGCCAGGCCCAGGGCGGTGTCCTTGGGCAGGGGCTGGCCCCATCCGGCGGCCTGGGCCGCGCGGCGCACCACCTCGGCCTGGCGTTTCGCGCCGCCCTTGGCGCTGGCGTCGTCGCCGGCGTTGGCGCCCGCGCCGGTCAGCAGTTTCAGGCGCAGGGCGACCGGGTCGATCTTCAGGTGATGGGCGGCCTCGTCGATGAAGCTCTCGCCGGCCCAGTTGGTCCAGCCCGGCCCCACCGAACGCAGCCAGCCGGGGCGGAAAGTCTGATTGGCCAGGTCGTTGTTGATGGCCCGCACCTTGTGGGCGCCGACCTCATACCAGTGGTCCGCGCCAGAGATCGAGAAGGGGTCGTAGGTCACGCCATTCTTGCCCTTGGGCATCAGGGCCGGCGCATTGGCCAGGGTGGGCCAGCCGGCCGCGGCGTGATGCTCCTGGGCCAGGATGTTTCCCGCGCCGTCGAAAGCCATGCGCACGGTCTGGACCGAGGGCGAGCGCACCGAGTCGAAGCGCACGTCGTCTTCCCGGGTCAGCACCAGCTTGACCGGCTTGCCCAGCGCCTTGGCCGCCAGGGCGGCGGGCACGGCATAGTCGCCGTTCAGCCGACGCCCGAAGCCGCCGCCCAGCATGTAGGTGCGCATGACGACGCCGGTCTCGGGGCGCCCCAGGGCCTTGGCCAGGGTCGGCAGGATCAGGCTCTGCCACTGGTTGCCGGTATGGATCTCCATCACCCCGTCCTTCTCGAAGGCCAGGGCGTTCAGCGGCTCGAGCTGGAAGTGCAGCACGGTGGCGGCGGTGTAGGTCCGTTCCAGCACCGACTTGGCCGCCTTGAAGGCCGGCGCGGTGTCGGCGGTCTTGGTGTCCAGCAGCGAGCCGACATCGGCCTTGGCGATCAGGCTGGCGGCGTGGTCCTGCAGGTCCTTTTCGGACACGCTCGCGCCGGGCCCGGCGGTCCACGTCACCTTGACCAGCTCCGAGGCGCGCAGGGCGGCGGGATAGGTTTCGGCGATGACCAGCACCCAGCCAGGCACGGTGTCGGACGGATCCTCCAGCGTCAGGCAGCGCAGGTAGCCCTTGATCTTCTTGGCCGCGCCGTCGTCGACCGACAGCACCTTGGCTCCATGTCGGGTCGGTGGCAGCTTGGGCCGGGCGAAGACCATGCCCGGAACCTTGGCGTCGATGCCGTAGACCGCGGTTCCATTGGTCTTGGCGGCGATGTCCAGCGCCTTGCCCGGCTTGCCGATCAGCTTGCGCTCGGCGGCCGGCTTGATCGGCAGCTTGGCCAGTTCGTCGGGCGTGAACTGCCGCGCGACGCCGCCGCGCTTGACGATGTCGCCATAGGAGATCGATTTGCCGCCGACATGCACGACGCCGCCCCGCGCCGTCCCGCCGGCTGGCGGCACGCCCAACAGCTTGGCCCCCGCCTCGACCAGGGCGATGCGCCCGGCCGCTCCAGCCCGGCTGAAGATCGGGAAGGTCTGCCACACCGACCAACTGCCGCCGGTGACCATCAGCCCCCACTTGGGGTCGGTGTCGACGTGGACGATCCGCACCTTGTCCCAGGCCACGTCCAGCTCATCGGCCAGGATGCGGGCCAGGGCCGTCCCCACGTGCTGGCCCATCTCGGCGCGGATGATGTTGACGGTGACGATCCCCTCGCCATCGATGGCGAACCACAGGGTCGGCTCGAACTGGGGCCCGGCCTTGGCTATCGGCGCGCCGCCAGGCGTGGCCGGATCCATCGCCGCCTCGACCAGGGCCGAAAAGCCGAAGGCCAGACCCGCGCCGGTCGAGGCGATCAGGAAGTTGCGGCGCGACAGGAAGCCGCCGGCCTCGCCCTCCCCCTTCCCGTCTCGGGGCGGAAGGCGGCTCACGACTTGATCTCCATCGCCTTGGGCGCCTGGCCTCCCATCGCGGCGGCGGCCTGCTTGATGGCGGCGCGGATGCGGACATAGGTCATGCAGCGACAGAGATTGCCGCTCATGGTCGCATCGATGTCCTGGTCGGTGGGCGCCGGGAAGTCCTTGAGCATGGCCGCGGCCTGCATGATCTGGCCCGACTGGCAGTAGCCGCACTGCGGGGTCTGCAGGTCCAGCCAGGCCTGCTGCACGGGATGCTGGCCGGCCGGGTCCAGGCCCTCGATCGTCGTCACCTCGGCCCCGTCGACGGCGCTGAGCGGGGTGATGCAGGACCGCGTCGCCCGTCCGCCGACATGGACGGTGCAGGCGCCGCACATGCCGATCCCGCAGCCGAACTTGGTGCCGGTCAGGCCGATGTCGTCGCGGATCACCCACAGCAGGGGCGTATCCTCGTCGGCGTCGATGGAAACGGCCCGGCCGTTGATCGTGAACTGAGTCATGGCGGGCTCACTTTCCCTGTGCGCGGATCGCCGCGACCTTCTTCTCGAGGTCGGGCCAGGCGGGCTTGTCGGTGCGGGTGGCGCGCAGATAGGCCGCCAGCTTGGCGACGTCGGCGTCGCTGAAGCGGTTGAAGCCGGGCATCACCACCCCCGGCGCGCCGTCCCTGGCGCCGACGCCGTACAGCACCACTCGGATCAGGTTGGTCGGATCGTCCAGATTGACGGCGCTGTTGAGGGCCAGGTCGGGCCGCAGCGGATTGGGCTGGCCCGCGCCGTTGTAGTGGCAGGACGCGCAAGCCGCCGTATAGAGCCGCGCCGACGGATCGGTCTGTGGCCCGACGTTCAGGCGGTCGGCGGCGGCCGCCCTTTGCAGGGCCGACGCCAGCGCCGAGGTCCGGCTCGCCGCGCCATCGCGATCGGCGAAATAGACCGCCAGGGCCTGGATGTCGGCTTGGGGCAGCTTGCTCAAGCCGTCGTGGACCACCGGCGCCATCGGACCGGCGGCGACGCCGTGATAGCGGCTGACGCCGGTGCGCAGATAGGCGACCAGCTCGGCCTGATCCCAAGGCGCGGGCGAAGGATTGGCCTCCGTCAGCGGCGGAGCGATCCAGTTGTCGATAGCGGCGCCGGCGAAGGCCTTGTCGCGCTTTTCCGCCCCCAGGACGTTGCGAGGCGTGTGGCAGGCGCCGCAGTGGCTGAGGCCCTCGGCCAGATAAGCGCCGCGGTTCCACTCGGCGCTTTTGGTGTTGTCGGGCTCGAAGCGGCCGGGCTTGAAGAACAGCAGCTTCCAGCCGGCCTGCAGGGCGCGGATGTTCAGCGGGAACGGGACGCCGTTGCGCTTGGCCGGGGCGACCACCGCCGGCCGGGTCATCATGTAGGCGTAGAGCGCCGAGACGTCGGCGTCCGACAGCTTGGTGAAGTGGTCATAGGGCAGGGCCGGGAACAGGTGCGAACCGTCGCGGGCCACCCCCTGGCGCAGCGCCCGGTCGAAGGCCGCCTCCGACCAGGTCCCGATCCCGGTCTTGGGATCGGGGGTGATGTTGGTCGAGTAGATCGCGCCGAAGCTCGTCTTCATCGGGTAGCCGCCCGCGAACGGCTGACCGCCTTTCGTGGTGTGGCAGGTCGCGCAATAACCGGCCCCCGCCAGCACCTCGCCGCGCGCTACCAGATCCGGCGCGAAGCTGGACGGCGCGGGCGGCGCGATTTCGCCGATCGCCGGACGCCAGGCGAAAACCCCGAAACCGACCAGGCCAACGGCCATGATCGCCAGCAGTCCCAAAAGGGTACGTTTCAGCACGGAAGGCCCTCCTGGCGGTCCCGCGCGGGCGCGTAACGCTCATCCGCGCAGGGCCAGATGCGGGGAGCTTGGGAGCAAATCCCTCGCCAAGCAAGACACACGCGTATTCTGCGAGACGATCGCAGCATGGTTGTTCAAGGCGGACCATCGCCCGACAGGCCCGGGCGATTGGTCAGGCCATGAGCAGGCGAACGTCTTCCAGGTGACCGGCGACCGCCGCGGCGGCGGCCATGGCCGGCGACATCAGGTGAGTTCGCGCGCCCGGCCCCTGACGGCCAACGAAGTTGCGGTTGGAGGTCGAGGCGCAGCGCTCCCCGGGCGGCGTACGATCCGGGTTCATGCCCAGGCACATCGAGCAGCCGGGTTGGCGCCATTCGAAACCGGCTTCGATGAAGACGCGGTCGAGACCCTCGGCCTCCGCCTGGGCCCTGACGCGGCCGGAGCCGGGCACGACCAGGGCCTGGCGGACGCCGTCGGCGATCCTGCGGCCGCGCAGCACCCGGGCGGCGGCCCGCAGGTCCTCGATCCGCCCGTTGGTGCAGCTGCCGATGAAGACGTTCTGGATCGCCAGGCCCTGTAGCGGCGCGCCTGGCTCCAGACCCATATAGGCCAAGGCCTCGATCATGGCCGCGCGGCGCGCCGGATCGTCGATGCGGTCGGGGAATGGCGCGGCGCCGGTGATCGGCGCGATGTCGGCGGGACTGGTTCCCCAGGTGACGACAGGCGCGATCCGCGGGGCGTCGAGCACCACGGCGCGGTCGTAGAATGCGCCAGGATCGGTGGCGAGCCCGCGCCAGTCGGAGACCGCGCGCTCCCATAGCGCTCCAACGGGCGCGCGCGGCAGCCCTCGCAGATAGGCCAGGGTCGTCTCGTCAGGCGCCACCAGCCCCGAGCGCGCCCCGGCCTCGATGGCCATGTTGCAAAGGGTC
>NZ_DATFAV010000151.1:0-9580 GCF_035254145.1 Caulobacter sp. | reverse complement strand
GGTCGGTCGCCGGCGCCTGAAGGCCCAAGAGCACGGCCTGGAGAAGGCGCTCGATCACCAACTCATCGAAATGGCCAAGGAGGCGATCGAAACCCGCACCCCGGCCGAGTTTCGCCTGCCGGTGCGTAACGTCCACCGCAGTGTCGGCGCGATGCTCAGCGGCGAGATCGCGCGGCGCCACGGTTCGGAAGGCTTGCCTCCCGATTGCCTGCGCTTCCACTTCACCGGGTCCGCCGGGCAGAGCTTTGGCGCGTTCGTGCCGCCGGGCATCACCCTGGCGCTGGCAGGCGAGGCCAACGACTATGTCGGCAAGGGCCTGTCGGGCGCGACGATCGTGATCAAGCCGGCGCGCGGCCTGGCCGCGCCGGAGAGCAACGCCCTGATCGGCAACACCGTGCTATTCGGCGCCACGTCGGGCCGGCTGTTCGCGGCGGGCCAGGCGGGCGAGCGCTTCGCCGTCCGCAATTCCGGCGCGGTGACGGTGGTCGAGGGCTGCGGCGCCAATGGCTGCGAGTACATGACCGGCGGCCAGGTGGTGATCCTGGGTCCGACGGGGAACAACTTCGGGGCTGGCATGACCGGCGGCATGGCCTTCGTGCTCGACCAGCACGATCGCTTCCAGGCCAACGTCAATCCCGAGAGCATCCTCGTCCAGCGCCTGGCCTCGCCCTATTGGGAAGGCGTCCTGCGCTCTCTGATCGCCGAGCACGCCCGCGAGACGGATTCGGTCTTCGCCGCGACCCTGCTGCGCGACTGGGACCGCGTGCGCGACCAGTTCTGGCAGGTCTGCCCGAAGGAGATGATCAGCCGCCTGCCTCAGCCGCTGGCGGCGGAAGAGCCGGTCAACGAACGGGCCTGATACAATCCCTCTCCCCTTGGGGGAGAGGGAAACTCACGCCGCCGCCTTGGCTTCCAGCAGCTTGAACGTCGCTCGCGCCCGGGCCACCGGTAGCCCGTCCGCGCGCACCGTCGCCTCGGCGAAGCAGATCGAGCGACCCAGCTTGACGAAGTCGGTGTCGAACTCGAGCCACTGGCCGAGCTTGGCCGAGCCCAGATAGTCCAGGGTCAGGGACACCGTGACCAGTCCGCCGGCCGACTGGCGCGCGGCCGCCAGGCTGGCGGCCAGCGACAGACCCATGGCGTTGTCGGCCAGGGCCGCCAGAAAGCCGCCGTGCGGCATGCTCCGCGAATTGCAATGCGCCTCGCGCACCCGCGTCGCCAACACCAGCCGGTCCGGCGCCGCACGGGCGTAGAGCGGCTCCCACGGCTCGGTGATCGGGCTCTTGCGCGTGTGCGGGGAGAAGCCCTCGGGGATGTCGTCCATGACCGCCTCGCCTGATTTCAAACAACTGTTTTAATCTAGCATCGATGACCCCCTTGCGCGAGGGGACGCGGGCGCCATCGTTAGGGCGTCGGCTGAACGAATGGAGGCGGCTCGACATTCCATGTCCATGCGCGCCTTCGCCCACCTGCTCGACCGATTGTCCCTGACCAGCTCGCGCAACGCCAAGCTGATCCTGATCGAGGACCATCTGCGCCAGACGCCGGACCCCGATCGCGGCTACGCCCTGGCGGCCTTGACCGGAGCGCTGTCATTCAATGCGGCCAAGCCAGCCTTCATCCGCAAGGCGGTCGAGGCGCGGATGGACGCCCAGCTGTTCGCTTGGTCCTACGATTACGTCGGCGACCTGGCCGAGACCGTCGCCCTGGTCTGGCCGGCCAAGCCCGGCGCGAACCGTCCGCCGGAGCTGTCCGAGGTGGTCGAGGCTCTGCATTCGGCGTCACGCATGGAGGTGCAGCGGCTGATCGAGGGCTGGCTGGACGCCTTGGACCCCGACGGCCGCTGGGCGCTCTTGAAGCTGATGACGGGCGGGCTTCGGGTCGGGGTCTCGGCGCGCCTGGCCAAGCAGGCCTGCGCCAATTTCGGCGGCGTCGAGATCGGCCAGATCGAGGAGGTCTGGCATGCGATGGAACCGCCCTATGGCGACCTCTTCGCCTGGCTGGAGGGCCGCTCCGAGCGCCCTTCGCCCGATGCGCCAGGTCGCTTCCGGCCGGTGATGCTGGCCCAGCCGATCGACGAGGCCGTGGACTTCGCCAAGCTGGATCCGGCGGACTACGTCGCCGAATGGAAGTGGGATGGCATCCGTGTCCAGGCCGTCAGCGAGCGGGGCGAACGCAAGCTCTACACCCGCACTGGCGACGACATTTCAGCCAGCTTCCCGGACGTGATCGAGGCGCTGGACTTCGAGGGCGCGATCGATGGCGAACTGCTGGTCCTGCGCGACGGCGCCCTGGCCCCGTTCGGCGACCTGCAGCAGCGGCTGAACCGCAAGACGGTCGACGGCAAGCAGCTGGCGAACTTTCCGGCCGGCGTCCGCGCCTACGACCTGATGCTGGATGGCGAGGAAGACCTGCGCGGCCTGCCCTTCGTCGAGCGACGGGCGCGACTGGAGGCGTTCGTCGCGCGGCTGAAGACCACCCGGATCGACCTCTCCCCGCTGCAACCCTTCTCGACCTGGGAGGAACTGGCCGCCCTGCGCCTGGATCCTCCCGAGGGCGACGCGCGCCTTTCGGAAGGCCTGATGTTGAAGCGTCGGGACAGCGTCTACGAACCGGGACGCCCCAAGGGCCCGTGGTTCAAATGGAAGCGCGACCCGCACCTGATCGACGCGGTGCTGATGTACGCCCAACGCGGCCACGGCAAGCGCTCGAGCTTCTATTCCGACTACACCTTCGGCGTCTGGCGCGAGGACGAAGAGGGCCGACGCGCTCTGACCCCCGTCGGAAAGGCCTATTTCGGCTTCACCGACGAGGAGCTCAGGCAGATCGACAAGTTCGTCCGCGATCACACGATCGAGCGCTTCGGCCCTGTCCGCTCGGTCAGGGCCGACCTGGAGTTTGGCCTGGTGTTCGAGGTGGCCTTCGAGGGTCTGCAACGTTCGGCCCGGCACAAGTCCGGCGTCGCCATGCGCTTCCCGCGCATCAACCGCATCCGCTGGGACAAGCCGTCGAGGGAGGCCGACGAACTGGCGACCCTGGAGGCGATGCTGGACTAGCTAGTGCGCGCCGCCGCCGGCCGCCGCCTGGGCGGGATGGCCGGTCTGGAACAGCTTGCCCTTCTCGGTCCCAAGCACCACCAGCAGGCCCGCCAGGCCGAAGCCGGTGAAGCCCAGGGTCAGCGGCACGGTGGTGCCGTCGTAGAGCTGGCCGATCACGAAGCCGCAGACCGCCCCGCCCACGGTGGTGATGAAGCCCTGGATCGAGGCGGCCGCGCCGGCCACATGGCCCAGCGGCTCCATGGCGATGGCGCCGAAGTTCGACATCACCAGGCCAAAGCAGAACATCATGCCGGCCTGCATCAGGGCGAAGGTGATCAGGCTCTCGTGACCGGTGAGCGCGACCGCCGCGTGCGCGCCCGCGAAGGCGATGAAGCCGATCAAGGCCCAATGCGAGACCTTGCGCATGCCCAGCCGCTCGACGATCCGCGAGTTCAGCAGAGACGAGACCGCCATGGTCCCGGCGATGCCCGCGAAGACCAGCGGGAAGATGTCGCTGGCGTGCAGCACCTCGGAGAACACCTGCTGAGCGGAATTGAGAAAGCCGAACAGGCCAGACAGCACCAGGGCCGCGGCCAGGGTGTAGCCCATGGCCACGCGGTCGGTCAGGGCGGTCTTGAAGGCGGAGCTGACGCCGGCGACCGAGATCGGGATGCGATCTTCCGGATGCTGGGTCTCGGGCAGCTTGATCGCCACCCAGGCGATGACGATCAGGCCGAAGATCGACAGGACGCCAAAGATCCAGCGCCAGGAGGCGACCAGCATGATCGCCTGACCCAGCGACGGGGCGATGATCGGCGTGGCCAGGAAGACGATAAAGGCCAGCGACATCACCCGCGCCATCTGGCGGCCGGCGTAGCAGTCGCGAACGATCGACACCGACAGCACGCGCGTCGAGGCCGCGCCGAGGCCGGTCAGAAACCGGGCGATCAGCAACATCTCGAACGAGGTCGAGAAGGCGCAGAGCGCGGCGAAGATCGTGTAGAGCGACAGACCGACCATCAGCACGGGCTTGCGGCCGTAGCGGTCGGCCAGTGACCCGTAGGCCAGCTGCGCGACGCCAAAGCCCAGCAGGTATGACGTGATCACCCACTGGCGCGCGTTGGGATCATGGACGCCCAGCGCCTCGCCGATATGCGGCAAGGCGGGCAGCATCGAGTCGATGGCCAGGGCGTTGGTGGCCATCATCGCCGCGATCAGGGCGACGAACTGGCCAAAGCCCATGCCGCGGTGCGGCGAGGGGGCGGTGTCTGACATGGAGAGCTCTCGCGATCTGGACGCCCCAGCACGAGACGCGTTCGCGCGGCATATAGGATCTGGCGCGTGGGGCGCCAGATCAAAGAACGACGATCTAACCGTTGAAGGCCCGGATGGCGTCGATGATCTTCGCCTGGTCAGCCTCGCCCAGATAAGGGTGCATCGGCAGGGCCAGCACCGTCTCGGCCTTGGCCTCGGTCACCGGCAACCCGCCGGCGCCGCGCGGGAATTGGGCGTAGGGCGCCTGCACGTGCATCGGCACGGGATAGTAGACCGCCGTGGGAATCCCCTGCGTCTTCAGATGCGCCGCCAGGCCATCACGATCCCCGTGCTCAATCACGTACTGAGCCCATACCGACACGCCGCCGTCGATCACGGCGGGCGTCGAGATCACCGCGCCCTTCAGCCCTTCGGCGTAGCGGGCGGCCACCGTCTGCCGAAGGTCGATCTCCTCGGCGAAGATCGCCAGCTTCTCGATCAGGATCGCCGCCTGGATGGTATCCAGGCGCGAGTTCATGCCGATGCGGGTGTTCAGGTACTTGGGGTCATGGTCGAAGGTCTTGCCCGCGAGATCAGGACCCACCGCCTTGCCGTGGACGCGGTAGCTGTCCATCAGGTCCCACAGGGTGGCGTCGTTGGTCAGCACCGCCCCGCCGTCGCCGTAGCAGCCCAGCGGCTTGGCCGGGAAGAAGCTGGTGGTGGCCACGTCCGCCCAATGCAGGGGATGTTTGCCGTTCAGCGTGCAGCCGAAGCCCTGGGCGCTGTCGGCGATCAGCTTCAGGCCTTCGCGATCGCAGATCGCCTTGATGGCCGGATAGTCGGCCGGCTGCCCGAACAGGTCGACGGCGATGACGACCCTTGGCGTCAGACGCCCCTCGGCCTTCACGCCGGCGATGGCCGCCTCTAGCCGGGCCGGGTCGAGATTGAAGGTGCCCTCCAGCACGTCGACGAACACCGGCGTCGCCCCGACCCACGGCACGACTTCCGGCGTCGCGGCGAAGGTGAAGGATGGGCAGAAGACGGCGTCGCCGGGGCCGACGTCCCAGGCCATCAGCGGCAGGGCGATGGCGTCGGTGCCGTTGGCGCAGGACAAGGCCAGCTTGGCCTGGCCGAATTCGGCGAGCTTGGCCTCGAACTCACGGACCTGGGGACCCATGACGTAGGCGCCGCTATCCAGCACCTTGGCGATCGCGGCGTCGATCTTGTCGCGGATCCGGCGCTGCTGCGCGGCGAGGTCGATGAAGGGCATGCTCATGGGCGCCACGCTCTAGTGTCGGTTCATGACGATTTCGAGCCAATTGATGTAACTGACTGTTTCCGTTGGAGACCCGGAAACGAAGCGGAACCGTTGAGGCGCCGTCTCGTTGACCGGAGGGGGCAGGGGCGCCTATCGAGATTAGCATGAAGACAAAGCCCAGCATCATACCGGCGGACACGTCCCTGCCGTCGCTCGCCAATGTGAAGGCCGACGAGACCATGTTCGGACATTTCCTCGACTGGCTAGGCAGGCTGGCGGTGAACCTGGTTGTCGCCGCCCTGATCCTGGCGGTGACGTTCTGGATCGCCGGCTGGGCCGCGCGGTTCATGCGCCGGACCCTGACGCGCGTGCATCGCGCCAACCCCGACCCGACGCTGGAGAGCTTCAGCGCGTCGCTGGCGCGCTACGCCGTCATCGCCGTGGGCCTGGTCGCGGTGCTGCAGCAACTGGGCGTGCAGGCGACCTCCATCATCGCCGTGCTGGGCGCGGCCTCCCTGGCCATCGGCCTGGCCCTGCAGGGGGCCCTCTCGAACGTGGCGGCCGGCGTGATGATCCTGCTGTTCCGGCCCTACCGGGTCGGCGACCTGATCGAGACCTCGACCCGCCAGGGCACCGTCAAGGCGCTGGACCTGCTGTTCACCGAGATCGCCACGCCCGACAACGTCAAGGTGATGATCCCCAACAGCAAGGTGTTCGGCGACGTCATCCTGAACTATTCGACCCATCGCAACCGGCGGGCCGACGTACTCTTCAAGGTGCCGCTGAAGACCGATCTGATGACGGTGCTTCGACGCCTTCGGGAGCGGGCCGAGAACGATCCGCGCATCCGCAAGGATCCGGCGCCGATGATCGAGGTCACCGATCTCTCGGAGGCCTTCGCCCAGGCGGCGATCCGGGTCTGGACGGCTTCGCCCGACTTCGGGCCGGTCAAGACCGACCTGATGCTGACGGCGCACCTGTTGGCCGAGAATCCGGCGCGCGAGGACCTTCCGCCGCCGCGCCCCACCAAGGCCAAGGACCCCTCGCCGGCCATGCCGGGCGAAGGCGAGCATCATCACCTGATCAGTCTGATAAAGCAGCGCCGAGGTCGGAAATCAGATCCCGGCAAGACTCGATCCCCACCGAAAGCCTGACCAGGCCGTCGGAAATCCCGAGCGCCGCGCGCTGATCGGCCGGTATCGAGGCGTGGGTCATGATCGCCGGATGCTCGATCAGGCTCTCGACCCCACCCAGGCTCTCGGCCAGGGTGAAGAGCCGCGTGCGCTCCAGCATTCGGCGCGCCGGCGCCAGGCCGCCTCGCACCTCGACCGAGATGATCCCGCCGAATCCGCCCAGCATCTGCCGCCGGGCCAGGTCATGTTGCGGATGGCTTTCCAGGCCCGGATAGATCACCCGCTCGATCGCCGGATGACGCTCCAGCCACCGGGCGATCTCCAGGGCGCTGTCGCAGGCGCGCTGCATGCGAAGCGCCAAGGTCTTCACCCCCCGCAGGGCGAGAAAGCTGTCGAACGGCCCCAGCACTCCGCCGACGGCGTTCTGCAGGAACTTCATCTGATCGACCAGGGCGGCGTTGTCCCCGACCACCGCGACGCCCGCCACCACGTCCGAGTGACCATTGAGGTATTTGGTCGCCGAGTGCATGACGACATCGAAACCCAGTTCCAGCGGCCGCTGCACATAGGGGCTGGCGAAGGTGTTGTCGGCGACGGTCGCCAGGCCACGCCTCTTGGCCAGGGCGGCGATGGCCGCCAGATCGGCCAGGCGCAGCATCGGATTGGTCGGCGTCTCGACCCAGATCATCTTCGTCGCCGGGGTGATCGCCGCCTCCACGGCGGCGAGGTCGGCCATGTCGACGAAGCTGAAGGTCAGGCCGGCCGAGCGCTTGCGCACCTTGTCGAACAGCCGGAACGAGCCGCCATAGAGATCGTCGCTGGCGATCACGTGCGCGCCGCTGTCCAGGGTCTCCAGGATGGTCGCGGCCGCCGCCAGCCCCGAGGCGAAGGCGAAGCCGGCCGTCCCGCTCTCCAGGTCGGCGATGCAGCGCTCGAAGGCGAAGCGGGTCGGGTTGTGGCTGCGGCTATATTCGAAGCCCTTGTGCTCTCCGGGGCTCTGTTGCGCATAGGTCGAGGTGGCGTAGATCGGGACCATCACCGCCCCCGTCGTCGGGTCCGGATACTGGCCGCCGTGGATGGTCCGCGTGGCGAAGTCCAGGCGGTTCTTACCAGGGATATCGGTCATGAAAGTCCTCGAAAGGGCTACGCGCTCATCCGCAGGTGATTGATCAGGTCGACCCGGGTGATCACACCTAGGAACTCCTCGCCGTCCACGACAAGGGCGACCTCGTCGCGATCGAACACTTCCGGCAGGGCCTCGACCGGCTGGTGGGCCTGAAGCGTGCGAACCTCACGGGTCATGGCCTCGCCCACCGGCGTCTTGAAGCGCCCTTCGCGGTGCTCGTCCTGACCCTCGACCGCCGCCAGGATGTCGCTCTCGTCGAGGATGCCCACCAGCCTGCCGCGATCCACCACCGGCAGCTGGCTGATGTCCGACGAACGCATGCGATTGTAGGCGGTCAGCAGCGTGTCCTCCGGGCCGATGGCGACGACGCCCCCGTCGACATAGCGCTTGGCGATCAGGTCGCGCAGGTCGCCATGCAGCTCGCGGTCGTCGAAGCCGTGGGCCGCCAGCCACAGGTCGTTGAACATCTTGGTCAGGTACTTCGAACCCGTATCGCAGACGAGGGTCACGACCCGCTTGGCCTCCGTCTGCTCGCGGCAATAGCGCAGCGCCGCGGCCAGCAGGCAGCCCGAGGACGAGCCGGCCAGGATTCCCTCCTTGCGCAGCAGCTCGCGCGCCGTCTCGACGCTCTCGCGATCGCTGATCGAATAGGCCTTGGCGACCAGGTCCATCTGGGCGTTGGCGGGGATAAAATCCTCGCCTATGCCCTCGACGATCCAGCTGCCGGCCTCGCCGAAACTGCCGGTCTCGACGTAGTCCCGCAGGATGGAGCCCTCGGGGTCGGCCAATATCATTTTTGTCTTCGGCGCATGGGCCTTCATGTAGCGGCCGATGCCCGTCAGCGTGCCGCCGGAACCGACGCCAACTACGATCGCGTCGATGTCGCCGCCCATCTGGGCCAGGATTTCGGGACCCGTGGTCGTCTCGTGCGCCAGCGGATTGGCCGGGTTCTCGAACTGATTGACGTACAGCGCGCCCGGGATCGACTGAGCCAGGGCCTGAGCCATGTCCTGGTAGTATTCGGGGTGGCCCTTGCCGACGTCGCTGCGGGTCAGGCGGACGTCCGCGCCCATCGCCCGCAGATGCAGGATCTTCTCCCGCGCCATCTTGTCGGGGACGATCAGGATCAGCTTGTAGCCTTTCAGGCTCGCCACCTGGGCCAGACCCAGGCCGGTGTTGCCCGCGGTGGCCTCGATGATCGTCCCGCCGGGCTTCAGCCGGCCTTCGGCCTCCGCCGCCTCGATCATCGAACGCGCCACGCGATCCTTGATCGACCCGCCGGGATTCTGGTTCTCCAGCTTCAGGAAAAGGCGGCACGGGCCGGTGTCCAGATGCTTGACCTCGACCATCGGCGTGCGCCCGATCAGGTCGAGGGCCGATCCGGCGACCGGAGGCAGGCTTGACGTGGTATATTGGAATTTGGGGTCGTTCATGGCGCAGCTCCGCAGGCCAGGCGAAACGATTTTCCCTAGCTAGGCCTGTTTTCCCAACGAAGGGAAGAGCTGCTGGTTGCCTCGCCCACGGGGAGCGCGGTCGCGGCGAATCCCGCTACGCGTCCGAGCCTGTGGCGCTCAGGCGGTTCCCAAGGTTCCGTGCAGGCTGACCCATTCGCGGGCGAACTTGCGGCTGAGGCCCGCGTCCTCGAACACCACCTTGCGCAACTGCCCCAGGAACTCCGGGGTGTCGTGCACGATCACGAACGGAAAGTCGTTGGCCGAGAGAAAGCCCTGAAGAAAGCGCGAGAAACGATCGACGTCTTCGGGACCGGTAA
>NZ_DATFAV010000150.1:0-9052 GCF_035254145.1 Caulobacter sp. | reverse complement strand
CGAGAGCGTCCGCAAGCGGCTTGGTCCGAACTCGACCGTGGTCCAGGACCCGCCGCTGGGCACTGGCCACGCCGTCTTGGCCGCGCGGGAAGCGCTGGCCGACTTCGACGGCGACGTGGTCGTCACCTACGCCGATTGCCCGCTGACCACCGCCCCGGTGATCGCGCCGCTGTTCGACCTGATCGGCGCCGGCGCCCACGTGGCGGTGCTGGGCTTCGAGGCGCTCAACCCGACGGGCTATGGCCGCCTGATCCTGGCGCCGGGCCACGTGCTGCTGCGCATCGTCGAGGAGAAGGACGCCGACCTCGCCACCCAGCAGGTCAAGCACTGCAATTCCGGTGTCCTGGCCGCCGACCGTTCGACGCTGTTCAGCCTGCTGGCTGACGTCCGCAACGACAACGCCAAGGGCGAGTACTATCTCACTGACGTTGTGGGTTTGGCCCATGACCGCAAGCTCTCCACCCGCGCGGCCTTCGCACCCGAGACTTCGGTGCAGGGCGTCAATTCGCAGGGCGAGCTGGCCGCCGCCGAGGCCGTCTGGCAGAAGGCCCGCCGCAACGCCCTGATGGTCGAGGGCGTCACCATGCCCGCGCCGGACACCGTCCACCTGTCGTGGGACACCCAGGTCGCCGCCGGCGCGGTGGTCGAACAGTTCGTGGTGTTCGGGGCCGGCGTCAGGGTCGAGGCCGGCGCGGTGATCAAGGCCTTTAGTCACCTGGAAGGCGCGATCGTCGGCGAGGGCGCCCTGATCGGTCCCTACGCCCGTCTGCGGCCGGGCGCCGAGATCGGCCCCGAGGCGCACATCGGCAACTTCGTCGAGGTCAAGAAGGTCAAGGTCGGGGCGGGCGCCAAGGCCAACCACCTCAGCTATCTGGGCGACGGCTCGATCGGCGAGAAGGCCAACATCGGGGCCGGCACGATCTTCTGCAATTACGATGGCTTCGAGAAGTTCGAGACCCACGTCGGCAAAGGGGCCTTCATCGGCTCCAACAGCGCCCTGGTCGCGCCCGTGCGGGTGGGCGACGGGGCCATGACCGGCTCGGGCTCGGTGATCACCAAGGACGTCGAGGACGGGGCCCTGGCCCTGACGCGTTCTGAGCAGACGACGAAGGCGGGATGGGCGACCAAGTTCCGCGCCCTCAAGCAGGCCAAGAAGGATCAGAAGAAATGAGCGCCGACGACCAGAAGCGCATCTCCGGCGAAGCCGCCGCCCAGCTTGTCGAGAACGGCATGACCGTCGGCCTGGGCACCGGCTCCACCGCCGCCTGGTTCGTCAAGGCGCTGGCCGCCCGCAAGCTGACCGACATCCGCGGCGTGCCGACCTCGGACGCCACCGGGGCCCTGGCGCGCGAACTGGGCATCCCGCTGGCGGCCCTGGACGACGTCAAGACCGTCGACCTAACCGTGGACGGCGCCGACGAGATCGGCCCGGGTCTCAGCCTGATCAAGGGCGGCGGCGCGGCCCTGCTGCGCGAAAAGCTGGTCTGGGAAGCCTCCACCCGCTGCGTCGTGATCGCCGACGCGGCCAAGAAGGTCGAAGCCCTGGGCAAGTTCCCGCTGCCGATCGAGGTGGTCCGCTTTGGCCACGTTCACACCGGCCATCGCCTGGCCGATATCGCCGCCGAGTTCGACCTGCCGCCGCCGCGCCTGCGCATGGCCGAGCGGGGCGTGGTGGTCACCGACGGCGGCAACCTGATCTACGACATGGCCTCTGGCCGCATCGCTGAGCCCTCCGCCCTGGCCACGGCCCTCAAGAGCGTTACCGGCGTGGTCGATCACGGCCTGTTCCTCGACCTCGCCGACGAGGCGCTGATTGGCACGGACGAGGGTGTAGTGCGGCTCGTTCCCTGACGCCCTACATAAGCCCGCTCAAAGCTCAGGTTCCAGGAGGCCGCCGTGGCTGACTACGACTACGATCTCTTCGTCATCGGCGCAGGCTCGGGCGGCGTGCGAGCGGCCCGGCTGGCCGCCATGACCGGCGCCAAGGTCGGCGTGGCCGAGGAGTATCGGGTCGGCGGCACCTGCGTCGTGCGCGGCTGCGTGCCCAAGAAGTTCATGGTCTACGCCAGCGAGGTCTCCAGCCAGTTGAAGACGGCCAAGGGCTATGGCTGGACGGTGAACGAGGCGAAGTTCGACTGGAAGAGCTTCCTGCACGACAAGGACGTCGAGATCGCCCGCTTGTCGGGGATCTACGTCATGAACCTGCAGAAGGCCGGCGCCCACCTGCTGCATGGCCGCGCCCAGGTCATCGACGCCCACACCGTGGAGGTGCTGCCCAAGGAGGATAGCAAGGACGCGGGGATCTACACGGCGCGCAAGATCCTCGTGGCGACGGGCGGCCGCCCGGTGCGGCCCGACTTCCCGGGCGCGGAGTTCGGGATCACCTCGGACGAAGCGTTCCACCTGCCGGCCCTGCCCAAGAGCATCCTGATCGTCGGCGGCGGCTATATCGCCGTGGAGTTCGCCGGGATCTTCAACGGCCTGGGCGTCCAGACCACGCTGCTCTATCGCGGCGCCAACATTCTGCGCGGTTTCGACGACGACGTGCGCGCGCACCTGGCCGACGAGCTGGAAAAGCGCGGGATCAAGGTGGTGCTGGGCTGCTCGCACAAGAGCATCGAGAAGGCGCCCGACGGGACGCTGGTCAGCACCCTCAGCAACGACCTCACCTTCGAGACCGAAGCGGTGATGTTCGCCACGGGCCGCGAACCTTATGTCCAGGGCCTGGGCCTGGAAAAGGCGGGCGTGAAGCTGAACGAACGCGGGGCGATCGCGGTCGACGCCTATTCCAAGACCAATGTCGACAGCATCTGGGCCGTGGGTGACGTCACCGACCGCATCAACCTGACGCCCGTGGCGATCCGCGAGGGCGCGGCGTTCTCGCAGACCGAGTTCTACGACAATCCGACCACCTTCGATCACGACATGGTCGCCTCGGCGGTGTTCTCGCAGCCGCCCGTCGGCGCGGTGGGCATGACCGAAGCCGAGGCGCGCCACGCGTTCGGGACGGTCGACATCTACCGCTCGGTGTTCCGTCCGATGAAGATCACCTTCTACGGCGGCCAGGAGCGATGCCTGATCAAGCTGGTGGTCAAGGCCGACGACCAGAAGGTGGTCGGGGTCCACGTGGTCGGGCCGGATTCGCCGGAGATCATCCAGATGGCCGCCATCGCCGTGAAGATGGGCGTCACCAAGCCGCAGTGGGATTCGACCTGCGCCGTCCACCCGACCTTGGCCGAGGAATTGGTGACGATGCGCGAGAAGTACGTTCCCGTCGAAGTCGGCGGGGTTGGATGACGGGTTCGGGCGTCTTGGCGCCCCTCTCGGAGCGGCGCACGCGCTGGCTGGGCGGTCTCGCCGTCTTCATGATGGCGATGACGCCGCTGCTGGGCTACCTGGCGCCCAAGCAGTTCGCCGCCTTGCTCAGCCTGGTCGGCTTGCTGGCCGTTCCCACGTTGCGGCGGTCGCGCCCGCCGTTGCTGCCGATGTTCGCCCTGGCGCTGCTGGCGATCTGGGCGCTGATCAGCCTGGGCTGGACCCCGGCCGCGCCCGATCCTTCCGAACTGAAGAAGTTCGACGACGTCGAGAACTTCACGGCCATCAAGCTGTTCCTGCAGCTTGGGCTCTATGGCGCCGCGGTCGCCGCCCTTGGCGAGATGTCGATGCGCTCGGCCCGGCTGGCGGGCAGGGCGATGCTGGTCTGCGCGGGGCTGCTGGCCCTGGTCACCTTCGTCGATGGTCTGCTGCACGCTCCGCTCTACCAGGCGCTGCGCAAGGCCAGCGGCGATCCGGTGACGCCCGACGTGGCGATGGTCAAGGTGTCGATGGGCGCCTATCCCCTGGTCCTGCTGCTGTGGCCCTGCGCGCGGCTGATCGAGGGCTGGAAGTCGCCGAAAGCCCGGATCCTGGTCGCCTCGATCGGAGGAGCGACGGCGCTGGGCGCCTATCTCACCGGCGCGGACGCGCCGATCGCGGCGCTGCTGCTGGGCGGCTTGGCGTGGCTTGGCGTGCGGTTCATCGGAAAGCCGGTGGTCAGGGCCCTCATTCCGATCGTTTCGGGCGCCTTCATCTTCGCGCCCATGGTGGTGTTATGGGGCGTGCGGTCCGGCCTCTTTAGCTGGCTGCACCGTCTGGCGCCGCCGTCGTGGGACCAGCGGCTGAACATCTGGGCCTTCTCCGCCGACCGGATCGTCGATCACGCCCTGCGTGGCTGGGGGATCGACGCCAGTCGGACGTTCGTCCCGGCGATCCCGCTCCACACCCATAATGCGGCGCTTCAGCTGTGGCTGGAGCTGGGGGCGTTCGGCGCGGCCATGGGCGCGGCCTTCTTCGCCTGGATCCTCTACCGGATCCTGGCCTGGACGGATAAGGATCGCCGCAACGGCGCCATGGCGGCGGGCGCTCTGGTATCCTATCTGGTGATCGGCGGCGTGAGCTTCGGGGTCTGGCAGGAATGGTGGCTGGCCCTCGGCGCCATGGCCGTCATCGCCTGCGGTATCGCGCAAAAATCGAGCGCTTCGCCCAGGTAGTACGACAACGAACTTTCTCGCCTGGGCGGATTGGCAGCATTCGGCCGCATGATTTTGCCTTTCTGTTCCATTCGCGGTATTTACCCCGCCCCTTGTTGTTATCGAGCTTGTCATGACCGCCCGCTGGACCCCCGCCGCCTGGAGAGCCAAACCCGCCAAGCACATCCCCGCCGACTATCCGGACGCGGCCGCTGTGGAACGGGTCGAGCAGACGCTTCGCCAGATGCCGCCGCTGGTGTTTGCGGGCGAGGCGCGCCGTCTGAAGACCTTGCTGGGCGATGTGGCGGAAGGCCGGGCCTTCCTGCTGCAGGGCGGCGACTGCGCCGAAAGCTTCAAGGAATTCCACGCCGACAACATCCGCGACACCTTCCGCCTGATCCTGCAGATGGCGGTGGTGCTGACCTTCGCCGGCGGCAAGCCGGTGGTGAAGGTCGGTCGCATCGCCGGCCAGTTCGCCAAGCCGCGCTCGGAACCGATCGAGACGATCGGCGACGTGACCCTGCCCTCTTATCGCGGCGACATCATCAACGGCATGGAGTTCACGGCCGAGGAGCGCACGCCCGATCCGGAGCGCCTGCTGCGCGCCTATGGCCAGTCGGCTGCGACGCTGAACCTGCTGCGCGCCTTCGCCAGCGGCGGCTACGCCGACCTCTACAACATCCACCGCTGGACGCTGGGCTTCGTGGGCGACAGCCCGCAGGGCGCGCGCTACCGCGAGCTGTCCGAGAAGATCAGCGAAGCCCTGACCTTCATGTCGGCCGTCGGCGTCACCCCCGACACCCAGCCCGACCTGCGCCGGGTGGAGTTCTTCACCAGCCACGAGGCCCTGCTGCTGGGCTTCGAGGAAGCCATGACCCGCGTCGATAGCACCTCGGGCGACTGGTACGACACCAGCGCCCACCTGCTGTGGATCGGCGAGCGCACCCGTCAGCTGGACGGCGCCCACGTCGAGTTCATGCGCGGCGTGAAGAACCCGATCGGTGTGAAGTGCGGCCCGACCATGGAGGGCGACGACCTGCTGCGCCTGATCGACGTGCTGAACCCGAACAACGAGCCGGGCCGCCTGACCCTGTACGGCCGCTTCGGCTCGGACAAGATCGCCGATCGCCTGCCGCGCCTGATGCGCGCGACCAAGAGCGCCGGCCGCTCTGTGGTCTGGGCCACCGACCCGATGCACGGCAACACGCTGAAGGCCTCGACCGGCTACAAGACCCGTCCGTTCGACCGGATTCTGAGCGAGGTGAAGAGCTTCGTGGAGATCGCCCAGGCCGAGGGCGTGCATCCCGGCGGCGTCCACCTGGAAATGACCGGCCAGAACGTCACCGAATGCCTGGGCGGCGCCCGGGCCGTGTCGGAGACGGATCTCGGCGATCGCTACCACACCCACTGCGATCCGCGGCTGAACGGCGAGCAGGCGCTGGAGCTGGCCTTCCTGGTGGCCGAGAAGCTGAAATCGGCCCGCGACGACCAGCGTCGCCTGGCGGTCGGCTAGAGGCTCCAAGACTTGGCGGCGCGGCGCGGGATTTTCCGCGCCGCGCCCGGCCTCGCCTGGGGTGTCCTTGCGAAGAAAGTGACCTAGCGTAAGGCTTTACGAGGTCACGAGCGCGCCGGGAGCTGCTCTTTCGCTTGTGGCGTTTCCAAGAACGGCGATAGGTTTGCAATGCAGCACGCGGCGGCTTGACCGGCCGCCCGGCGCTCTCCAATGGTGTTCGAAGGGAGAGCAAGAATGCGTTTGCGTCAAAAGATCGGCCGGGAAATCCGGTTCCTCAAGGGTTTGACCCGGACGCTCAAGCGCGTGAAATCCATCGTCCCTGATAGCGCCAACCTGATCTGTGACGATCTGGAGGCTGCCGTCGACAAGTGGCGTGACCGCCCCGCCATGACCTTCGAAGGCAAGACGATCAGCTACGCCGAGCTGGACGCCATGGCCAACCGCTACGCCCACTGGGCCAAGGGTCAGGGGCTGACGCGCGGCCAGACCGTGGCGCTGTTCATGCCCAACCGGCTGGAATACCTGGCCGTCTGGTACGGCCTGACAAAGGTCGGCGTCGCCACCGCCCTGATCAACAACCAGCTGACCGGCGCGGCCCTGGCCCACTGCCTGAACATCTCCCAAGCCATCCACTGCATCGTCGACGCCGAAACCTCGCCCTGCTTCGAGGACGTGAAGGGCCGGCTGGAGCGGCACATGCAGCAGTGGGTGCTTGGCCCGGTCCACGGCGAGCAGCGCGATCTCGTCAAGGCGCTGAAGAGCTGCAGCCAACTGCGTCCCGACCGCGTCACGGCGCGTGAGGGGATCACCGCCAAGGACACCGCGCTCTACATCTTCACCAGCGGCACCACGGGCATGCCCAAGGCCGCGCGCATCACCCACATGCGCGCTCAGCTCTACATGCGCGGCTTCGCCGGCTCGACCGGGGCCAAGGAAACCGACCGCATCTATGTGACCTTGCCGCTCTACCACGCCACCGGCGGCCTCTGCGCTCTGGGCGCGGGCTTGCTGAACGGCGGCTCGATCGTGCTGCGCAAGAAGTTCTCGGCCACGCATTTCTGGCCGGAAGTGGTGGCCGAGAACTGCACGATGTTCGTCTATATCGGCGAGCTCTGCCGCTATCTGGCCAACCAGCCCGAGCACGAACTGGAACGGGCCCACAAGATCCGCCTGATCTTCGGCAACGGCCTGCGGCCCGACGTCTGGGACGACATGCTGGACCGGTTCAAGGTCGGCGACGTGCTGGAGTTCTACGGCGCCACCGAGGGCAACGTCTCGCTGTTCAACTTCGACGGCAAGCGGGGCGCGATCGGCCGCGTGCCCCGCTATCTGCGCAGCAAGTTCAATATCCGCGTCGTCAAGTTCGACGTCGAGCACGAAACCCCCGTGCGCGGCCCTGACGGCTACTGCGTCGAGTGCGCGCCCGGCGAGGTGGGCGAGTGCGTCGGCCATATCGCCGGCGACGCCCGCTCCAACTATGTCGGCTACGCCGACAAGGCCGCCACCGAGAAGAAGGTGCTGCACGACGTCTTCCAGAAGGGCGATTCCTGGTTCCGCACCGGCGACCTGATGCGGGTCGACGCCGACGGCTACATCTATTTCGTCGACCGGATCGGAGACACCTTCCGCTGGAAGGGGGAAAACGTCGCCACCAGCGAGGTGGCCGAGCGCCTGGCGGCCGTCGAGCATGTGCTCGAGGTCAATGTCTATGGCGTCAAGGTCGGCGACCTGGACGGCAAGGCGGGCATGGCGGCCCTGGTGACCGATCCCGAGTTCGACATCGCCGCCTTCGCCAAGCATGTCGACGAGCAACTGCCCAGCTACGCGCGGCCGATCTTCGTGCGCCTGCAGCAGGAGATCGAGACCACCGGCACCTTCAAGTATCGCAAGATCGATCTGGTCGGCGACGGCTTCGACCCGGCGCGAACCAAGGATCCGCTGTATTTCCGCGATCCGGCCAAGGGCTATGTGAAGATCACCAAGGCCACCTTCGCCAAGATCGAGGCCGGCGGCTACAAGCTCTGATCCGGCTACGTGCCGCGACGTCATGTTGCAGTGCGATTGAACCTGACCGGGTTCATGTCTATATGGCGAACCTGATCAGTGGGCCTTGTGTGTGGCGGCCCTGAGATAGCTCATTCCATTCAAAGGGATAGACTTCCCGCCATGCTGTTGACCATGCTGAAGGCCAAACTTCACCGCGCCACGGTGACCCAGGCCGACCTCGACTACGAAGGCTCCATCGCCATCGACCGCGACCTGCTGGACGCCTCGGGCATCCTGCCCAACGAGCAGGTCGATGTCCTGAACATCACCAATGGCGCGCGCTTCACCACCTACGCCATCGAGGCGCCGCGCGGCTCGAAGGTCATCGGCGTCAACGGCGCCGCCGCGCGCCTGGTGCAGAAGAACGACCTGGTGATCGTGGTGACCTACTGCCAGATGCAGGCCGAGGAGGCGCGCAACTACGCCCCGACCGTCGTGCTGCTGGACGAAGGCAACCTGATCAAGAAGGCGGCCTGACGGATGCGTCGCCTGGCGCTGGTCGCGCTCGCCGCCGCGGGCCTTTCGGCCTGTTCGGCCAAGCTGCCGAAGGATGTCGACGAGACCGCGCTGACCCAGGCGATCGGGCGCTCGATCGGCTCGCCGTCCACCTGCGTCATCGTCGCCGACGGGCAGGGCCGCGTGGTCTGGCGCGGTGGCGGCTATATCACCTGTTCGCGCAACCTGCCGTCCTGCGACGGCGGCCAGACGACCGCCGAGGCGACGCTGAAGGCCGGAATCGGCAAGCCCGCCCGCTTCGCCAGCTGCCCCAGCGGGACGGGCGCAAACACGGTCGGCTGGTCCGTTGGACCGGTCCCGACCGGACCCGGCAAGCCGACACGCAGCCTGACCTATGTGGCCGTCATGGAAGGCGAGCGCGCCCTGCCGGGCCTGGAGATCAAGGAACGCGCCGAGAGGGCGTTCGCGAAGGCCGGTTTCTAGGCCGAGACCAGCCTGTCCGTCCCCAATCGTCGTCATCCCGGAAGCC
>NZ_DATFAV010000149.1:0-6011 GCF_035254145.1 Caulobacter sp. | reverse complement strand
GAGATCCGCAAATTTCCCCTGCTCTCTCCTGAAGACGAATACATGTTCGCCAAAAGCTGGAAGGAACATGGCGACCCGGAATCCGCCCGCCGCCTGGTCACCAGCCATTTGCGCCTGGTGGCCAAGATCGCCATGGGCTATCGCGGCTACGGCCTGCCGATCGGCGAGGTGATCTCGGAAGGCAATGTCGGCCTGATGCAGGCCGTCAAGAAGTTCGAGCCCGACAAGGGCTTCCGCCTGGCCACCTACGCCATGTGGTGGATCCGCGCCTCGATCCAAGAATACATCCTGCGCTCGTGGTCGCTGGTGAAGATGGGCACGACCGCCGCGCAGAAGAAGCTGTTCTTCAACCTGCGCAAGGCCAAGAGCCAGATCGCCGCCTTCCAGGACGGCGACCTGCGCCCCGACCAGGTCAGCCAGATCGCCACGAAGCTGGGCGTGCTGGACAGCGAGGTCATCTCGATGAACCGTCGCCTGTCTGGCCCCGACGCCTCGCTGAACGCGCCGCTGCGTTCGGACAGCGAGAGCGAGTGGCAGGACTGGCTGGCCGACGACGAGCAGGTCAGCCAGGAGACGATGGTCGCCGAGAACGAGGAAAAGTCGCTGCGGATGTCGCTTCTGGAAGAAGCGATGGTCGAGCTGACCGACCGCGAGCGTCACATCCTGACCGAACGCCGCCTGAAGGACGAGCCGACCACCTTGGAAGAGCTCGCCGCCCAATACGGCGTCAGCCGCGAACGCGTCCGCCAGATCGAGGTCCGCGCGTTCGAAAAGCTGCAGAAGACCATGCGCGAGGCGGCGATCGCCAAGAACATGGTCGAGGCGTAGGGCTGGAGCTCGCCGCTTTGACGAAAGGGCGCTCCCCGGAGCGCCCTTTTTGTTTACGCCGCCATTACAACCACACCGTCATTCCCGCCCTTGTGGCGGGAACCCCTGGTTCAGCTGACACGTGAAGCGCAAGCGGACCGCCAGCGGTCCGCCCCTCCCGCACCTGCGGCGGATAAAGGGGTTCCCGCCACATGGGCGGGAATGACGGTGCTTAATAGTGTTATGAGCGAAGCCATGACCGCCCCCCTCCCCCAACTGATCCTGCTGCCTGGCCTGCTGAACGACGCCGAGCTGTGGCGCGACCAGATCCGCGATCTGGCCGACGTCGCGCGGATCTGGGTTCCGGACCTGACGCCCTACGCCACCATCCGTGAGATGGCCGAGCATGTGCTGGAGAGGGCCGAGCCGACCTTCGCGGTCGCCGGCTTCTCGATGGGCGGCTACGTGGCCCAGGAGATCGCGCGGATCGCGCCGGAGCGCATCGAGCGCCTGGCCCTGCTGGACACCTCGATCCACGTCGACACGCCGCAGCGCGCCGCCCAGCGCCAGGCGCTGAACAAGGCCGCCGCCAAGGGCGGGACCTTCCTGGGCATCGGCCAGGCGATCCTGAAGAGCTATATCGACGCCTCGCGCCTGGACGACACCGAGCTGACCACCCGCATCGTCGACATGACCCAGCGGCTGGGTCGCGAGGTCTTTCTGCGCCAGAACAGCCTGGAGCGCCAGGACGGCGAGGCCGCGGTGAGGGCGCTGCGCGTTCCGCTGCTGATCATCGTCGGCGAGAACGACCAGATCACCCCCGCCGACCGCCATCGCGAGATGGCCCAGGCGATCGGCTGCACGCACCTTGTGGTGATCCCGAGCACCGGCCACATGGCGCCGATGGAGGCGCCTGGACCGGTCAACGGGGCGCTGCGTCACTGGCTGCAGCGCCCCGCCGGCAAGCGCTAGAAGTTGAAGCGCACGCCGCCGACATAGCGGGGGCCGAACTTCTCGTACTCGATCGGATAGCGCTTCTGGTCGCCGTAGCGGCGCGCGCCCTGGTTGGTCAGGTTGCTGCCGTCCAGGAACACCTCGATGTTCTTGTTGACCTGATAGCGCAGCGAGACGTCCAGTTCCTCGTCGCTGTCCCAGTAGATGTCGCCGTTGTCGGTGGGATAGACGCCGCCGTTGACGACGCGATAGGCGCCGACCGACTGGCCCCAGGGCGTGCGGTACTGGTAGGCGACGCGGACCGTCAGGCCGTATTTCTCGTAGATGGCCTGGACGTTGTAGACGGCGTCCGAGGTCCCCAGGACCGAGATCGTCCGGGCGGGCGCGCCGCCGACCGACGGCAGGGTGACCTTGGACGAGGTCCAGGTCCCCGACAGGCGCGTGCCGAAGCCGCCCAGCCACGACGGCAGGCCGTGGGCCTCGACATAGCTCTCGGCCGTGCCGGTGAAGAACACCTCCAGCCCCTGGATGTGACCTTCGCCGGCGTTGTCGATGCTGCTGTAGGCATAGCCCGAGCGATCGACGCCGCCGCTGTTCAGCGAAGTGTCGCCGAACGTGCGCGAGGTCTGGACCAGCACGTCCTTCAGGTCCTTGTAGAACAGGCCCGCCGACACGAAGGTCTCGCGGTCGGCGTACCATTCCAGATAGGTGTCGAGGCCGACCTGCCGCTCGGGCTTGGCGTTGGGATTGCCGCCCGAGACGGTCTGGTTGGAGTCGCTGAAGGTGAAGTTCGGACGCAGGTCATCGAAGTCGGCGCGCGAGGCCGAGGTCGTGACCCCCACGCGCAGCTTCAGGTCCTCGCGCAGGTTCCAGTTCAGGTGGGCGCTGGGATAGTACAGCGTGTCGTCGCTCTTGACCTTGACCAGGCGCTGACCGGCAGCGACCCCGCCCGCGGCCGGGAAGCCGACATAGGCCTGGCCGTCGTTCTCGATGTGCTCGACGCGGACGCCGTAGACCAGATTGCCCCAGTCGAAGCGGGTCGTGGCCATGGCGTAGCCGGCGGTGATCGTCTCGCCCACGCGCCAGTAGTTGGCGGTGGTGTCGTTCTTGGTCGCCAGGCCCGAGCGCACCAGCTCGTCCACGAAGTTGGTGGTGTAGTCCTTGTTCGTATAGCGGAAGGCGTAGTTCAGGTTCTGGCTGCCCAGATAGCCAATGTTGCTGGCGAACTGGCCCCAGGCCGGCGCGCCCGAGCCCGAATAGGCCCGCGTGAAGCTGCTCTCGCGCGACTTCTTGGTGCGGTCGGTCCACAGGCCGCCGAACTCGAACTTCGTCGCGTGGCCGGCCAGCTCGCCCTCGTAGTCGAAGTCGGCCTTGGCGGTGTAGGCGTTGGTGTAGTCGCCGCCCTTCAGCATGCCGGCGCTGGTCAGCGGGAACTGGAAGTCCTCGATGTTGGTCACCTGGGCGCCCTTGACGCGGGCCCCGGTGGTCCCGGCGGTCGAGAACAGGCGCACGGTGTTCACGTCGCCATTGCGGAAGTCGTACTCGACCGTCGGCCGGGCCAGGAAGCTGGACGGGCTCTGGAAGGCCATGGTCACCGGCGTGTCGCGGCCGTCCTGGGTGTAGGTGTAGTTCAGCCGCCACGAGGCGCTGAGCTTGTTCCACCGATGCTCGCCGCCCACCGTGTTGGTGGACATGGCTTCCTTGGTGTCGCGATAGTCGATGCGAGCGTTGAGGCGCGCGCCGTAGACCGTGCCGAAGGTCGGGTCGTTGGCGTTGATATAGGCGGCGCTGGTGTAGCCGTTCCCGGCCGCGTCCGTGCCCTGGTCCAGACGGAGCAGGAAGTTATCGCGCAGTTCGTCGTCGTGGTAATAGGTGTTGATCGTGCTGGCGAAGATCGAATTGTTGTCGTCGAACTTGTAGTCCAGCCGGATCGAGGCCGACATGTTCTCGCGCGTCAGGCGGTAGTGCTTGTTCTCGTGCTCGCGGGCGAAGTGCTTGTTGGGATCGACCGTGTTCGACAGATAGGGATCGGTCTCCCAGTTGTCGGTCGCCATCTCGCGCGAATAGTACGAGGCCTGGGCCACCACGCCCAGCTTGTCGCCGAAGACGTTGGAATAGACGAGGTTGCTGTCCAGCTCGTCGCCATTGCCCAGGTCGACCTTGCCGACGCCCAGCTTGCCGCTGATCCGCTGGCCCTTGTAGTCGAAGGCGCGGCGGGTGCGGATGTCGACATTGCCCGCGACGGTGTCGCCCGGCATCGAAGGCACGATGGCCTTCTCGACCGTGATCTGGCTGGCGATCGCCGACGGGATGTTGTCGAAGCGGGTCGCGCGCCCCTCGGGGCTGACCACGCTGAGGCCGTCGAACGACAGGGTCGTCCAGTAGACCGGCGCGCCGCGCAGGTTGATGTAGCGGGCCTGGCCCTGGTCACGCTCGACGCCAACGCCCGGCAGGCGGCCGACGGCGAAGGCGATGTTCTGATCGGGCAAAGCGCCGACGGCGTCGGCCGACAGCACGCTGACCAGCGAGTCCGAGTTCTTCTGGATCTGAAGCGCCGCGGCCTGGCTCTCGGCCAGGGGCCGGCGGGCGGTGACCACGACGTCGCTGACCGACGTGTTGTCGTCGGCGCGGGCGGCGCCCGCCACGGCGGCCCCCACGGCGACCAGGGCCAGCGAAAGCGCGCTGACGCGGCGCAGCAGCGCCGCTTTGTTGCGAATGAGCATTATTATCCCCTGTCACCATCGCGACTGCGCGCGATTCCTGTGTCAGGAGGCTGTTAATCGCCGCGTGTTGCTCGTCCGCGACGAACGGGTGACGGCCCGGCGTAGCTTTTGTGTCGCCACAATGACGCCGCAATCGGCCCTAAGCCGCGCGGCCCTTGTCCTCGGGGGCCATGAAGCCCAGCAACGCGTCGATGCGCGTGAGCAGTTCGGCGCGTCCGCCGGCGCCGGCCAGGTCGGCCTGGAAGCTGGTCGCCAGGGCCGCGGCGGCCTGGACCAGGCGGTCGTCCTTGATCGACTCGCCCACGCGGCGGAGCTCGTCGGCCTGGGCCGCCAGGGCGCGGCGGGCCTGGGCGGGATCGGTGTCCAGCGCCTGGGCGGCCGACTTGACGATGCGCAGGGCCTGGGACAGGCGCGCCGCGGGCGTGCCGGCCGCGTCGGCCTTGCGCTTGCGCGGACCTCGATAGTCGGCCGAGTTGAACCGGCGACGGTCGGGGCCGACATAGCCGACGCCTTCGATCCAGTCGCGCGGCTTCAGGGTCACGGCCTCGAGGCGGCGCTCGAGATCCTTGATCGTGAAGGGTTTGCGCATGAACTCGTGCACGCCGGCGTCGCGCGCGCCGAAGATCGTCTCGGCGGTGGCCTCGCTGGTGCACATGATGATCGGCGCCTCGCGGCAGATCAGGTCGCTGCGACGGATCTTGCGGGTGAAGGCCAGGCCGTCGACGCCCAGTTGGGCGTGCTCGACGAAGATCAGCTGGGGATCGGTGGTGCGGGCCATGGCGTAGCCCTTCTCGGCGCTGGGCGCCGAAAACATCTGCACCGCGCCCAGCGGACGCATGTGCTCGGCCAGCAGCCGGGCCATGGCGGGGTTGGGATCCACGACCAGGACTCGCTGCACCTTGGCGGCGACACGCTGAACGGTGCGGACGTTACCGTCGAACACGTAACCCGAGGCTCCTCGAAACAAGGAGCGATGGATAGGCCCAGAACGTTAAAAATCCGCTTGATGACTCGGGGCGCCGGCCTGCGTCAGTTCGACAGGGGCATGGCCAGACTGGCCTCGAAGTCCTGGAAGATGTCGACCGCCTCGTCCAGGTCGGCGGTCAGCGGCCGCCCGGCGGGGAACCGATAGCGCCAGTAGGTGGCGATGTGGGCCACCGCCCCGACCCGCTCGCCAAGGCTCACGAAGAGTTCGGGCGCGCGCAGCAGGAACTGGCGAAACATGTGGGGCTGGTTGTGGTCGACCAGGTGCTCGAAGGCGTCGTCATAGACTTTCAGCGTGCGCAGTATGGCGTGGCGTTCGACCAGCAGCCCGCCCTGCAGCCGCCGCCGCGCCTCGTCCAGGTAGCGGCCATCCTCGCCGTCGCGATCGCCGTTGACCTCGAGGCGGCCGATCTGGGCGCTGACGTCGGTCAGTCGCGGCCACAGCGTGGTCAGCATCCACTTGTAATAGAGCAGCCCCTTCCAGGCGAAGACGCCTTCCTTGAAGCTGCCGCCTTCCATGACCAGGGTCTTGCGCAGCGGCGA
>NZ_DATFAV010000148.1:0-12735 GCF_035254145.1 Caulobacter sp. | reverse complement strand
GCGGCGTGGTGTAGAAGCCTTGCACGGCGCAGGGGCGCACGTTTGCTTCGAGGGTGAGAGACTCCGTGCTTCGTAATTTCTCGGGACGTTCGGCCGTCACTATCGCCGCTGTTCTCGTCGCCGTGTCGGTGGCGGGCTGCGCCGGCAAGTCCAAGAAGCCGAGCCTCGCCTACGAAGAGCGTCCCGTCGAACTGCTCTATTCCACGGGCGCGGACCGCCTGGACCGCGGCAACTGGAACGAGGCCGTCGACTATTTCCGCGAGGTCGAGCGCCAGCACCCCTATTCGGAATGGTCGCGCCGCTCGATTCTGATGACCGGCTACGCCCACTACATGGGCAACAACTACAATGACGCCATCGGCGACGCCGACCGGTTCATCTCGCTGTATCCCGGCAATCCGTCGGCCAACTACGCCTACTATCTGAAGGCCATCTGCTATTTCGAGCAGATCGTCGACGTGAACCGCGACCAAGCCGCCACCGAGCAGGCGCTCGGCGCCCTGCGCGACGTCGTCCAGCGCTATCCGAACACGGAATACGCCACCGACGCCCGCCTGAAGATCGACATGGTCAACGACCAGCTGGCCGGCAAGGAAATGGCCATCGGCCGCTACTATCTGAAGAACGGCCAGACCCTCGCCGCGATCGGCCGCTTCAAGGCGGTGATCGAGCGTCACCAGACCACCTCGCACACGCCCGAGGCGCTGTATCGCCTGGTCGAGGCCTATCTCACCCTGGGCCTGATCGACGAAGCCAAGCGCAACGGCGCGGTGCTCGGCTACAACTTCCCGGGCGATCGCTGGTACGCCGACGCCTACAAGCTGCTGAACGATAACGGCCTCAAGCCCGCCGTCGAGCCGCTGAAGGCCGGCGCCAAGCGCAATGCGCTGGAGCGTCTGCTGTCCAAGGACAAGGACGCGACCCTGCCCCCGCCGGGCGAGAAGAAGTCCAAAAAGGGCGGCCTGATGGGCGTCCTGGGCATGTGATGACAACGGGATCCGATGGGCGATCCCGTTTCGTTCCACCTTGGCGCTTTGAAAAACTCTGATTCCCGGCGATCTTGCGCGTCATGCTGATCGGCCTTTCCATCCGTGACGTCGTGCTCATCGAGAGCCTGGACCTCGCCATCGGCGAGGGCCTGACCGCGCTGACCGGCGAGACCGGGGCGGGGAAGTCGATCATTCTAGACGCCCTGGGGCTGGCCACTGGCGCGCGCGCCGACGCCGGGCTGGTGCGGCGCGGGGCGGAGGGCCACGCCTCGGCGACCGCCATCTTCGCCCTGCCGGCCGACCATCCAGCCTTCGCCTATCTCGACGACAAGGGCCTGGACTATGGTCGCGACGAGGATCTGGTCCTGCGCCGCCAGCTCTCGCCCGACGGCCGCAGCCGCGCCTTCGTCAACGACCAGGCCACCAGCGTCGGCGTGCTCAAGGATCTGGGCGGCTTGCTGCTCGAGGTTCACGGCCAGCACGAGACGGTCGGCCTGCTCGATCCCAAGACCCATCGGGGCCTGCTCGACGCGTTCGGCGGCGTCTCCGTCGCGGCGGTCAGCGCGGCCTGGAGCGCCTGGCGCGCGGCGCGCGAGAAGGCCGACGCCCTACGCGATCTGGCCGGTCGCGCCGCCGCCGAGACCGAGGAACTGACTCTCCGCCTCTCCGAACTGGATCGCCTGGACCCGCGCGAGGGCGAGGAGACGGCGCTGGCCGAGGAGCGGGCCTTGCTCAGCTCGGCCGAGAAGGCGATCACCGACATCGCCGCGGCCCAGGACGCCCTCGGCGGCGACAGCCTCTCGGGCAAACTGGCCCAGGCCTATCGGGCGCTTGAGCGCGCCCGTGACCGCGCCCTCCAGGCCGGGGCGCCCGCCGACGGCGTGGCCATGACCCGGCTCTCGGCGGCCTGCGATGCCGTCGATCGGGCCATCGTCGAGGCCCAGGAGGCCAGCGCCGCCATCGACGCCTTGGCCGAGAGCTTCGAGTTCGAACCTGACCGCCTGGAAAAGGCCGAGGAGCGACTGTTCGCCCTGCGCGGCATGGCCCGCAAGCTGAACGTGCTGGTCGAGGACCTGCCGGCCAAGCGCGCCGAGTTCGCCGCCCGCCTGCAGGCGATCGAGACCTCGGAAGACGCTCTCAAGGCGGCCGACAAGGAGGCCGCCGAGGCGCGCGAGGCCTATCTCTACGCCGCCGAAGCCTTGTCGGCCGAGCGCCGCGCAGCCGGCGACGCCCTGGCCAAGGCCGTCGAGGCGGAGCTCGCGCCGCTGAAACTCGAGAAGGCCAGGTTCCGCGTCGCGCTCGAGCCGTTGGCCGAGGATCGCGCCGGCCCCACGGGCCTCGACCGTATCGCCTTCGAGATCTCGACCAATCCCGGCGCGCCGTTTGGGCCAATGGAGGCCATCGCCTCGGGCGGCGAACTGGCGCGCTTCGCCCTGGCGCTGAAGGCGGCCTTGGCCGGGCGTGGCGTCGGCCCGCAGCCCTTGATGATCTTCGACGAGGTCGATCAGGGCGTCGGTGGCGCCGTGGCGGACGCGGTAGGCCTGCGCCTGAAGCGCCTGGCCCAGAACGCCCAGGTCCTGGTGGTCACCCACTCGGCTCAGGTCGCCGCCCGCGCCGACGCGCACTGGCGGATTTCCAAGTCTGGCGACGAGACCTCGACTCGCACCAAGGTCGAGCCGCTCACCCCCGCCCACCGCGAGGAAGAGATCGCCCGCATGCTGTCGGGGGCCGAAGTGACCGAGGCGGCGAGGGCCGCGGCCCGCGCGTTGATGGCCTAGGACGCAGGGCAGCTCATCGCTGACTCCCACGGTCAGGGTGAGGTTGCTAACGTCTCGCCTCGTTCTTGCCTGTCCGGATTCGCCGCCGTGTCCCTGATCCCCGTCGCCGATCTCACCGAAGCCCAGGCCGTCGAGGAGCTGGAGCGGCTGGCCGACATGTTGGCCACGCACGACATCGCCTACCACCAACAGGACAACCCGACGATCAGCGACGCCGAGTACGACGCGCTGAAGCGGCGGAACCTCGACATTGAAACCCGCTTTCCGCACCTGGTGCGCGACAATTCTCCGTCGATGCGGGTGGGCGCGGCGCGGGCCGAGCAGTTCGCGCCGGTGCGCCACGGCGTGCCGATGCTGAGCCTCGACAACGCCTTCTCCAATGAGGAGGCCGAGGAGTTCGACGCGCGCGTCCGGCGGTTTCTCAGGCTGTCCTCCACCGAGACCCTTGCCTACACCGCCGAGCCCAAGATCGACGGCCTTTCGGCCTCGCTGCGCTACGAGAAGGGCGTGCTGGTCCAGGGCGCGACCCGGGGCGATGGCCAGACCGGCGAGGACGTGACGGCCAACCTGCGCACCATCGCCGACATTCCCCACCGGCTGAAAGGCTCGGACTGGCCCGACGTGATCGAGATCCGGGGCGAGGTCTATGTCGAGCTGGAGGCCTTCGCCGCCTTCAACGCCGCCGCCGAGGCGGCTGGCCAGCGCACCTACGCCAACCCGCGCAACTTCGCCGCCGGCTCGCTGCGCCAGATCGAGCCGGCGATCAGCGCCCAGCGGCCGCTGCGGTTCTTCGGCTACGCCTGGGGCTTTTTCAGCGAACCGTTCGCCCAGACTCAGTGGGGCGCCTTGGAGGCGATGCGCGCCTGGGGCTTCGTCACCACGGCCCCGCCCGCGCGTCGCGTCGAGAACGCGTCCGGCCTGCTGGAGGTCTATGCGCAGTTCGAGGCGCTGCGCCCGACCCTGGGCTTCGACATTGACGGCGTGGTCTACAAGGTCGACGACCTGGACCTGCAACGGCGACTGGGCTTTGTCTCCCGCTCGCCCCGCTGGGCCATCGCTCGCAAGTTCCCGGCCCAGAAGGCCCGCACGGTGCTCGAGGCCATTGACCTGCAGGTCGGGCGGACGGGCGCGATCACGCCGGTGGCGCGGCTGAAGCCGGTGACGGTCGGGGGCGTGGTGGTGACCAACGCCACCCTGCACAACGGCGACGAGATCGAGCGGCTCGACGCACGGATCGGCGACACCGTGGTGGTCCAGCGCGCCGGCGACGTGATCCCGCAGATCGTCGAGGTGGCGCTGGACGCGCGGCCGGAGCCCGCGCCGCCGAAATACGAATTCCCCCACGTCTGCCCATGTCCGCTGAAGACGCCTCTGGCCCGTGAAGTCACCGCCTCGGGACAGGAGTCGGTGGTGCGTCGCTGCACCGGCGAGTTCGCCTGTCCGTTCCAGCGGGTCGAGCACCTGCGCCACTTCGTGTCGCGCCGCGCCTTCGACATCGAGGGCCTGGGCGAGAAGCAGCTCCAGGCCTTCTTCGACGAGGGCTGGATCACCGAGCCCGCCGACATCTTCAAGCTGGCCCGGGACGAGGAGAAGCTGGCCGCCTTGCGGGAACGCGACGGCTACGGCGAGACCTCGGTGAACAATCTGGTGAAGGGCATCGAGGCGCGCCGTGTCATCGGTATGGATCGGATGATCTATGGTCTTGGCGCGCGCGACATCGGCGAGACGACCTCGACCGTGCTGGCCCGCAACTTCGATCGCTTCGAGGACCTGCAGCATGCCGCCGAGGCCGCGGCCAAGGGGCTGCCCGGCGAGACCTATCTGGAGCTCTCCACCGCGCCGGGTGTCGGACCCAAGGCCCTGGACAGTCTGGTCGAGGCGGGGAAGGGCGGTCTCATGGCCGATCCCTGGCCCATGAGCGACGACCTGGAGATCAAGATCGGCCACGCGGTCCCCAAGCTGACCAAGCCCGCCCGCGCGGCCCTGGCCCAGCGCTATGGAACGTGGGACGCCTTCGCCGAGGGACTGGCCGAGGCCGCTTCGGGCGCGCCGGGCGACGACTATCTGCATCTGGCGGCCATCGACGGCGTCGGACCCGTCGCCGCCCAGTCGCTGGCCCGCTTCTTCGCCGAGGCGCACAACCGGAAAAAGGTGCAAAGCCTGGTCGCCGAGCTGGACATCCAGCCGGTGGAGAAGCCGAAGACCGACACGGCGGTGGCCGGCAAGACCATCGTCTTCACCGGCGCGCTGGAGAAGATGACCCGCGACGAGGCCAAGGCCCAGGCCGAGAGCCTGGGCGCCAAGGTGGCTTCCTCGGTTTCCAAGAAGACCGACCTCGTCGTCGCCGGGCCCGGCGCGGGCTCGAAGCTGAAGACGGCGACGGAACTCGGAATCCAGGTGATGACCGAGGACGAATGGCTGGCCATGGTCGCCTCATGAAGGTCATCGCCCTGGACTTCGAGACCGCCAACGAGCAGCGGGCCAGCCCGTGCTCGATCGGTCTGGCCTGGATCGAGGACGGAGAGGTGGCGCGGATCGAGCACCACTACATCCGCCCGCCGGGCAATCGCTTCGCCGCGTTCAACATGGCGTTCCATGGCATCCGACCCGAACATGTCGAGGACGCCGACGAATGGCCGGATGTGCTGGAGCGCCTGCGGCCCGAGCTGGAGGGCGCGCTGGTCCTGGCCCACAACGCCTCGTTCGACGTCAGCGTGATCCGCCGGACCTGTGAGCACTACGATGTCCGTGCGCCTGGCTTCGACTATCTGTGCACGGTGCAGGTGGCGCGCGGCGTCTGGCCGGATCTGCCGTCGCACAAGCTGAACGTGGTCTGCGGCCACCTGGGCGTCGACTTCGCCCACCACGACGCCGCGGCCGACGCCTATGCCTGCGGGCGGGTGGCCCTGGCGGCGGCGTCGCTGAACAACCTCCCGCATGTGCGCGACCTGCCTGGACGACTTGGCATGACCCTGGGTCGGCTGGATTCCGACGGCTACACGCCGCCCAAGGGGGCGCCGAGGTATCGCCGGCCAGCCTTCCGCGGCTGAGACGCATCGCCGCAACCCAAAAAGCCGCCTCGTTTTCGCCTTCGGTCTTGTCCTGAGTGGGCGGATCACGCAACGAGGGACCCAAACGCGCGTTTCAGCCGCGCACCAGGGAGAAACATATGCTTCGCACCGCCATGATCGCCGCCGCTCTGACTTTTGCGTCGGGCTCGGCCTTCGCCGCTGACGTCACCGGCCTGTGGGCCACGCCCAGCAATGGCGGCCAGGTCGAGATCGCCCGCTGCGGCAACAGCCTGTGCGGGAAGCTGGTGACTTCGGACCCGATCAAGGCCGATCCTGGTCGCAAGGACGCCAAGAACAAGGACGCCGCCCAGCGCGGCCGCCCGCTGAAGAACCTCCAGATGCTGTACGATTTCACCGGCGGCCCGACCAAGTGGACTGGAGGCAAGGTCTATAATCCCGAGGATGGCGGCATCTATTCGGGCACGATCGAACTGCTCAGCGACAACGAGCTGAAGCTGAAGGGCTGCATCGTCGCCCCGCTGTGCAAGACGCAGAAGTGGACGCGTTTGCGGTAGCCGCAATCCTCCCCCTAGCGGGGGAGGTGGCGCGAAGCGCCGGAGGGGGAAGCGCTGCTGAGCCGGCCTTTTCCCCCTCCGTCGTCTCTTCGAGCCGACACTTCCCCCGTCAGGGGGAGGATTTGGATCGCCGCGGTCGGACTTACAGCGGCGCGCAGGCCGCTTCCATCCAGGCCCGCACATCCGCCTCCACCCGCGGTCCGATCTCGGCCAACACGCGGGCGTGGTAGGCGTCGAACTGCGCCACCTCCTCGGCGGTCAGCAGGGACTTGTCGACTAGCCGCCGGTCGATCGGCGCCAGGGTCAGCGCCTCGAAACGGTGCATGGGCCGGTCGCCGCCGGGAACGTCCTCGGCCGGCATGACGACCTCCAGGTTCTCGATCCGGATGCCGTATTCGCCGTCCTTGTAGTAACCGGGCTCGTTCGAGACGATCATGCCCGGCTGCAGGGCGATGGTGTTCGGGGCCTTGGAAATTCGCTGCGGACCCTCGTGAACCCCCAGATAGACGCCGACGCCGTGGCCCGTGCCGTGGTCGTAGTCGAGGCCGTGGGCCCACAGCGCCATCCGCGCCAGGGCGTCGATCGCCGACCCCGTCGTTCCCGCCGGGAAGCGCAGGCGGGCGATGGCCAGGTGGCCTTTCAGGACAAGCGTGTTGCGCTGGACCATCTCGGCGCTCGGCTGGCCGATCGCCACGGTGCGGGTGACGTCGGTGGTGCCGTCCAGATATTGGCCGCCGCTGTCGACCAGGAGCAGCGAGCCCAGCTTGGCGCGCTCGTTGCTGCGTTCGGTCGGACGATAGTGGGGCAGGGCGCCGTGGCCGTTGGCCGCGCCGATGGTGTCGAAGCTTAGGTCCTTCAGGACGCCCGTGGCCTCGCGGAAGGCCTCCAGCTTGGCGACGGCCTCCTTCTCGTCCGGCGGGCTGACCTGCCCCTCGGTGGCCAGCCAGTGCAGGAAACGGGTCAGCGCCGCGCCGTCGCGCCGGTGCGCCTCGCGCGTCCCATCCAGCTCGATGTCGTTCTTGCAAGCGCGCGGCAGGGTGCAGGGATCCATGGCGCGCACGATCTTCACGCCGGCCGCGGCCAGGGTGTCGAAATACCAGGCCGAGGACTGGCCGGGATCGACTAGGACGCTCTTGCCCGAAAGATCGCCCAGGGCCTCGGCCAGCTTGTCCGGCGTCTCCAGCGAGACCTGGTTGCCCAGCCAGGCCGGCAGTTCGGTGGTGACCTTGGCCGGCTCGATGAACAGCCGGGCCGTGCCGTCGGCGTTCAGGATGGCCTGCGACAGCGGCAGGGGCGAGCGGATGACGTCGCCGCCACGCACGTTGAACAGCCAGGCGATCGAGGCCGGGGCGGTGATCACCGCGGCCTCCGCGCCCAAGGCGGCCACGGAAGCGCCGACGCGCGCCCGCTTGGAGCTCGACTCCTCGCCGGCGTATTCGACGTGCTGCGGCACGACCGGCGCCATCGGCGGGGCGGGACGCGCCTCACCCCAGGCCTGGTCGACGGGGTTGGCGGCGACGGGCTTGAGAACCGCGCCAGCGCGGTGGACGGCGGCCTTCAGGCCGTCCAGGGCGGCGGGGCTGTGCAGGCGCGGGTCATAGCCGATCACCGCATCCTTGCGGACGGTCTCCAGATAGGCCGGCACGCCGCCCTCGACGAGGTCGCGGATTTCGAAGACGCCCTGATCGACCTGCTCGCGGACCTGAAGGGTGTAGCGGCCATCGACGAACACGGCGGCGCGGTCCTTCAGGATGACGCCGGCGCCCGCCGAGCCGGTGAAGCCGCTGGCCCAGGCCAGGCGATCGTTGGCGGCGGGAAGGTATTCGTTCTGATGCTCGTCCTCGTGCGGCACGAGGAAGCCGTCCAGGCCCTGGGCGGCCATGGCGGCGCGGATCAGCGGCACGTGCCTGGGGCCGAAGGAGGGATCGGTGGATTCGTCGAAGGTCTGGCGCATGGGGAGGATTTAGGCCCGTCCGAGCGCGCAGGGAAGACGTTCAAATCCTCCCCCTAGCGGGGGAGGTGTCGACTCGAAGAGACGACGGAGGGGGAAGAGGCAGGCATTCAAGCACTTCCCCCGCCGGCCTTCGGCGACCTCCCCGCTAGGGGGAGGATTGGTTCACGCTTAAGGCCGCTGCAGCACCAGCGTCGCCCAGGCGTCGCGGTGGATGCGGCTGACGACCTTGAAGCCGCGCGACAGGTAGGCGGCCTTGACCATCCGTTCCTGGGTGCGCAGCAGGCCCGACAGGATCACCGTGCCGCCGGGAACCAGGGCGCGCTTGATGTCCTGGGCGAGGCCGATCAGCGGCCGGGCCAGGATGTTGGCGAACACCAGGTCGTAGGGCGCGTTTTCCGCGACCAGGCGGTGGCCAAGACCCGAGGCGTGGACGAACCGGGCGTTGGCGCGGTTGACCTCGGCGTTTTCCTTGGCGATCCGCACGGACGGCTTGTCGATATCGGTGCCGACGGCCAGCTTCGTGCCCGTACGGGCGGCGGCGATGGCCAGGAGGCCCGTGCCGGCGCCGACATCGAGCACCTTGTTGAACCTGCGCGCCTTGATCAGGCGATCGTAGGCCTGCAGGCAGCCGACGGTGGTGCCGTGGTGGCCGGTGCCGAACGCCGCGCCGGCTTCGATGCGCAGGTTGATCGTGCTGGCCGGCAGGCGACCCCGATCATGCATCCCATAGACGAAGAAGCGGCCCGCCCGCACCGGCGGCAAACCCGACAGCGCCATCGCCAGCCAGTCGGCGTCGGCCAAGGTGTCGCGCGTGACCTTCAGGTCGTGTTGAGCGAGCAGGGTCATCAGGCCCTGGTCTTCCTCGTCCGTGGTGGGGAAGGCGTCGATGCGCCAGACGCCCTTGTCCTCGTCCTCTTCCAGGATCGAGTAGGTGGCGCCTTCCAGGCCGGGGTGATTATCGATGGCGTCGGCGGCGGTCTCGGCTTCGGCGCGCGCGCCGCGGGCCACGATCTGCTGGGGCGTATAGTCGGTCATGGGCGCCTGTTAGCTCCAACGGGCGCGAAAAGCGAGCCTTCAGCGCGTCGTCATGCCCGTGGCGGCGGCGTCGGCCAGCACCGTCGGCGCCGCCTGCCGGGGCTGGTCCTCGGGCAGGGACACGTCGAGGATGTCGCCGCGCTCGGACGCCCAGTGCGGCGCGTCGGCTTGCGGTGGCGGCGTTGCCGGTCCGTGCTCGGCGGGAACATAGGGCGGCAAGTCTGGCGGTGGCGGCGGCTCGTAGACCGCGTATTCGACCGGCGGCGCTTGCGTTGTCTTGAGGAAGTCCACGCCGATCACGTAGTCTGGAACCTTGCCGGCCGGCCAGGCGATCGGCTCGGCGGCGGCCTCGTAGCGGGTCTGGACGCTGTCCATCTCCGGCTCATAGGGCCCTTCCTGCGGCCCGGTCTTCATCGCCAGCCCGGCCAGAACGCCCACCAGAGCGCAGACCGGCGCGCCATAGGAAACGGGGCGGGTGAGGGCGAAGGCCTTCAGGCGGCCGACTATCTGATCGAGGCGCTCCATGTCGCCATAGCGCGCGACAACCGCTTTTGGTTCGCTCGCCGCGGAACGCCTGAAGGGGATTTGGGGCTGAAAAACTTCAGTTCAAGAATTGGCGGGCGGCGAATTATGCGCCGTTTTAAGCGCCCTTCGCGGGTTTCCCGCTTTCGAAAGGGTCTATCGATGACACCATTCGCGCAGTCATTCTTTCACGGCGCCAAGGCGGACCTGAAAGAGGGCGATTTGCTCGGGATCGGCTATGCGTCCAACTATGGCCAACGAAGGTCGGCGGCCTATGTCTACCTGACCGCCACCCTGGACGCGGCCGTCTGGGGCGCGGAGTTGGCTGTTGGGGACGGCCCCGGCCGGATCTATGTCGTCGAACCCACGGGGCCGCTGGAAGACGACCCCAACCTGACCGACCGGAAATTTCCAGGCAATCCCACCCGCTCGTACCGCACCCGCGATCCCTTGCGGATCATCGGCGAGGTCGTTCACTGGCGGGGGCATTCTCCAGAGCAACTCCAGGCGATGAAGGCCGGTCTGGCTGAACTCGACCGCCTTGGCGTCGAAGCGATCGAGGACTGAGAGGCCTTGCCGGGAAGGTGACGAGGCGCCGAAGGGGAGGCGAAGCTGACCCTCGGCGCCGCAGGATCGCCTCACGCCTTCTCGACGAAGCTGTCGATGACCTTCTTTTCGCCGGCCTTGTCGAAGGCGACGGTCAGCTTGTTGCCCTCGACGCCGGCGACCTTGCCGTAGCCGAACTTGACGTGGAATACGCGATCGCCGCGTGAATAGGCGCTGTTGCTCGGGGCCGAGACGGCCACCAGCCGGCCTTCGCCTTCGATGGGCGCGGCGCGGGCCGAGGATCCGGCGCGGACGCCGCTGTTCCCGCGCCACGAACCGCCGCGTTCGGAAAAGCCCGAGGTTCGCTCCTGGGCGCGTTTCCAGCCCGGGCTGTCGTAGCTGCCGGCCTGGAAGGCGCTGGTTCCAGGATCGTCCCAGCGCGAGGCGGCCGTCGACTGCATGCCGGGACCGCCGCCGTAGTAGCCGGTCTCGGACGCCGCATCGACGTGAGCCAGCGGCAGCTCGTCGACGAAGCGGCTGGGCAGCTGGCTGGTCCAGCGGCCATAGACTTGGCGGTTGGCCACGAAGCTGATCCGAGCCTCCTCGCGGGCCCGGGTGATGCCGACATAGGCCAGGCGCCGCTCTTCCTCGAGGCCCTTTTCGCCCTTGTCGTCCATGCTGCGCTGGCTGGGGAAGACGCCTTCCTCCCAGCCGGGCAGGAAGACCAGCGGGAACTCCAGGCCCTTGGCCGAATGCAAGGTCATGATCCAGACGGCGTCGCCCGTGGCCTCGCGGTCCAGGTCCATGACCAGCGACACGTGCTCCAGATAGGCCTCCAGCGTGTCGAAGGCGCCCATCGACTGGACCAGTTCCTTCAGGTTCTCCAGCCGCGTCTGGCTGGTCGGGCCCTTGTCCAGGCGCAGGGCGTCGGTATAGCCGCTCTCCTCCAGCACCGTCTCCAGCAGGCGCTGGTGATGGACCGAGCCGACCAGCGAGCGCCAGCGGTCCAGGTCGCGGATGAAGTTGGACAGCGCGGTGCGCGTACGGGCGGGCAGCTCGTCGCTGAGGATGATCTGGCGGGCGGCCTCGGTGGTCGAAATCCCGCCCAGGCGCGCGATCTGCAGCAGCTTCTGGACGCTGGTGTCGCCGATGCCGCGCTTGGGCGTGTTGACGATGCGCTCGAAGGCCAAATCATCGTCGGGCGACTGGATCAGGCGCAGATAGGCGTGGGCGTCGCGGATCTCGGCCCGTTCGAAGAAGCGCGGGCCGCCGACCACCTTGTAGGGGATCTGCAGCATCACGAAGCGCTCTTCGAAGGCGCGCATCTGGAAGCTGGCCCGGACCAGGATGGCCATCTGGCTGTACTTGCGGCCGGCCTTCTTGGCGCGTTCGATCTCGTCGGCGATCAGGCGACTCTCGGCCTCGCCGTCCCAGACGCCGCTGACCTTGACCTTCTCGCCGCCCTTGGCCTCGGTCCACAGGGTCTTGCCGAGGCGTCCCTTGTTGGTGGTGATCAGGCCCGAGGCGGCGGCCAGGATGTGCTCGGTCGAGCGGTAATTGCGCTCCAGCCGGACAACCTTGGCGCCAGGGAAATCGCGCTCGAACCGCAGGATGTTGTCGACCTCGGCCCCGCGCCAGCCGTAGATCGACTGGTCGTCGTCGCCGACGCAGCAGACGTTCTGGCGCCCCTGGGCCAGAAGGCGCAGCCACAGGTACTGGGCGACGTTGGTGTCCTGGTACTCGTCGACCATCACGTATTTGAAGCGGCGCTGGAAATCCTCCAGCACGTCGGGATGGCCGGTGAACAGGCTGATGTTGTGCAGCAGCAGGTCGCCGAAGTCGCAGGCGTTCAGGATGCGCAGCCGCTCTTGGTACTGACGGTAGAGGCTGATGCCCTTGCCGCCCGCGAACTCGCCGGCCTCGCTGGTCGGCACGCGGTCCGGCGTCCAGCCGCGGTTCTTCCAGCCGTCGATGATCTGCGACAGGATCCGCGGGGTCCAGCGCTTGGCGTCGATGTTCTCGGCCTCGATCAGCTGCTTGAGCAGCCGCTCGTTATCGTCGGTGTCGATGATCGTATAGTTCGACTTCAGCCCCACCAGTTCGGCGTGGCGGCGCAGGATCTGGGCGGCCACCGAGTGGAAGGTGCCCAGCCACCGCAGGCCCTCGGCCTCCGGGCCGATGATATGGGTGATCCGCTCGCGCATCTCGCGCGCGGCCTTGTTGGTGAAGGTGACGACCAAGAGCTCCCACGGACGGGCGCGGCCGGTGGCCAGGATGTGGGCCAGACGCGTGGTCAGCACGCGGGTCTTGCCGGTGCCGGCCCCG
>NZ_DATFAV010000147.1:0-10682 GCF_035254145.1 Caulobacter sp. | reverse complement strand
CGTGTCCATGGCGGACTACGCCCGCCAGATCGCCCGCCTCGCCGAGCGCTGCGAGACGCCCCCGATCCTGATCGGACATTCGATGGGCGGCCTGGTCGCCCAGATGGCGGCGTCGCGGGCCAAGATTTCCAAGCTGATCCTGCTGGCGCCCTCCCCTCCATGGGGCGTGGCCGGCGCCAGCCTCGAGGAGGCGGTCTCGGCCGTGAGCCTCTATGCGCTGGGGCCCTACTGGATGCAGGCGGTGGCGCCCGACTACGGCGTGGTGCGGCGCTATAGCGTCGATCGCCTGGCGCGCGCAGAGCGCAAGGCCATCTTCGCGCGCATGACGCCCGAAAGCGGCCGGGCGCTTTGGGAAACCCTCAACTGGTGGCTGGACCCGTTCATGACCACCAGCGTCGCCGCGCCGGGCTGCCCGGTGCTGGCCATGGCCGGCGGCAAGGACGTGATCCATCCCCCAGCCACGGTGCGCCAGACCGCCGCCCGCCTGGGCGGCGCGGTCGAGGTGTTCGCGGACATGAGCCACTGGTTGCCTGGGGAGCCCGGATGGGAGGCGGTGGCCGAGCGCTGCCTCGACTTCATCGCCGCCGAGGGGCGCGCTGCGGCCTAGCGCCTCACGCCGCCGGGCTGAACACCTTCAGTCCCAGGATGCCGGCCACGATCAGGCCCAGGCACACCAGCCGCGCGACGGTCGCCGGCTCCTTGAATAGCACGATGCCGACCACGGCCGTGCCGACCGCGCCCACGCCGGTCCAGACGGCGTAGGCCGTGCCCAGCGGCAGGGTCTTCACCGACCAGCCCAGCAGACCCATGGACAGCACGAGGCTGATCGCGGTCAGGACGATCGGGATCGGCTTGGTGAAGCCTTCGGTGAACTTAAGGCCCACGGCCCAGCCGATCTCGAACAGTCCGGCGACGAACAGAATGACCCAGGCCAAGACGAGCCCTTTCTTCCAAAAGGCGGGGTCGTCCCCGGCGACGGCGAAGCCGCCAAAACAAAAGGCGCGGGGTCGTCCCCGCGCCTTCGTTAGATAGGTCCGGCCAAAAGCCGGAGCAACCGGATTAGCGGCCGCTGGTGCTGTACAGGATCTGAGCGCGCTCGAAGTTCTTGCCGACCGAGGTCTCGTCTAGCTTCTTCAGGCGCACATAGACCAGACCCGCGTGACCGCCGGCCCAGGCGTCGTCCCACGACACGGTGAAGCGGCGGAAGTCGCTGCCGACCGTCTGGTCGTTGCGGATCAGGCGCAGCTGCGGGCTGTTCTCCCACGTCGCCCAGTCGTGGAGGCCGTTGGCCAGTTCCTGAGCCTGCTCAGGCGTCTGGGCGTAGTCGATGGTGACGGTGCAGATGTTCTTGTTCGAGCCCGGGTTGTCGAGCGTGATGTTGAAGGGCTTGCCGAGGTCGAGGACCCACTGCTCCTTCTTCTTCTTGAAGCCGTAGTCCTTGACCAGCTGGGCGAAATCGCCGCCGGCGACCTGCGGCTTGCAGACCTTGTCCAGCACGTCCAGCAGCTTCAGCGCCATCGGATCGGTGGTCTTCGGGCCACGGACCGGCGCGGTGTAGGTTTCGGCCGGGGCCTGGCCAGCCGGAGCGGCGCCGACGGGCGGCGCGGCTTGGTCAGCCGGCGTCGTGGCCGGAGCGGCCGGCGCGGTTTGATCGGCCGGAGCCGGAGCGGCGGCGGGAGCCTGGGCGGGCGCGGCGGCCGGAGCCGGCGCGGTGGTTTGCTCCTGGGCGACGGCGGTGGAAGCGACCGCGCCCACGAGGACAGGTGCGATCAGGCTGACGAGCGCAAGGCGCATAGGCTGGTTATCCCCAACAAGACGAGAGGTCGGCATTAAAGCCGACAAGCGATCCCTCGCAACCCTTATGGCTACCGATTGAGGCGGAGATTGGGTCACAAGTGTAATTTTTTGCCGTTCCGGAGAGTTCATCAGCAAAACGCCCCTGGTCCGGGGGACCAGGGGCGCTTCGAAGCTCCGCGAAAGGAGCCGAAAATCAGGCCGCTTCGACGGCGTGCTCGGCCAGGATCGTCAGGCCGTCAGGGCCGACATCGGCGAAGCCGCCCTGGATATCGAACACCTTGGTCGTCGCGCCGTCCTTCACGGTCACCTTGCCTTCGCGCAGGGTGGTCATGAACGGAGCGTGGTTGGCCAGGACGCCGAAATCGCCTTCCGACCCCGGGGCCTGGACCATGTCCACGTCGCCGGAGAACAGTTCGCGCTCGGGGGCGACCAGGGAAAAGTGCAGCTTGGCCATCAGTTGAAAGTCTCCTCGACGCCGCCGAGGGCGGCCTCGATATCCTCGTCGGTCTGGATCTCGGTCCCGCAGAACGGGCAGAAGCGGATCGTCGCCAGCACCAGGCCGGTTTCGCCGTCTTCTTCCCGCTCGCCGAGATTCAGCAGGATCAGGCCGCTGTCATGCTCGATGAGGCTGGCCGTCGGGTCCGGAGACACCGCCTCCGCCAGCTCTTCGCAGCAGAAACCAGCCAGGTCCGTATCTTCGGTCATCAGGCTTCCGCCGCCATCTTTTCGGCCTTGGCCACGGCTTCCTCGATCGGGCCAACCATGTAGAAGGCGCCTTCCGGCAGGTGGTCGTACTCGCCGTCCACGATGCCCTTGAACGAGCGGATCGTGTCCTTCAGCTGGACGAAGGCGCCCGGCGTGTTGGTGAACTGCTCGGCGACGTGGAACGGCTGGCTCAGGAAGCGCGAGATCTTGCGGGCGCGCGAGACGACCAGCTTGTCCTCTTCCGACAGCTCGTCCATGCCCAGGATGGCGATGATGTCCTTCAGAGCCTTGTACTGCTGCAGGACTTCCTGGACGCGACGGGCGACCGTGTAGTGCTCCTCGCCGATGACCAGCGGGTCCATGATCCGCGAGGTCGAGTCCAGCGGGTCGACGGCCGGGAAGATGGCCTGGGCGGCGATGTCGCGCGACAGAACGGTGGTGGCGTCCAAGTGGGCGAACGAGGTGGCCGGCGCGGGGTCGGTCAAGTCGTCGGCGGGGACGTAGATGGCCTGGACCGAGGTGATCGAGCCCTTGTTCGTCGAGGTGATGCGCTCCTGCAGGTTGCCCATCTCGGTGGCCAGGGTGGGTTGATAGCCCACGGCCGAGGGGATGCGGCCCAGCAGAGCCGACACTTCGGCGCCGGCTTGGGTGAAGCGGAAGATGTTGTCGACGAACAGCAGCACGTCCTTGCCTTCTTCGTCACGGAAGTATTCCGCGATCGACAGGCCGGTCAGGGCGACGCGGGCGCGGGCGCCCGGGGGTTCGTTCATCTGGCCGTAGACCAGGGCGCAGCGCGAGCCTTCGGTCGAGCCGTTGTTGGCCTTCGGGTCGACGTTGACGTTCGACTCGATCATCTCGTGATACAGGTCGTTGCCTTCGCGGGTGCGTTCGCCCACGCCGGCCAGAACCGAGTAACCGCCGTAAGCCTTGGCGATGTTGTTGATCAGTTCCTGCATCGTCACGGTCTTGCCGACGCCGGCGCCGCCGAACAGGCCGATCTTGCCGCCCTTGGTGTAGGGGCACATCAGGTCGATGACCTTGATGCCCGTGACCAGCACTTCAGCGGTGTTGGTCTGTTCGGCGAAGGTCGGGGCGTCGCGGTGGATCGTGCGGGTGATGTCCGAACGGATCGGGCCCTGTTCGTCGATCGGCTCGCCGATGACGTTCATGATGCGGCCCAGGGTGCCCGGACCGACCGGCACGCGGATCGGGGCGCCGGTGTCCTTGACCGGCTGGCCGCGCACGAGACCCTCGGTGGCGTCCATGGCGATGGCGCGGACGGTGTTCTGGCCCAGGTGCTGGGCGACTTCGAACACCAGGCGCTGGCCGGTGGCGGTGTTGACGGTCTCGACCGCGTTCAGGATCGCCGGCAGGGCGCCGTCGAACTCGATGTCGACGACGGCGCCGATGATCTGCACCAGGCGGCCGGTGGCGCCGTCCAGGTTCACGGCGGCGTTAGCCGGAGCGGCGGCGGCCTTCGGCGCGGCCGGCTTCTTCGCGGCCGGAGCCTTCGAAGCGGCGGCGGCCGGAGCCTTGGCGACAGCGGCCTTCGGAGCCGCCGCGGCCTTGGGGGCGGCGGGCTTCTTGGCGGCGGCGGTCGCCGGCTTTTCAGCGGGGGTCTTGGCCATGGCGTGCGGTCTTTCGGTCTCTGCGTGCTTGTGTCGTTAGGCTTGTGATCAGACGGCTTCGGCGCCGGAGATGATCTCGATCAGCTCCTTGGTGATCTGGGCCTGGCGGGAACGATTGTACTCGAGGGTGTAGCGCTTGATCATGTCGCCGGCGTTGCGCGTGGCGTTGTCCATGGCGGTCATCTGGCTGGCGTAGAAGCCGGCCATGTTGTCCAGCAGGGCCGACAGGATCTGAACCGTCAGGTTGCGCGGCAGCAGGGTCTCGAGGATGGCCTCTTCCGAAGGCTCGTACTCGTAGACCGCCGCCGGGCCCGTCGGGGTTTCGACGCCCTCGACCGTGGCGGGGATCAGCTGCAGGCCCGTCGGGATCTGCTGCACCACCGACTTGAAGCGGCTGTAGAACAGCGTGACCACGTCGGTCTCGCCGGCCTCGTACAGACGCGTGACGGCGTCGGCGATCGGCTGGGCCACCGACAGCGTCAGCTGGCGGTAGGCCGACAGGTCGAAGGTCTCGACGATCTTGCCGGCGTAGGGACGGGCGAGCTGCGCCGTCACCTTCTTGCCGACACAGATCACCTGCACCGTCTTACCCTGGGCGATCAGCCCATCGATGTGGGTCCGCGCGGCGCGGACGATCGACGAGGTGAAGCCACCCGCCAGGCCCCGGTCGGCGGCGGCGACGACGACCAGGTGGCGGTCGTCGCGGCCCGTGCCGGCCAGGAGCTTCGGCGCGCCGTCCCCGGACACGCCGGCGGCGAGGTTGGCGATGACGCTGGCCAGACGCCGGGCGTAGGGACGGGCGGATTCCGCCGCGTCCTGGCTCCGGCGCAGCTTGGCCGCCGCCACCATCTGCATCGCTTTCGTGATCTTTTGCGTCGCCTTGACGCTCGAGATCCGATTGCGCATTTCCTTCAAGCTGGCCATTCGGCGCTACTCTCTCCGAGCGGTTCCGAGGGGGCTTAAGCGAAGGTCGCCGAGAAGCTGTCGAGCGCGCTCTTCAGCGTGTTCTCCAGATCCTTGTCGAGGGCCTTCTTGGCGCGGATGCCGTCCAGCAGATCCTTGTGCTGGCTGTGCAGGCGGGCCAGGAACTCGGTCTCGAACCGGCGAACCGCCGAGGTCGGGATCTTGTCCAGGTAGCCGCGGGTACCGGCGTAGATCACGCAGACCTGCTCTTCCACCGCCTGCGGGGCGTATTGCGGTTGCTTCAGCAGCTCGGTCAGGCGTTCGCCGCGGGCCAGCATCTTCTGGGTCGAGGCGTCCAGGTCCGAGCCGAACTTCGCGAAGGCGGCCATTTCACGATACTGGGCCAGTTCGCCCTTAATCGGGCCGGCCACTTGCTTCATGGCCTTGATCTGGGCCGACGAGCCGACGCGCGACACCGAGATGCCGACGTTCACGGCCGGGCGGATGCCTTGGTAGAACAGGTCGGTTTCCAGGAAGATCTGGCCGTCGGTGATCGAGATCACGTTGGTCGGGATGTAGGCCGACACGTCGTTGGCCTGGGTTTCGATGATCGGCAGAGCGGTCAGCGAGCCCGAACCATTGTCTTCGTTCAGCTTGGCGGCGCGTTCCAGCAGGCGGGAGTGCAGGTAGAACACGTCGCCCGGATAGGCTTCGCGGCCCGGCGGGCGGCGCAGCAGCAGCGACATCTGCCGGTAGGCGACGGCCTGCTTGGAAAGGTCGTCATAGATGATCAGGCCGTGCAGGCCGTTGTCGCGGAACCACTCGCCCATGGCGCAGCCCGAGAACGGGGCCAGGTATTGCAGCGGGGCCGGCTCCGAGGCCGAGGCGACGACGACGATCGTGTATTCCAGCGCGCCGTGCTCTTCCAGGGTCTTGACGATCTGGGCGACGGTCGAGCGCTTCTGGCCGATGGCGACGTAGACGCAGTAGAGCTTGGCGCTCTCGTCCTTGCCGGCGTTCACGGCCTTCTGGTTCAGGATGGTGTCGATGGCGACGGCGGTCTTGCCGGTCTGACGGTCACCGATGATCAGCTCGCGCTGGCCGCGGCCGACCGGGATCAGGGTGTCGATCGACTTCAGGCCGGTCTGCACGGGTTCGTGCACCGACTTGCGCGGGATGATGCCCGGAGCCTTGACGTCGACGCGGCGACGCTCGGTGTACTGGATCGGGCCCTTGCCATCGATCGGCTCGCCCAGCGGGTTGACCACGCGGCCGAGCAGGCCACGGCCGACCGGCACGTCCACGATCTCGCCGAGGCGACGGACTTCGTCGCCTTCCTTGATTTCCTGGTCCTGGCCGAAGATCACGGCGCCGACATTGTCGCGCTCGAGGTTCAGAGCCATGCCCTTCACGCCCGCCTTCGGGAATTCCAGCATCTCGCCGGCTTGGACGTTGTCCAGGCCGTAGATGCGGGCGATGCCGTCACCGACGGACAGCACCTGGCCGACGTCCGAAACGGCGGCTTCCTCGCCGAAGTTGGCGATCTGCGACTTGAGGATGGCCGAGATTTCGGCGGCGCGGATGTCCATGGTCTTCAGGGCTCTCTGCGATCTGTTCTTTTTAGGCGCGCTTATACGCTCAGGCGCGCTTCAGGGCGAATTTCAGGGAATCGAGCTTCGAACGGAGCGAAGCATCGAAAAGACGCGAACCGACGCGCACCTTCAAACCACCCAGGAGGGCGGGATCCACGCGCGTGGAAACTTCAGGGGTCTTGCCCAGGGCCTGGGCCAGGGCGGTCTGGACGCCCTTCAGTTGGGCGGCCGACAGCGGGGCGGCCGAGACGACCTCGGCGGTGACGACGCCGCGGTGCTTGGCCGACAGTTCGATGAAGGCCGAGATGGCGCCCAGCAGGTCGCCGGTGCGGCCGTTCGAGGCCACCAGGCCCAGGAACTTCGTGGTCAGCATGTCGAAGCGGGCCTTAACGGCTACCGCCACCAAACCCTTGCCCTTGTCCTCGGCGGAGAAGGCCGGCGATTCGATCAGGCGGCGCAGGTCGGCGCTGTCGGCCACCATCGCCTTCAGGCTCTTCAGATCGGCCTCGACCTTGGTCAGGGAGCCGCTCTCGATCGTCAATTCGAACAGGGACTGCGCGTAACGCTGACCCGCATCCGTCGCCTTGGTTTCGTCCGCCACTTGGTATCCGCCCGGTGCGTTGCAATCGCCGCCGACAAGAAGTTTAGCTCTCGTCACGGCTTAAAGGCTTGAGCGCGCTTGAAAAAAGCACATGGACGGTCGGCGCTGCCGCGCCGCCCCGTCCGAAGCCGCGCGCCTGATAACACGGGCTTTTCGCAGTCGCAACCAAGGGGTCGCACTGTCTGGGCGATCAGCCCCCGGCGCGGCGGAACACAGCCGAGGCCGAGGCGGCCAAGGCGCCGTTAGGGCAACGCAGTTCGCCCTGGGCGAAGACGAGGCTGCGGGTGGCCCGCTCGACCCACGCCTTGGGCTGCAGCTCGCCCGCTTCCGCGCTCGCCGCGAAGTCCACGGTCAGCGACGCCAGGGCCGCGTCCTCGCCCGCGGCCTTGCGCAGAACGGTTTCCAGCTGGGCGGAGAGGCTCGTGTCCATGGGCGTCAACTAATGCTCCGTCCGGAAAAGAAAAGAGGCGGCGGACGAATCCGCCGCCTCATAAGGCGAATGCTCGAGGAAACAGCCAGACGGGATCGGAGAAACGACGATCCCTAAGCGCCTGGTTACTGGTAGAAGGCGGTTACGTGTTTCTACTTAGCCGAAGCCAGGGCGGACGCGCCCTTGGCCGAGACGTTGCAACGGGTCAGATCGTCGGCGTCGAGAGACTTGGTCTCGCCGCCGAAAGCCGAGACGCGGCCGACTTCCTTGGCCAGGGCCTTGCAGGCCATGGCGGTCAGGGCGCGGGACGGCGCCTGGGTCGAGACGCACTCGGCGCCTTCGCAGACGAAGACGGCGCCGCCGGCGACGACCTTGGTCTTGGCGGCGACCGGCGCGTCGAGCGCGGCGGCGATGCGGCCATCGGCCAAGGCGCTGCCCGCGAGGGGGCCGGCGAGCATGGAGACGGATACGGCGGCGACAGCCGCCAGGGTGCGGAGCTTCATCAGAAAGCCCTCCAGTGTTCGGGGAGTTGCGGACAGATCGGTGATCGGGTGGGGGAACGCGTACTGGCCGCCCGGATCCGGGGAAATGGGAACACCGGTATCCCCACCGGTGCTTCGGATCCGAACTAAGCATCGCTTAGATAACAGTGATCAGAAATTGCGCAAGCCGAATTTCGTCCGCGCGCCAATTTTTCGGAAAACGGGGATTTCTAGAAGAAGCCGACGAGATCCGTCCGAAAACGGCCAGAACCTATAAAGCAAGAGCTCTCACTCGTTTGCGCCCCGCGCCACTCGGCGAACCTCGTTCCGCAAGGGCACGATTGGCCGCCGCCCGCCGCCGCGCTTAGTCTGCCGCCATAATCATAAAGATGTGCGCAGGGAGGCTTTGCCATGGACTTCCAATTGCCGCCGGAGCTGACCGCCTATCTGGCGGAGCTGGACGCCTTCATCGCGAAGGAGATCGCGCCGCTGCAGGCGCGCGACGACAATGACCGCTTCTTCGACCATCGCCGGGAATGGGCCCGGACCGACTGGGACGCCGGCGGCCTGCCCCGACACGACTGGGAGGAGCTGCTGGCCAAGGCCCGCAAGCTGGCCGACCAGGCCGGACATTATCGCTACGCCCTGCCGAAGGAGTATGGCGGTCAGGGCGGCACCAACCTGGGCATGGCGGTGATCCGCGAGCATCTGGCCGCCAAGGGCCTGGGCCTGTTCAACGACCTGCAGAACGAGCACTCGATCGTCGGCAATAATCCGTTCGTGCTGATGATCCGCGACTTCGGCCGGCCCGACCAGCAATCCCTGATCGGCGACATGCTGGATCGCGGCGCCTTCCGCCCGACCTTCGGCCTGACCGAGCCCGACCATGGCTCCGACGCCACCCACATGGAGACCCAGGCCGTGCGCGAGGAGCGCCATGGCCAGGCCGGCTGGCGTATCGACGGCGAGAAGATGTGGACCACCGGCATGCACGCGGCCACGCACTGCTGCCTGTTCGCCCGCACGTCCGGCGAGGATGGCGACGCCAGGGGCATCACCGCCTTCCTGGTCCCGGCCCACGCGCCCGGCGTGAAGATCGAGGAGTACCTCTGGACCTTCAACATGCCGACCGACCATCCGCGCGTCAGCTTCACCGACGTCTGGGTCCCGGACAGCGCCATGTTCGGGCCCGAAGGCGGCGGCCTGGCCCTGGCTCAGCACTTCGTGCACGAGAACCGCATCCGCCAGGCGGCCTCCAGCCTGGGCGCGGCGGCCTACTGCATCGAGGAGAGCATCAAGTACGCGCGCGCCCGCAAGCCGTTCGGCAAGGCCCTGGCCGAGAACCAGGCGATCCAGTTCCCGATCGTCGAGCTCTCCACCCAGGTCGAGATGCTGCGCCTGCTGATCCGCAAGACCGCCTGGGACATGGATCGGATGACCAAGGTCGAGGTGGAGAAGCGTCTCTCGGACAAGGTGTCGATGTGTAACTACTGGGCCAACCGCCTGTGCTGCGAGGCCGCCGACCGGGCCATGCAGATCCACGGCGGCGTCGGCTATTCGCGCCACAAGCCGTTCGAGCACATCTATCGCCACCACCGCCGCTACCGGATCACCGAGGGCAGCGAGGAGATCCAGATGCGCAAGGTCGCCGCCTGGCTGTTCGGCTATGTCGGCCCGCGCAAGAAGACCTTCTTGGAAATGGACAAGGTTTAATTCCGCGCATCCTGACGCAGGTCAAAGGACGCGCTATCTAACGGCGGTACGCGGGCAGTCATGTCCGCGCGTCGTACTTGCGCGTTTGGTCTTGCCCGTTTGGCTTTCGAGCGACCGCCCGTCGACCGACGGGCCCCTGGAGGATTGAATGAACCGTCTCGTCCGTAACGCCGCGCGGGTCGCGCTGGTCGTCGCCGTTCCGGCCACCCTCGCCGGCTGCGGGATCAACACCATCCCCACCCAGGACGAGGCCACCAAGGCCGCCTGGGCCGAGGTGCAGAACCAGTATCAGCGCCGGGCCGACCTGGTGCCGAACCTGGTGGCGACGGTGAAGGGCTACGCCGCGCAGGAAAAGGACGTGCTGACGGCCGTCACCCAGGCCCGCGCCAGCGCCACCCAGGTCAAGGTGGACGCCTCGACCATCACCGACCCGGTCCAGTTCCAGAAGTTCGCCGCCGCCCAGGACCAGCTGTCCGGCGTGCTGGGCCGTCTGATGGTCATCCAGGAGCAGTATCCGGACCTGAAGTCGAACCAGAACTTCCTCAGCCTGCAGAGCCAGCTGGAAGGCACCGAGAACCGCATCGCCATCGCGCGGCGCGACTACAACGAGGCCGCCCAGAAGTACAACACGACCCTGCGCACCTTCCCCAGCATCCTGTGGGCCAAGACCGTCTACAGCGGCCAGAAGCCGGCCCAGCTGTTCCAGGCCACGGCCGCCGCCCAGAGCGCCCCGACCGTGGACTTCTCCAGCCCGCCGACGGCGACGCCGCCGAAGGTCAACTGAGTTGCAATTTCTCCGCTCATCCCCGCGAAAGCGGGGACCCAAGCCGA
>NZ_DATFAV010000146.1:0-22191 GCF_035254145.1 Caulobacter sp. | reverse complement strand
TCTGCGTCAAAAACAAAAAAGGGGAGGGAACACCATGCGTAACTTCAATCGGCGTCGCGGCCTGCTGGCCGGCCTTGGCGGCGTGTCGGCCGCGGCCCTGCTGGCGGGCGGAGCGTGCGCCCAGGACCAGGCGGCGGAGGCCACCCAGGTCGACGCCGTGGTCGTGACCGGCAGCTTCCTGCGCAACGTCAAGCAGGAGGATCTGGCCTCGCCAGTCGTTTCGGTCGACCAGAAGGCCCTGACCAAGACCGGCGTGGTCTCGATCGGCGACCTGCTGCGCTACGTCCCACAGAACATCGGCAGCATGGGCGGCGTTCAGGATCTGGCCAAGGGCGGGCAGGACAGTAAGGACACCCGCTCGGCCAACCTGCGCGGCCTGGGTTCGGGCGCCACCCTGGTGCTGATGAACGGCCGCCGGGTCGTCAAGTCGGACGGCTACGTCAACCTCAACAGCCTGACCCCGCCGATCGCCGTCGCCCGCGTCGAGACGGTGCTGGACGGCGCCTCGGCCACCTACGGCGCGGACGCCGTGGCCGGCGTGTTCAACATCATCACCGACAGTCGCTTCGAGGGCTTCAAGACCAGCGCCCAGTACACCTACATCGAGGACTCGCCGGCCTGGCAGGTCCAGGCGATGTGGGGCGCCAAGGGCGATCGATCGCGGCTGGTGGCGTCGGCTTCGTACACCGACATCGAGCGGCTGCAGAACGCCGACCGGGCGGTGACCAACATCTTCAACGCCTCGTCGGGGGCGGGGGCCAATCCGGGCGCGTTCACCCTGACGGGGCGTCCGCGCGCCGCGAGCGGCGGGGACGTGGTCATCAACGGGGTCAACTATTCGACCCTGTACGACACCTACAAGAACGCCGCCGGGACGCTGGCCGTGGTCGATCCCAACTGCGGCTCGGCCGAGACTAAGAGCGTCTTCACGCCGTCGGCCAGCGGGCCCGGCTATGCGATCGGCTCGTGCGCCTTCAGCTTCCAGGCCCAGAACCCGATCCGCGGCGCCAGCCAGAGCGGCCTGATCCACATCGAGGGCGAGTACGACCTCACGGACCAGCACACCCTGTTCCTGGAATCGGCGATCTATCACCAGGACTCGCAGCGCTACGGCGTGCCGTCCTACGCCCAGAACCACAACGGCGCGACGCCGCCGGTCGTGCCCGCCTCGAACCCCTACAACCCCTTCGGCGTGGCCGTGTACTATGTGGGCCGTCCCATCGGTTCGCAGGGGCTGGCGGGGCTGAACTACAACGTGCAGCGCAACGAGGCGAACCAGTTCCACAACGTGGTCGGCGCCAAGGGGCCGCTGCTGGGCGACTGGAACTACGCCGCCACCCTGACCTCCTCGTGGTCCAGCAACGTCTTCCGCGACCACGACACCGACATGAACCTGTTCCAGGCCGCGCTGAACGGCTACGGCGGCCAGAACTGCAACTACCGCTGGAACGGCGCGGGTGTCGGCGCGGTCCCCGGCCAAGGCAACTGCTACTATCTGAGCCCGTTCGCCAAGGACAACACGACCAACAATCCGGCGGTCCTGTTCAACATCCAGTCCGAGGTGTTCACCCGCACGGTCCGCGACATGGAGATCGCCGACCTGGTGATCGACGGCACGCTGGGCAAGCTACGCCTGCCGGCCGGCGACATCTCTGGCGCCGTCGGCCTGCAATGGCGGCGGGAAGGGGAGTCGATCCACTATTCCGACCTGCTGCGCAGCGGCTACGCCGCGTTCGGCGGGCCCTCGGTGGACCGCGACGCCGACCGGACGATCAAGAGCGTCTTCACCGAGTGGAACCTGCCGATCGTCGACGGCATGAACCTGGATCTGGCCGTGCGCCACGAGGACTACGGCGGGTTCAAGACGACCAATCCCAAGGCCTCGCTGATCTGGCGGCCGAACGAGAGCCTGTCGCTGCGCGCCTCGGCCAGCACGGCCTTCCAGGCGCCGGGCCTGGAGAACGCGACCAACGGCCCGATCAGCAACAACGTCGTCAACATCACCGACCCGGTGCTGGGCACCACCAACTTCCGGACGGTGACGACGATCGGCAACGCCGACCTCAAGCCCCAGACCTCCAAGGTGCATAACCTGGGCGTCACCTGGCTGCCGGTGCGTCGCGCTTCGCTGTCGCTGGACTGGTGGACGTTCAAGTACGACAACCAGATCGCCGTGCAGAACGGCCAGGCCGTGATCAACGCCGCGCCCAACGGGCCGCAGGTGGTGCGCGACCAGAGCGGCGTGGCGCAGACGATCTACGTCACCAGCTACAACGCCAAGAGCGGCACCCAGACCTCGGGCCTGGACATCGCGGGCAGCTGGTCGTTCGACGTGGGCGACAGCACCTTCACCCTGCGCGACAATCTCAGCTATCTCCTGAAGTACGACATCGACACCGGCTCGCTGGTCTATGACGGCGTCGGCCGCCGCAACAACACCACGACCTCGCCCTCGACGGCCGCGGCGGCGCCCAGGTATCGCAACCTGTCCTCGGTCGACTGGTCGATGGGGCCGCACTTCGCCAGCGCCACGGTCCGCTACGTCTCGGGCGTGATGGACGACTACGCCATCGCCATAACCGCCACGACCAAGGCGCGGGTGAAGTCCTGGACGGTGCTGGATCTGCAGTACGCCTACGCCTTCGGCCAGGACGAGCGCTATCGCGTGACGGTGGGCGCGATCAACGTCTTCGACCGCGCGCCGCCCTCGGCCAAGTACACGGGCTACCTGAGCTCCGTGGCCGACCCGTTCGGACGGCAGTCCTACGTTCGCCTGGACGCCCGGTTCTAGAATTTTCCCCCGCCCCTTGGGGCCTATCTCCTGCGCCTCCCCGGCCCACGTGGCCGGGGAGCTTTTTTGGCTATGTGGCGTGTTGGACGCCGGCTCCCCGACTGACCCGTCGTTCGCTTTCGTGAGTTCCAGGGAAAGGCGTCGTGTCTACGCAAACTTGCGCCGGGCGGACCAGACAACGCCGCCTTCGGCTATCCGCGTATGCTGATGGGATTGGGCGCGAGTTACGTTTTCGGCTCACGGTGCAAGAGCGACGACGCCTGAGATATCGGAGCAGATTGGCGGTGGCTAGGTCGTCAACTGGAAGTCGAGCCGGGTGAAGTCCATCAGGGGCTGCTTCAGGGTTGGGATCATTCCCGAAAAGATCTGCACCCCAAAACTGCAGAAGGCCGTGTTGGTCGGGGCTGGCGCATGGACCGACAGCCAATCAGCGACGGCGGCGCTGGTGTTGGTCGGCGTGGCCGGATCGTAGGCCGCGGTCGGCCGGAAGAACATCGGGGTCATGGAGACCAGATCGTCGGGCGACAGGACGCCGCCTTGGCCGGCGCTGGCCAGGACGAAGCCGTAGTCGCCGGTCATCCGCTGTTCGCTCAGGGCGGTGTCGGGCGTGGGGCCCAGGAGATCGCTGAACAGCGTCGTCAAGGCCGCGGGCAGGGCGCTCGCTGGCCCACTGCCGAACAGCAGCGAGTGGTCGAACCGCAGGCTGGGCGTGGCGAGGTTGGCGAAGGTGATCTGCGGGGTCTGGTAGACAAAGAGGCTGTTGGTCGCCTTGCCCGGCGAAAGGTTCCGGTTGCGGCTGACCGACACGGCCGCGCGGGCGTTCTGATAGGTCACGACATTGAGCGCATCGTACCAGATCACATAGGTGCGCCGACCATCCTCCGGTACGTCCTCCTTGAAGTCATAGGACAGCGATGCCGGGGCGGGGCCAATGGGTGGCGCGGGCTTGTCTAGGGGCCGCAGCGTTCCGTCGACGTCGAGATAGCCCAGCGACGGAATCTGGCCGTCCGGACCCCAGGTCTCCGTTCCGGCCGCGCGGATCAACACCAGGGCGTCCAGCAGCGGGACGCCGGCGGGACCAGGACGGGTGCGCGTCTGCAGATCGAAACCATAGTATTCCGACGGTATGAGGCCATCGCCCGCATCGGCGTCGAGGTCGGAAGAGCCGGCTTGGACGAACCCCCAGTTGGCGGCGATCTTGCCGGCGACGTCGGCGAGCGCGGCCACGGCCGAAATCGCGGCCGGCGCGCTCGCCGTCGCCGGCTCGATCAGCAGGGCCAGGTCCGCCTTGATCGCCGAGGCGTTGGTGGCCCACTCCGCGAGCGCCTCGAACGGATCGGCGGCGACGGCCAAGGCGTCGCGCTCGACCTTCGGACGGTAGTTCAGGCCGATTCCGATCTGAGCCGTGTCCTGCGCGGCCAGGGCCATTTCGAAAGCGGCGGAGTAGGACCAGGCTTCGGCCTTGGCGATCTTCTCGGCCACGGTGTCGGTGGGCGGGATGTCGCTGGGCCGATAGGTGGCGCGGGCGCTTTGATAGTCCAGCCGCGGCGTCGCCGGATAGGCGCGCAGGGGAATGGGGATGTCGAGTTGGCCGATGTGGGTGTCGACCAGCGCGCCGCCCAGACGCGCGGGCGTGGCGGGCAGCGGATTGACGAAGGTCAGCCAGCTTGAGGTCTCATAGCCTTCGACATAGTCGGCCCGCTCGACTTGGTATTCCAGCGCTCCGATCTCGAAGGCCAGATTCAGGAAGAGGCGGCGATAGCGGGCCTTGTTCTTGACGTTCAGCAACAGGGTTAGCGCGCCGCTGGCGGCGTCGAGCCCGATCTTGCCCGGGTTGAGGCTGTATTCGGGCGTCCAGCGCACGACCCGCAGGACGCTGCCGTCGGTCAACACCGCCTGGTTGCCGATCATCGCGGCCAGGACACCCACCGCCAGGCCCTGCGCCTGGGCGAGCCCGGCCAAGCTCGACGTCGCTGGCGTGATGCTCACCGGCGTGGCGCCGACATAGACCGTCCCCGTCAGTAGGCCGGCTAGGTCCTGATTGGCCAGGGCCAGGAACCGCAGGCTTACATCGAGGGCGTCGGCCATGGTCGCCAGGCTGTCGCCAAATCCTGAGCTGGCCGCATAGCCGTCGATGGTCAACTGGACGCCATCGCGGAAGAGCGGCGCCTGATCCTTGAACGCGGCGGCCAAGGCTTGGGGCGTGGTCGACAACGTCTCACACCCGTTCTGCAGGGTGTCATGTTCGCCGATCGTCCAGGTCTTGCCATCGAGCGTCAGCACGACGCCCGCCTGCAGAATGTTGGGTGTCGCCGATAGGAGATCAAAGACGCCGTCGACCGAAATCGAATAGCCGTCAGCCACGGCTTGCAAGGTCGAGGCCGTCGAGAGCACCGCGTGCGCCGAGCTCGTCTTGCCGGTCAGCCGGTGGCCGCCCCTATCGAGATCGCCGCCGCCGAACTGGGCTTGGATACGTGTGGGAACCTGGATGACCGCGTCGGTGGCGTAGCCGGTCGAGAGATTGACGCTCAGCAGCCCCGACATCGCCTTGCGGGCGGCGAGCGGATCGATGGCCGCGTCGCCGCTTTCGATCGCCGTCAACTGGCCGGCGATCTTGTCGGCCAAGCTGGCCTTGGCCGCCAGCAGACCGTCGAAATCGGTGGAGCCGCCGCCGGCTGCCGCGGTGGCCGCATAACCGGCCGAGGCGTAGGCCGGCGAAAGCGCCTGCTCGAGCGTCGCCAGGAAGTCGCTCACCCAGTCGCCGACATCCACCGCCTGGAAGCGCAAGAGATTGGTGGTGGTGGTGAACGGCTCGGCGCCGCCTGAAACATAGGTGCGCACGTCGGCGGGGCGCGAGACGAGGCTGTTGGCCAGTGGCGGCAGGCCCAGGAAGCTCGCGCCCGTTTCGACGGCGACCTCGCGGATGGCCTTGGTGGTGGCCGTGTCGGCCGGCGCATCGAAGCGCACGACGTACTGGCGCTGCTCGCCCTGACCGCCACGTCCCGAAGCGGCGACCTGGAGCGCGCCGCCGTAGAGATCGGCCAGCGCCGTGGCGAACGTGGTCAAGGTGGCGGGCACGCCGTCGGAAAGCGGCGCGATCGGCGTCGTCGCCTCACGAACCGTCGCGACATTGGCGAAGGCGGCGTCGATCTCCCCGGGCGGCCGGCTCAGGGTCAGCGTGGTTTCCATTCGCGAGATCACGTCGCTCATCGCCGGCGTCGCCGGAAGGCGCGCTCTCAACGTCGCGGGCGGCGGCGGCAGCAGCACCTTGCTGGACGGCGAGACAATCGCCTGGTCGAGCAGGGCGGCGAGCATGGCGTCATAAGCCAGCGGCGCGTCGAGCACGGCGTTGACCGCGCCCAACAGGTTGGCCAGCGTCTGATCCTGGCCCACCGTGAAACTCTGTCCCGCCAGGGTGAAGGTCGCGCCCGCCTTGAGGAAACCCAGCAGGGCGGCGTTGGACTTGGCCAGCTTGACGCCATCCTGGTCCGTCATGAACGCGCCGGCCAGGGTATTGAGCGTCAGGACCGCGCCGGGACCGGCGGCGCTGGCGATGGGGACCGGACAGACGAGAGCCGCGCCGGGCGCCATCAGCCCCGACTGGTCGGCGATGGCGGCGACAAGCTGGGCGAGACTGGGTTGGGCCCCGGCCGGGAACTTGCCGATCAGGGTGGCCAGGGAATCCTCCGGGCCGGTGACGACCGAGGCCGAACCGACCGTCACCGTTTGGTCGGGGACGAAGATCCCCGGGATGGTCTCGTCCTCCTCGCCCAGGACCTCGGCGGAGACGCCGAACAGGGTGGCGATCTGGCCGAAGGTCTTGCCGGCCTGAACGCCATAGGGCGTGGCCGCGAGATTGGCGGTATCCAACTGGGCGGGCACGAGCCAGACGGTGGCGTCCTTGAGCGCCGCGGCCGCGTTGGCCGCGGCGAAGTCGGCCAGGCTGACCCCGCTGGCGTGGGCCAGATAGCGTCGCAGGCTGTCGACTGGCGCGGGGGCGACCGTTTGGCCGATCCGCAGGCGATTGTCCTGAGCCAGGAGACCGGCCAGCTCGCCGTTCAGGGCGATGAACTGCGCAAGATCGTCGCCGAACAGGCTGGCGACAACCGAGGCCACGGTGGTCGTCGTCGCCACCAGGCGGCGATCATAGGCGAAGGTCGCGTGGTCCTGGCCTAGCACGAGCAGGCCCGGAACGTTCTGGTTGGCGACGCCGATCTCCTCGACGTTGGTGGTGATCCCAAGCCCGGCGAACCGGCCGACCAGGCTTGCGAAGGTGTCGTTCTCACCGGTGCTCAGGATGATCCCCCGAACGCCGAGGGTCAGGCCCTCGCCGATCAGGCCAGCGACGTCCTGGTTGGCGCGTGCGATATCGCCGGCCGTGCACGCGACGCTGGCGGCGTACCCCGCCAGCGTCGCGTCTGGGACCAAGGGGGCTTGGGCGGGCGCGATCACCAGATCAACGCCCGCGGGGATGCGGGCGACCGCCGCGTTGCCCCACTGGCTGAGCAGGGTGTCGGCCGCGACACCAACGCGGACAGCAAAGGCGTTGAGCGTCTCGTTGTGTTTGACCTGCGCGAAGAGCGGGGTGGTGACATCGCCGGAGAAGAGAGCGTCGACCGGCCGCTCGAGATTGTCACGCAACAGGTCCTCGGCCGCGGCGCTGGTCGCCGTCGCCATGCCAGCGAGGGTCTGGGAGCCGATGACCTTGTAGGTCTTGAGGGACAGGCCGGCGAGTTGGCTTGTGTAGACGTAAGCCGCCGAGAGGTAGCCGATTAGCGGCGCGAGCGGCGGCGTCAGCGCCGTCGCCGACAGGCTGCTGTCGACCCGGATGTCCACGCCCGGACGACGGATCTGGTAGAAGGCTTGCTTGAATTTCTGGGCATGGGCGCTGGCCGACGACAGCGCCTTCTCGGACGAGACCTGCGGGTCGGGCAGATAAGTGTTGGTCTGGAGCGCCCCGTCGATCTCCAGCTGGCCATTCGGCGCCACGCCGACCGGGCGATAGGACCAATTGGTCCCCGGCCAGTCGCCGATTCCGGCCAGGCGGTCAGTGTAGCGGTTGTCGATCGAGACCCCGCCGAGCGGATCGGTGACCACGGCCTTGTTACCAAAGACGTCGTGGGCCGCGAACCGCAGGGCCACGGCGCTGGTGCTTGAGATGCCGGCATAGGGGTCACCGCCCGCCGGCGGCAGCCAGGGGTTGCTCTGGGCGACCAGGCCCTCGGCCGTAGCGCGGGGATAGACGGTGATGGCTTGGCTGTAGACGATGTTTTGGCCCACCCCGTCCAGGTCGCCTGTCTCGGGCGCCGGGCCCTGGGGGACGGCCTCGTTGCTGGCCGTGTAGCCGGTCGCCGCGTCGATCTGGTAGCCGAAGAGTCCATAGAGCATGCCGGCCATTTGGCTTGGGGTCGGGTCGCCCGAGGGCGGGGCCGGATCGGTCCGATTGATCTCGAAGCCCACCGTACCGGTCGGATTGATCGCCACGCGGGTGACGGGCGCCCCCGCGCCGGTTTGCTCGGCGAAGAGCTGGATGGCTGAAGCGTCGAGATTGGCCCCGACGACAGCGACGTTGTTCAGCGCCAGAAGCGGACCACCCGCCGCAGCGGTCTGGCTGCCGAGCAGGCAGACCACCTGCAGACTGCCTTTGCCTGCATCGTCGAACACGAAGTCCGGCAGGCCTGCGCCGCCGGCGTCGTAGCGGAGGTAGAAGCCCCCTTCGACGACCACCGAGGCCTGCCAGAGCAGGCACAGGAAATCGAGGGCGTTGGCGATCGTGGCGCTATAGGTCGCGGCCGACGGCGGCGCCACGCTCGACGTGGCCGCTTCGGGCGCGGCAAGGCTCGGGGCGCGTGTGACCGTCGACAGATTCGTCTTCAGCAGCACCGTCTCGGTGATGTCGAGAGCGTCGGACGCATAGCCCTGCGGCGCGGCGCCCGCGCCGTTGGGCGTGTAGAGCAGATAGAGCTCGGCGCTGTCGCCGGCGGCCAGATGGGTCCAAAGATCGTAGAGCCGCTGCGCGTCGGCGCCGCTCGCGCCCTTGACCAGATAGAGGCCATCGAGCCAGGCGTCGCCGAGCGGCGAGCTGCTCTGAGGCGTGGCGGTGTCGGCCGGATCATTGGGATTGGCCACGCGGCTGAGCGCGATGGGGATTTGGATCGCCCAGGCATAGGAGTCGACCGCCGTTGCGGGGGTCTCCGGCGGCGCCGAGAGCGGCGTGGTGGCCAAGGTGAACGACTTGCCGCCAGCGTCGGCGAACCGCTGCAGATTGCCGGGCAGGGGCCAAAGACTCGGCTCGCCCGGCGCGCCGCTGGCCGCTGCGCCCGGCAGGGTCGGCCGCGACGCCGCCTGCCAGTGCTGAGTGACCTGGAAGTTGTAGCGAACCGGGGTCTCGTCGAAATTGGTCGCCGCCGTCGGCGCCTGGGCGTCCAGGGTCACGGTCGTCGAGGGCAGGTAGGCGCCGAAGTTCGCCGCATCGATCGTCAGATCGATCTCAGAGATCGCGTCGGTGGCCAGGATCAGGCCGGGCCTGACCGCCTCGCCTCGGGCCAGGCGCGGGTTCATGGCCCGCAGCTGCGGATCGACGAGCGCGTCGGTGGTTTCGTCGACCACCAGGGTGTCGACGAAGCTTAGCCAATCCACGCTGGCGTGAGTCAACTTGACGGTCACCGGCGTGGTGGTGTCGGGCCAGGCAAACTGCTGACCGACCTGATCGGCCATGCCGTAGAGCGCGCCGACGAACTCGCCGTCGAGCACTTCCTGCGGCGTGAGGTTGGTGAAGGTCGTGTCGTCCGGCGCCGGCACGCGCAGGCCATGAGCCAGGAAGTTCGAGACCTGGTGGGCGACGTCGTTGAGCGTGGCGGTGGTTTTCAGCTGGGTGACGAACTGATTGACGGTCTGGGTGGGGACGTCGCGGATTGTCAGGGTCGTCCCGCCCAGGAACAGGGCGTTCTTTTCCTCGACGATGTCGACCAGATCGGCGAGCGAGAGATCGTAGGCGGTGGCCATCGACGCCAGGGTCTGGTGGGCAGGCGGCTTAGCCGTGAAGGCCGGCAGCCGCGCGATCGCCAGCGGGGTGAGCACGCTCGCTGCGGTGTTGGCCCCAATCAGGGCGGAGGCTTCCAGCCCCGGGAAGGCTCGCACCAGGCTGTCGAAGGTGTCGGTCGAGGCGATGACATGGGCCATGGCCGGGATCGAGGTCGCGGTCGTCACCGGCGGATTGACACTGTTGTCCATCGCTTGGAAGCGGGCCAGGGCCGCGGCGATCAGGGCTAGGGTGTCGCCCTGGTGGATCGGATAGGGGCCGGTGGCGGCGGTCGAATCCAGATAGGCGCGCGGCACGATGATCGCCGGCGACTGCGGGGTGAGGGTTGTCCAGTCGACGGTGGGGTTCAGCGTCGAGATCGCCTGTTCGTACCAGTCCAGGTGCGGCGCGCCGGCCACGCCGTCGTTACGAGTCTGGAAGAAGGCGGTCACGAAGTTCTGCGTGTCGCCGGGATAGGGCTGGTAGGTGAAGCTTGGAATGACCAGGTTCGCGCCCTGGCGCAGGAGGCCGGGGAGGCCGGCATTGGCCGTCCCGATCGCCGCGCCAGTCAACGGGGTCGCCGGGGCGACGAACGGCACGGCCTGGGCGATCGCGTCCAGGGACTGGTTGGCGCGCACCTGATAGGCCAGGCCGGGGAAGTTCAGCGACAGGTCCGCGGCGAGCTCGGCGTCGGGATTGTCCTCGGCGATCGACAGCGGCGTCACGCCGACGGCCAGCGTCAACGGCGCATCGTCCAGCCCGCCGATGGCGGCGAACTGGGCCGGGTGATGGCCGCTGGCCAGCGCCAGATCGAGCGGCCTTTGGCCCTGGGCCAAGCCGACCTGCGCCAGCAACGGGTCGAAACGCTCGGCCAAGGCGACGAGACTGGGGCCCTCGGTTTCGGGATAGTCGACCTTATAGGCCTTGAGCCAGGCGATCGCTGACTGCAGGGCCGCCTGGGTGAGGAGCACGAAGTACTCGCTGAACACCAGTTCCGCCAAGCTCGTGACCGTAACCGGATCCGGCGTTGCGGTCGGCGCGCCGGCCTCTTCGTCGAGGCCGGGCGTGCTGCCCGCCTGGCTGGTGGCGTTGGTCAAGAGCTGCTGGAAATAGGCCGCCAGATTGGCCGCATAGGCGGCGCTGACGGGGTTGTATGCCGAAAAATCACGCGTGGTCTCGACCCCGCCTTGCGTCACCGTGGCGGTGATGGCCGGCGCGAGCGGCACGAAGACGCCGCTGGTGTTGGCGGGCGCAGGACCGCTGGTCGGATAGGCGGCGACCTCGAAATGCAGACTGGCGTTCAGGAAGTCGGTGAGGTTCTGATAGTCGAAGGTCGCCTGCTGGAAGGCCGGATCGGCCAACTCGTTGAGCACATCCTCAAGGGCCAGAAGGCTCAACGACTCGTCGTCGGTCTTGCCCGCCCCCGCCTGAGCGGCCCAGCGGAAGAAGGCCTCGACCATGGTCGCCAGGGGCGGATCCCCCGTTTCGCCCAGATGGTGGACGTGATCGAGCGTGAACCGCCGGGCCGCGGCGTGGCCGTGGACGTTGGGATCGCTGGCGCTCTCGGCCACCAGGCCAAGGACGATCTGCACTTGGTTGCCCGTCGAGTCGTCCTGCGGCGCCTGGCCAGCGACGCCGCGGGCCAGGGCCTGGCTGGCCGGATGCAGGCTCGCCGGGTCGGCGATCGTGAACATCGGCGCGAACTGCACGCGGGCGACCTGGGCGTTACCCTCGCCAAACACCGGCGTCGGCGGCCAGGCGCCGGCCGTGGTCGCCAGAAGCGCCAGGCGCGGCAGAGCGCGGCCCAGACCGGCGGTGCGGGCCCAGTGCAGGCTGCGATAGGCGGGATTCTCGGTCAGGCCCGGCAAGCGGTGTCGCGCATGGCGCAAGCGTGTCAGCCGCGTCGTGGCGCGCTGGCTGCGCTGTTGGCGCAAGCGCGGCGGCGCGCCGGCCGGACTGGCCATCGCCTCGGCCAGACTTTGCCGCGGCGCCAGACGCGGGCTGCGCGCGCCCTCGATCCAGGCCGGAGTCGAGGCCGAGCCGAGGACGAAGCTTTCCTCCAGCGTCAGGCTGAAGCTGAAGTGGATGGTGATGAACAGCACCTTGACCTTGGCCTTGGCGGTTACTTCCAGCTTCAGTTCGATCTGCGTTGGCTGGTGGGCCTCGAGTACGAAGCTGGCCATCGCCCGGGCCACGATGGCGACCTCGGCCTTGATGATCACGAAGTCGACGCTGCCATAGAGCTGGCCCACGATGCCGGCCGCGCCCTGGATCCAGTAGTAGGTGTCGGTTCCGCTGGCCCGGTCGTAAGGGGTGAAGGGCGCATAGACGCCCTCGAAGATCCCGAACACCTCGATCTTCAGGCCGGCCTTCAGCGGGCCGGCCTGGAAGTCCTTACCCAGGCCCACGGCCAAGCCCAGGCCCGCCTCGATCACGGGGCTGAACTCGCCGTTGGTCACCAGCGGCACGCGTTCGGAGGTCGCGCCCGTCAGGTAGGCGAAATAGAAGCCGCCCTCGCCGACGAACGGGAAGACCTCGACTGCGAAGGACAGTGAGAAGTTCTGATTGTACGGGAAGCCCAGATCGATGCGGAAATTGCCATTGGTGTAGATGTCGAGGTGGATGACGCCCAGGGTGACGCTGACGGCCCCGAACTCCAGGTGGCGAAACATGTCCGGCACCCGCAGGTCCACCGACAGCTCGCCGATGTCGTCGGTGATCTTGCGATAGAGGAGCTCAAAGCGCAGGCCCGCCAACGGCCCGGCGCGCGGGCCGGCAAGCGCGATCAGCCCGCCATAGATGATCGGATCGAAGAACACCGCCTGCAGGGTGACGGTGTCGAGGATGGTGGCGTCGATCCCGACCATCCAGTTGGCGTTGCCATCGTAACGCAGGCCGACGGCGTTGGGGTCATTGAGCGGGTTACCGCCGGTCGACACCGGCCGTACGCTGGCCTTCAAGGCGGTGATGATGTCTTCGACGGTCTTGAGCTCGGCCAAGGGCGTTGAGAGCACGACATGCTGGCCCATGCCGACATAGCGCAGGTCGATCAGGCTTGGACCCTTGCCAGGGACCTCCGGCGCGGGGTCGTTGATCACGTCCCAGGACAGCGGCTCGCCATCGTCGCCGCCGAACGGCTGGCCCAGGAACTCGCCGGTCAGCTCGACATAGACCCGACCCTCGCCATTGACGTTCTTGTAGACGAGCTTGATGGCGTTGAACTGGGCGAAGGTCAGATCAAGATTGAGCGCGTAGCTGATCTCGATGTCGTTGGTGGTCAGGTTGACCTCCAACGACAGGTTCTTGAAGTTGATCTGGTAAAGCACGTCCCAGGGCGAGGACAGGCGGCGACTCTCGCCCGGCAGGGCGAGGTTGATCAGATATTCGAGGATTTCGCCAAACGACAGGTCGCCGAGGCGAATGGTCAGGATGCTTTCCTGGACCGCGGTCTTGGCGTTGGGGCGTTGGGTGAGCGTGGCCTGGATGCCGCGGTTCTTGTACCAGACGCCGAAGGTCAGGGCCGAGTTGTTCGGCGAGAAGCGGTAGCCGGCCGAGATCAAAAGATCATAGAGGCTGAACGTGCCTTCGACCGCGCCGGAGATGGTCCAGGGCGTGTCGTCGTCGACCAAGCCGAGGGGGACGAGCAGTCCGCGATTGGCGCTGGTGGTCTCGGCGATCGGACCCAGACGCGGCGCCAGGAGCGAGCCTGTGGCGCGTTCGCCGTGTAGCGAGACGCCCGCGCTAAGCTGGAACTCGGGGCTGCCGGGGAACACCGAGAAGGTCCAGGCCAGCGACATGCCGCCATCGAAGGTATAGGCCGTGGGGGTGTTGTTGGCGTCGGTGGAGAGCGTGGCCTTGAGACGGTCGATGACCAGCGACGGTACGCCATAGGCCCCGCCCGGGATCGCGCCGCTCGGGTACATGAATCCCAGCAAGAGGTTTGTGACGCTGAGCGAACTGCCCTCGACCAGGCCGCCGGCGAAGCCCCAGCCGGCCCCGTCGCCGGGCGAAGCGGCGGTGAAGAAGAACCGGCCCTCATTGACGCTGGTATAGGCGGTCAGCACCCCTTGCAGCAGTTGGCCGTCGTACTCGATGTCGAAGCTGACGCCATCGAAGCTCAAGGTGATCAGCGCGCCGCCGTTGGCCTCGCCGAACGCCACGCTCCAGGCGGTCAAGATATCGGTTCCAAAGCCGAAGGTGCGGTCGAGGACCCCGACCGACATTTCCAGTCGCGAGATGTCCATGGCGATGGGCGGACGATAGATCTTACCCGTCAGCTTCTCCATTACCGAGGCCATCAACGCCTCGACCGACACGATCACGCCGGGCTGCAGCTGGCTGGTCAGCACCCACTGGGGCACGCCCAGCGAAGCGACCATCGGCACTTCCTCGACGATGGTGAAGTGGGTGTAGAACGACGCCGACGGGTAGGCTTGGCCGTCCTCGAAAGCCACCGTCATGGCGACGCCGATATCGTGGACGGTCAGGATGTCGTTGGGCAGGATGGCCCAATCCTCGACCTCCATGGCCACGTCGAAGATGATCGCATCGACCTGCGGCAGCGCCGTCGGATCGGCGAAATAGAGCGACAGGGTGAGGTTGCGTAGCACCAGCCGCGTGGCGGTCGGGAACTGGACTGGAATGAGCGCGCCAAGATCGATGCCGCCGGCCAGGGCGTCGAGTTCGGCCCAGGACGACATCGGCCGGGCGGCCTGCGACACGGTCAAAGCTTGGAACTCACCCTCGGGCAGCACCGACAGCGACAGGATAAGCGGCGGCCCTGGTGGAAAGGCCAGGGTGGCGACGACCTCGGCATAGGAGAACGCCGCCTTCAGCGTCGTCTGCAGCGGTTCGAGGGGATTGGAATAGGGCAGGACCTCATAGAGGGTCGAGAGCTTGACCCCAAACTCCAGGGCGACGCCCGCCAGGGTGACCTGGGCCGCGCCGGCCGGCTTGAGGTCCATCACCGGCATCGGGCCGTCGGTGAGCGAGATGGGACCGGCCATCGTGCGGCTGGCGGGGGTCGTCAGCAGGGCCTGGGCGATCGCGAAGGGACCAGCGGCGACCAGGACGCCCTGGAAGTTGACGAACGGGGCCACGGTGTCCGGATAGTCACTGACCCTGGTCGACTGGCTGGTCAGCAGGAAGAGGGCCTGTTCGAAAGTCACATCGGCGACTTCCGTGGCGCCGAGCCCCTCGAGGCTGGCGCCAAGCGTCCAAGGCAGGGCCGACTCCGGGACGATCGCGCGGAGCAGGAGTTGGGGCTCGCCCTGGGCGTCGACGCTGAACGTGGCGGTGACGCTGAGCGATGTCTGGGTGGCCCCACCGCTCCAGGGGAAGAGGCTCGCGGTCCCCTGGTAGACGATGGCGTTGGCGGTCGGCGGCGTCGGAAAGCTGGTGATCTGGCCCAGGGACAAAGTCTGATCGGCCAGGGCCGCGGTCAGCAGCGCGTGGATGTCTGTCCAGCCTGTGACGCTGGCGGCGGGGATCGTCAGGGTTTTGGCGTCGAGGTCCTGGAAGGGCTGGAGGGCGGAGAAGAGCTGTTGGATGTCCATCGCCGCGCCTCAATAGGTAATGGTGGCGAGCAGCGGCATGTGGTCGCTGACGAAGAGGTGGATGTATTCGGCCGCGCGACGGGCGTCGGTGATTTTCCCGGCCTTGAACTGTTTGCAGGACTCCTCCCAATCGATGAAGGTGCCGCCCCAACCCCCGCTAATCATGGGCTTCCAGGCGTCGTCCGGGGCGTTCCTGTACTGCGGGCCGGTGTCGGTCATCTGCCGGCGGGTCGGCTGGTCGTCGACGGAGGCCTCGGTGTCGCGCATCAGCTTTTCGGCGCCTTTGATGGCGACGTTGTAGGTCTCGGTGTTGGTGACGATGGACATCAGGTTGATGCGCTGGGCGGCAATATTGAAGCCGTAGAACACCAGGTCGATTTCGTGGCGCAGGTAGTCGTTGGCGTTGGCGCTATCGATCGGCTCGTGATTGCGGCCTTGGACGATCTGGACCGTTGTGCGGCGCGCGGCCGCCGCATCGTTGGCCGCCGGCGTGACGGCGCATTTGGCGCCGCCATCGATGGTTCTCTGACGCTTGGCCACGAAGTAGTTGTAGTCTCCAGGCCAAGCGTTCGAGGCGACGGCGTTGTTGAAGTCCCCGCCGAACACGGCGTACCGGGCGACCTGCACATCGTCGGGATCGGGCGTTGCGCCCTCCGCGGTGTTGACGGCGTAGAGTTCTCGCGCCAGGCCGGCGATGAAAGCCCCCCAGGATGATCGCTCGCTATTGCTGGGTGCGTGGTAGACCGACACCGGACAGAGCCTGGTGTCGTCGTCGCCCAGTTTGATGACGACATAGACCGGCCGCCGGGCTCGCGACCATCGCAGCTTCGTCGGGTCTTTCTTGGCGGTGGGCGGGTAGTTGAGCTTGGGCCAGGCGTCGAGGTCATCGTAAAGCTGCGTGCCGGTATTGTATCGGGTGGGGTAGGCGCGCGCCTGGGTGAAGCCGCCCGAAGCGCCGAAGGTCTGGGCGTGCGCGCCCCGTCCCGCGCCGCCGGCCGGTAGATTTCCCGTCGGCTTTCCGGTCTGCGAGATGTTGAGCGGGGAGGTCAGGTTGGCAATGATCGGGCCCGTCAAGTAGGCGATCGGCTTAAGGCCGTCGACCAGCGTGAAGCGGTCCTGCTGCTCGCGTCGCCAGAGCACCGCATACCCTTCCGAACGCTGGCCCGTGCGCATGGTCAGGTCGGCGGAGCGGGTCACGACATCGACGTCGTTTTCAGCGATCGCCGACCCGCACCAGCTGTAGGCCCAGTCCTTTTTGTCGTCATGGACCGCGTTGAGCTTGCGTTGCAGGTCGGCGAGCGCGGCCTGGGAGTCCAGCTGGGCTTCTTGGATGAGCAGCACGTCGATCGCGTAGTGTTTGACGAACCGAGCGATGAACTTGTTGCGCAGGTCGTTGCCGAGGGCGAAACGGAGCCCGTCGTAGCGTGGCGTCGGCTGGCCGAAGTTCTGGATGTTCCAGAGACAGACCTTCACGTCGGTCATGGCCGGCTCCCTGGGGACGCCAGCGCGGTAAGGCGACGAGCCTTAGTGTCTTGAGGGCGAAAGGCGCGAGAGGGCCGCTGGAAGGTCATCGCCGCGCCCTCAATAGCTGACGGTGGCGAGCAGCGGCATGTGGTCGCTGACGAAGAGGTGGATGTATTCGGCCGCGCGACGGGCGTCGGTGATCTCTCCGGCTTGAAACTGCCTACAAGACTCGGCCCAGTCGACGAAGGTGCCCCCCCAGCTGCCGCAGATCATCGGCTTCCAGGTGTCGGAACCAACGCCCTTGTATTGCGGGCCTGTGTCGGTCATCCGCCGATTGGCCTCGTCGTCGCCGACCGAGGCTTCGGTGTCGTTCATCAACTTGTAAGCGTGTTTGATAGCCAGGTCATAGACATCGTTGTCGGTGACCTCGGCCATTAGATCGATGCGTCGGGCGGCGACGTCGCCGCCATAGAACAACAGGTCGATCTTGTGGCGCAGGTAGTCGTTGGGATCGACGCTTTCGATCGGCTCATCGTGCTGGGCGCCCTGAAGGATCTGCACGGTGGTGCGGCGCGCGGCGTCGCCGCTGTCGACGGCGGGGGCCACGGCCTTGGCCGCGCCGCCGTCAATGGTCGCCGCGCGGGCGGCGACGAAGTAGTTATAGTCGTCAGGCCAGTCGTCTTCGGCCACCGAATTGTTGAAGTCGCCGCCGAACACCACGCGGGTCGCGACCTGGGCGTCGTCGGGATTGGGCGTCAGCCCGGCGACCTTGTCTATCGCGTAGAGCTCTCGCGCCAGGCCCGCGATGAACGCGCCCCAGGATGAGCGGTCGGCGTTGCTGGGCGCGTGATAGACCGACACCGGACAGAGCCGGGTGTTATTGTCGCCCAGTTTCAGGACGACATAGACCGGACGTCTGGCCTTGGCCCATTTCAGCTTGTTCGGATCCGAGCCGGCCGTCGGCGGATAGTTGAGCTTGGGCCAAGCGTCGAGATTGTCGTAGCTGTCGTCGTCCTTGTCATACTGGTTTGGATACGCCCTGGCCGTGGTGAAGCCGCCGGTGGCGCCGAAAGTTTCCTGATCGTCGGCCCGCCCCGCTCCGCCGATCGCCAGCTTGCCCGTGGGCCGGCCGAGTTGCGAAATGTTCAGCGGCGAGGTCGGCCTGACCGAGATCGGGCCCGAGTTGTAGGCGATCGGCGTCAAACCATCGACAAGCTTGAAACGGTCCTGATTGCGTCGCCAGAGGACGGCGTATCCTTCCGAGCGCGCGCCCGTGGTCATGGTCAGGTCGTTGAAATCGGCAGGCCGGTCCACGTTGCTTCGAGCCAGAGCCGAGCCGCACCAGCTGTAGGCCCAGTCCTTGGTGGTGTGCAGGGCGTTGAGCTTGCGCTGCAGATCGGCCAAGGCCGTCAAGCTGTCGGCTTGGGCCTCCTGAATGAGGAGCACGTCGATGTTATGTTGGCGGACCAGGCGCGCGATGAACTGGTTGCGCATCGCGTTGCCATTGACGTGGTAGACGCCATCGTACCGCGGCGTGGACTGGCCGAAGTTCTGGATGTTCCAAAGGCAGACGCGGACATCGACCACCGTCCTACTCCTTCTTGGCGTAGGCGGCGTACCAGCCTAGGGCGCCGCGGTCGGTGATCAGGGACTGGCTGGCGACGTCGGGGTTGCCAAACAGGGTGATGACGTTCTGGCCGGGTGGGAACTTCCAACCCAGGAACCGCAGGTAGAAGTTGCGGAATCGTAGGGTGTAAGCCGGATCGGGCGGGGTCTGGGTCGCGCCCTGGGCCTGCAGGTCGATCGACTGGAAGCCCAGGTCAATCACCCCCTGGATCGGCGACAGCGACCGGATGCTTTCGACTCCCGGCAACTTCAGACCGATATTGACGTCGTGGCCGCGCGGAGCGGGCGACCAGGCCGCCACGAGGCTCGCCGACAGGGGCGGCGCGGCCGACAGCGCCCCCAGCGTGCCCAGGTCCACCGCCAGCACCAGGCCATACCATTCGCCGTCGAAGCCGGGCTGAGCGAGCGGCGTCTCCAGCGGCATGAAGCCGAGGTCCTTGGGCTTTTGGCTCTTGTCGCCGCGGATCAGGGCGGCCAGCTGCAGCGGGAAGCGCTGGAAGAAACTGGTCGGTCGCGCCAGGCTGGCGGCGGGGTCGAAGGCGACGCCGGCGATGTTGAAAGCGAAGGTCCTGGCTTCCGGTGTCGCCACCGGAAAATCCATGTCGACCGACAGGCCCGAAAAGGCCAGATAGCCGTCGGCGATCGTCACGCCGTTGCGGTCCTGCGTGGGGCCGAACGAGAAGGCGTCAAAGCCCTTCAGGTCCGAGAAGCGCAGCTTGCCGCGCATCAGGAAGCGATTGCGGATGATGCTCTGGGTGGCGCTGTCGGCCGTGGCGGTGACGAACTGCACTTGCTCGAGCGCGGTGCTCTGAAGGACCGTCTGATAGGCGCTGCCCCCGCGCCCGACCGCGTCGGCGCCGTAGGTGCTAACCGCGCTCGTGGCGAAGACGTAGTGACCCGAACCGCCCTGACGTTGGTAGGCGCCGTCCAGCAGGATGTTGTTGTAGTGCTCGCTGCGATAGAGGGTGACGAGTTCGCCGAAGAGTTGGTTGACGAAGAGCTCGATGCGGGCGGCGAAATTGGCGATCGCCGAATTGGCGAACAGCACGCGCAGCTGCAAGACCTTGAAGTCGAAGGCCTGACTGGTATGGGCGATGTCGAGCGGATCGTCGTAGTCGATCAGGCCGAAGACGGCGCTGTGGTCCTGGGCGAGACTGCGCTGGGCGGTGTCCACCGTCACCGGCGTCACCGACAGCCCCACGTGATGGGCGCGGAACTCGGCTGGATCAACGCCCGCCGCGAGCCCCGCCAACTCTGGCGGCACCGAGCTGAACGGGACGTTGGCGTTCAGCACGATCACCCCCGTCCAGCCCGGGTCGCTGACCACCTGGGTGACGAAGTTGTAGAGGTCGCTCGCCTGGCCTTGGGCGGCGACCTCGTCCTGGGCGGCGGTGATGATCTGGTTGATCAGGACCTGGGTGGCGCTGATCGAGCCGTCGAGCTTGGCGACCTCGGGCCAGGCCCAGGCGTCGGTGTTCTGCACGAAGTCGACAAGCGGACCGCGCGCGAACTTGAAGATCATCACCGGCGGATGGAGGCTCTGGTCGGCCCAGAGCGAGGGCGACAAGCGAAAGCGCCAGCCCTCGACCTCCAACTGGAAATAAACCGCGTACTTGGTGACCACGTCGCGGTACTGGGCGTTGGGTCCGGTCAGGACGCCGTCGAGCATGGTCCTGAACGCCGCCCGCGAAGTCTGCGGCGTCCGGGCGCTGGCCGCCAGCAGCGACACCACCGACGGCGGCACGGCTTCGGCGCCGGTGAGCCGCGTCAGATCGCCAAGCACCGCGTCGGTGATCCAGTAGTTGTAGTCGGCGCCGGTCATCAGCCGCGCGCCATCGGCCGCCACTAGGAAGAGCTGGTTGGCTTGCAGGGCGTCGCGCAAATCCGCGCCCGGGGTGTTGAAGGCCAGCTGCGGCAGGGTCGTCTGGGCCTTGGCGGGACTGAGGATCACCGAGCGCCAGGTCGAGCCCTCGAAGGTCGCAAGCATGCCCTGCGGCGTCACGGCCGGGACCCCGTCGTCGTCCTCGGGCGCGATCGGCGCCCGCAGGAAGAGCTGGTCGCCGCCCGCCGAACCCATGGCGGCGCGACGCATGGGGCTGAGCACCTGGGCTTCGAAGGCCCGGATCAGATCGAGATCGTTGGCGACGTCGCCGCCGGCATAGGGTGTCAGGGGATAGGCCTGCCCGGGCGCGGAGACGTCGCTGGTCACCAGCTCCAGGAGCGGCAGATAGGGCAAGAGGGCGTCCTGGCTCGGCGACCCGGTTTCCCGGACATGGAAGAAGGCCGCGCCCGCCGGCTGGGCGAAGTACCAGGCCTGGCCGCCCGCGGGCGGGCCGAGGGCGGCGAAAGCGGTGGTGGCCCGGGCGTCGAGTGGCGGGGGCGGGTCGTCGAAGGCGGCCAGAGCCGTCAGCGCGGCCTCATCCGTCAATGATGGCGCGAGCGCCTTGGGCGGGAAGTTGACCGCGAACGCCGGCTGGGCTGGCGTGTACGACACCGGTACGGCCTGGCCGGTCGAGAAGCCGAAGTACTCGCTGCCTGACAAGCCGGGCGACAGACGCGCCGCAGGCGTGGCCTGGCCCCCGGACGGCGCGGCGACGGTGAGGGTGAACGGGCCGATCGGAGCCAGATAGAGCGGATCATCGCCGGGGGCTTCGGTCAGGGACGCCGGGCGACGATGGAAGGCTAGGCCCGCCGGAAGGCCGCTCCCGCCGTTCGATGCGGGCGCCAGGCTGACGCCGTAGCCAAGCTGGGCGCTGTAGTGGGTGTCGAGAACCGGCGCGCCGGCCCCGAAAGCCAGATGCGTGCGGGTCGGTTCGAGCGGGGCGCCCGGATCGACCAGCAAGCTCATCGGCGTCGCGGTTGGGGCCAACCCTCGCACCAGCGGCTGGCGGAGGGATTTTAGCAGCACCCCGTCTGGGTCGCCCGGATCGACCAGGCCATAGCGGAGGCCGACGTCGAGCAGTTCGAAATCGCTCATCCCGCCGGGGTTGGCCGAGGCCTCCAGGCTGAGGTCGAGCCGGAAGGTCCCCGCCGCCGCACCGTTGGCCGCCAGCACCGTCTGGCCAGCGGGCGGTCCGGCCAGCGGCCAAGTCTTGTCGTCGGTGAGCAGTTGGAAGGCTGGGGTGACGTCGCCGTCAATCGAGAAGCCGTCGGCGGTCGGAGCCAAGGTTTGGCCAGAGGAGATGGTGAAGCGATATCGGCCCAGGGCCATGACGCTGGGGCGGTCGATCAGCCCCTGCGCCGCTCCAGCCGCCTGCCGGATGTAGAGCGTGCGCCGGCCCCAGTCGGCGTCGGGATCGGCCTGCGCCAGCCAGAAGAAGCGCGCGCCGGGGCCCAGCCGAAGAACCAGCGCCAGGACCGCGTCGGCGAAGGCGGTCTCGCCTTGCGCCGTGGGGCGCTGCCCGATCGTCACATAGGCGCCGGGATAGTCGGTGAAGCTCTGGGCCAGGGTCAGGGCCGGCGGTCCGGCCCCCGTGTCCGCAAACAGCACCAGGCCAAAGCCGCCCGACGGCGACCAACTGGCCGCGTCGAGCCAATAGAGCCGCGGATCGCCGGTCGACTGGGTGAACTGCGGCGCCGCCATCGCCGACCGCTAGACTTGGCGCAGCGCCACCTGGTCGCCGCCGACCAGGGGCATGTCGAGCGGCCAGAAAAGCGGCGCCACCCCGCCCAGGTCCTGGTCGCCAAGATTGACCGGATCCAGCGACAGGCCGGCGTTGGCCGTCGAATAGTCG
>NZ_DATFAV010000145.1:0-10339 GCF_035254145.1 Caulobacter sp. | reverse complement strand
GCGGAATGGTCAGCCCTAACAAAGGGTTGCTGGTTAACGGCGCGGTAACCACGAATAGCGTGCGGGTGACGGTCCCGATCGTCCAAAGAAAAAGGGGCGAGCCCGAAGGCTCGCCCCCAAGACCGACGCGAACGTCGGCGGTATCCGTCTTAGCGGAACAGGCTCAGGATCGACGAGCTCGAGGAGTTCGCGATCGACAGCGCCTGGATGCCCAGTTGCTGCTTGGTTTGCAGCGACTGCAGCTTGGCGCTTTCCTTGGCCAGGTCGGCGTCCACCAGGTTGCCAACACCGGCGTCCAGGCTGTCTTGCAGCTTGCCGACGAAGGTCAGGTGGGTGTCCAGACCCGACGAGGCGGTGCCCAGGGCGGCCAGCTTGTTGGTGGCGGTGCCGATGGCCTTGTCGATGGTGGAGATCATCGTCTTGGCTTCGGTGGCCGTCGTGAAGGTCGGCGTGGCGCTGAGGCCCAGCCCACCGATGGTCAGGGTCTGAGCGTTCACCGTCAGGCCAGAACCGTCCGCGTTAGCCAGGAAGACGAGCGCCTTGGCGCTGGCACCGACGAGGCTGACACCATTGAACTTGGAGTTATCCGAGGCCTTGGTGATCTGCTTGCGCAGCGAGTCGAAGTCTGACTTGAGCGCGTTGAACGACGCGGTGTTCAGCGAGGTGTCGGAAGCGGCCAGGGCCTTTTCCTTCATCTTGCCGAGCAGGTCGTTGATGGTGTCGCCAGCGGCCAGGGCCACGTCGATGGTGGACTGACCGCGTTGCAGCGAGTCCTTCACGGCGTTCATCGATTGCGAGGTGGCCGATTGCGTCTTGGCCATGGCCCAGACGGCGCCGTTATCCTTGGCGGTGCCCACCTTCTTACCGGTGTTGATGCGCTGCTGGACGGTCTGCAGGTCGGCGTTGGTGGCGTTCAGGTTTTGCAGGGCGATCATCGCGCCCGAGTTCGTGTTGATGCTGTTCAGCGCCATAACGAAACAACTCCTATTCGAGGTGTTCCGGCGTCATTTTGACGGCCGGTGGGCGTTTTACCCACCGCAAGTATCCGACAACTAGCTTTCCATTTCGTTGAAGAAGCAGATAGATACAATTAAGATATAGAACTATTTTGTTAATCATAAACCGCTCATGAATGAAGATAAGAATAATTTAACGCACCACTTCTCGTCTCATTATGGCACATCTATTCTAGTGTCTTACCTGACATGCTTAATTTTCAATTCACGATATTTGCCCAACACCGCTCATCGAGGAGACCTCGGGGCCAGCCGGCGGGATGCGGCGCGAGCGGCAGGGCTTGGCCGCCGCGCGAATGGTCACGATGAAGACCAGCGACTTCCAAAGGTCGGACAGCAGACGAAGACGACGACGCATCGAGAGGCTCCTTTGCCTCTACCAACGAAGAAAAGGCCGACCGGCTCCCTCGGGAGTCGGCCAGCCTGGCTTGAGCCTTCGTCGTGGAGGTCGCGAGGAGGGAGGTCGCGAGGAGGGAGGCCGCGAGGAGGAAGGCCGCGAGCGTCTTACTTGCCGCGCGTCACGACTACCGGCGCTCCCGAATAGTCGACGACGGCGTCGGCCGCGTCGAAGTCGGTCGGCTTGGCGCCGGCGCCGATGAAGCGGATCTTGAACACCCGCTTGTCGACCATGCCGTCGAACCGGCCCGAGCGCGGGCCGATCGTGACGCGGCCGGTGGCGTTGTCGTAGCGGATCGGGATACGGCTGTAGGCGCCGCGCTGATAGGCCATCGACAGGCCGTCGTCCTCGTAGAGCTCGAACGCGCCATCCTTGCCCGTATAGACGACCAGGGTGATTGGGGCGTCGGGCGTCTCGCCGACATACTGCTGGACCTGCGTGGTCGGCACGATGGCGCCGGCCTTCACGAACAGCGGCATGCGGTTGAGCGGCGCGTCGGCCTTGACCGTCTGTCCGCCCGCATAGGGCTTGCCCGTCTCGAAGTCGTACCAGGACACGCCGGCCGGCAGGTACACCGAGCGCGAGCGGGCCTTGAAGCGGGTCACGGGAGCCACCAGGAACGCGGGACCGTACAGGTACTGGTCGTCGATATCGCGCACCTTGGGATCACGCGGGAAGTCCATGACCAGGCCGCGCATGATGCCGCCGTCGCGGTGATAGGTCTCGCCCGCCAGGGTCAGGGTGTAGGGCATCAGCCGATAGCGAAGCTCGTCGTACCAGGCCAGGCTCTGATAGACCTCCGACCCTTCCGGCGCGAGGTTGTAGATCTCGCGATACGGAAACTCGCCGTGGCTGCGGAATAGGGGCGAGAAGGCGCCGAACTGGAACCAGCGCAGGTTCAGCTCCCGCCACTCGTCCAGGTGCTTGGGATCCTGGTTGGTGTAGCGATCCTCGACCGAGAAGCCGCCGATGTCGGTGGTCCAGTTGGGCAGGCCCGACATCGAAAGATTCACCCCGGCCGAGATCTGGTCGCGGAAGTCGTCCCAGCGGGCCACGACGTCGCCGCTCCACACCGCCACGCCGTTGCGCTGGATGCCGCCGAACGCCGAGCGCGACAGGATGAAGCTGCGCTTGTCGGGGTTCAGCTCATGCTCGCCCTCGAACACGCCGCTCGTGTGGATCAGCGGGTAGGAGTTGAAGAACTCCGCGCCGGGCCCCATCGCCGTCGGCCCCATGCGCAGGGTGCGCTCGGGGATGTCGAGGTTGGAGTGCATGTCCGGCTCGTCGCTGTCCATCCACCAGGCGTCGACGCCGTAGCGCTTCAGGCTGTCCTTGACCTGGCGCCAGTAGATGTCGCGCGCCTCCTTCGAATAGGGGTCGTAGAAGGAATTCAGGTAGCCGGGCCCCACCCAGTCCAGCGCGCCCTGCTCGATGTTGCGCCTGTACATGTGGCCCTTGGCGTCGAGCGCCTTGAAGTGCTCGGTCCACGGATAGAACTTGGCCCAGATCGAGATCATGAAGTGGCCGTTCGTCCCGTGGATGTCGTCCAGCATCTTCTGGGGATCGGGGAAGCGCGTCTCGTCGAACTTGTGGCTGCCCCACTGGTCGTCCTTCCAGTAGCGCCAGTCCATCACGACGTTGTCGATCGGCAACTTGCGGGCCCGGTATTCCTTCAGCACGCCGACGATCTGGTCCTGGGTCTCGTAGCGCTGGCGGCTCTGCCAGAAGCCGTAGGCCCAGCGCGGCATGGCCTGGGCCTTGCCGGTCAGTTCGCGATAGCCGCCGACGACCTGGTCGAGGTTTTCGCCGGACACGAAATAGTAGTCGATCGCGTGAGCCACGTCCGAGGTCAGGGTCAGCGACTTCTGCTGGGCGGCGGGCAGCGGGTCGTTGTGCAGCAGAGCGACGTAGCCGTCGTCGGGCTCCCACTCGATCCGAACCTTGTGGCGCGCGCCGGCCTTCATCGGGACGGTGAAGTTGTGGAACCACGGGTTCCAGTTCTGCCGCCAGCGGTCGATCTTCAGCTGGCCGTCGACCCAGAGCTTGGCGTAGCTGGACGAATAGAGCTTGAACTTCTGCACGCCGGTGGTCTTGGGCTCGACATAGCCCTCCCACACCACGCTCGCGCCCTTGACCGGCTTCTTGTCGGCGGTCGTCAGCTCGGCCGGCCAGTTCGGCAGGTCCTTTAGGTACTGATAGTTCACGTCCGCCTCGACGCGCGTCAGCTTCAGCGCGCCGCCGACATAGTACCTGGCGGTGAAGCCGCCGGGCTTGCCGCTCTCGTCGAAGAGCTTCAGGTCGCGGGAGGCCAGGGCGTAGGGCGTCGGGTCGCCGAAGCGGCTGATGCCATTGTTGTCCCAGAGAACCCCGTAGTTGCGGGTCGACAGCACGAACGGGATGGCGATGTCGCGATTGTACTGGGCCAGTTCGACGTCCTGACCATTGTAGTTCATCTGGCCGTTCTGGTGCTGGCCAAGGCCGTAGAAGCCCTCGTCCGTGCCCGGATTGAACCGCTGCGAGATGGCGTAGAAGCCCTTGCCGTCGATGGTCAGGGGCTTGAAGGCAGAGCGGCCCTGCTCGGCCAGGACCGTCTTGCCGTCGGCGTCCTTGAACGACACCGTCCCGTCCTTCAGCGCCACCTCGGCCGTGGCCTTGCCGGCCTTCAGCACCACCTTGCCGCCCGCCTGCGTGACCGTGAAGCCGGAGGTCTTGGGGGCCGCGATCACCATCAGGCTGGGCGGGACCTTGATCTCGTCGGTCGGCGAAGCCGTGACGTGGATGATCCGCTCGCCCATCACCCGCAGGCGGACCTTCCTGGCCGGGCCCGAGGCGGGCGTCACGACCACCCCGTCGGCCGTCTTCTCGAAGCCGCCGTCCAGCGCGAGGGCCGAGGTCGAAACCATCAAGGCGCCCAAGGAAACCACCGCCGCGATCCGCCAGGCGCCCATCCGCATCCTCCCTCGTCGAGCGCCCTGATAGCGCTATCAATCGTTCGGGAGACACTCGCCGCGCGGCGGTCTCTTGGCCAGTCCCCATGTGGTCGTAACAGGCCGCGATTGCGCCGCTCCATATTGTACTATAAATCCTCGGCAGCGGGCGCTTCACGCCCAGCGTCAGGGACGATCATGAGCGACGGCGGCACGGGACGGCGACGCGCGGCGGCGAAGGACCGATCCTGATGGACCAGGACGTCGTGATCGTCGGCGACTGGGGCACCTCGCGTCTGCGGCTCTGGCTGCGCCAGGGCAAGAGCGTGATCCATCGTCGCGATGGCCCCGGGGTCTCCACCCTGACGGAAACGCCCCAGCAGACCTTCCTGAACCTGGTCGGCGACTGGCGCGAGGCCAGCCCGGCCGGCGCGATCCTGTGCGGCATGGTCGGCTCTAGCCTAGGCTGGAGCCTGGCGCCCTACGCCCCCTGCCCCGCCGATGCGGCGGCGGTGGCCCAGCGCACGATCCGCCTCGAGGCCGACGGCCTGCCGGTGACCCTGGTTCCGGGTCTCTCCTGCGTGAACCCGCTGGGCGGCCCCGACGTGATGCGCGGCGAGGAGACCCAGGTCTTCGGCGCCCTTGCGCTAAACCCGGCGCTTCAGCGCGGCCGCCACCTTCTGGCCCTGCCCGGCACCCACAACAAGTGGACCGTGGTCGAGGACGGCAAGGTCACCGGCTTCGTCACCGCCCCGGTCGGCGAGACCTTCGCCCTGCTGAAGCAGCGCTCGACCCTGGCGGCGGGCGGCGGCGCCCAGGCCGAGGGTTCGGCCGAAGGCTTCGCCCTGGGCCTGGAGCGGATCGGCGCGCACGGCGCCCAGCGCCTGCTCCACCTGATGTTCGAGACCCGCGGCCGGCAGTTGCTGGACGGCACGAGCCCCGCCGACGCCATGGGCTATCTGTCGGGCCTGCTGATCGGGGCCGACGTCGCCGCCGCGCGCGACTGGTTCGGGCCGATCGAGGCCGTGACCGTGATCGGCGCCGGCCCCCTCGGCGACCTTTATGTAAAGGCCCTGGCCAGGGTCGGTGTCGGCGCGGCCGTCGTCGATGGCGACGCGGCCGTCCTCGCCGGCCTGTCCTCCATCTCCAGAACTTCGGCGATTTCCAGATTTCAAGACAAGTGAGCGTCATGCCCGACTTCGCCCCGCCTCCCATCGTGGCCATCCTGCGCGGCGTGAAGCCGGACGAGATCGTCGACATCGCCGCTGCCTTGGTGGCGGCCGGGATCAGGGGGATCGAGGTTCCGCTGAACTCGCCCGATCCGCTGGAGAGCATCGGCAAGCTGTGCGCCGCCTTCGGTGACCAGGCCCTGTGCGGGGCCGGCACGGTCCTTACGCCCCAGGCCGTCGACGACGTCGCCAAGGCGGGCGGCAGGCTGATCGTCACGCCCAACACCGATCCCGAGGTCATCGGCCGCGCGGTCGAGCTGGGCCTGACCGCCATGCCGGGCTTCGCCACCCCCTCGGAGGCCCTCGCCGCCGTCAAGGCCGGCGCCGGGGCGTTGAAGCTTTTCCCCGCCGGCACGTTCGGGCCCGGGCACGTCAAGGCGATCAAGGACGTGCTGCCCAGGGACGTCCTGGTCTACGCCGTGGGCGGCGTGGGCGCGGCCAATCTCGAACCCTGGCGCGCGGCGGGCGTGGCGGGCGTCGGCGTCGGCGGCGAGCTCTTTCGTCCGGGCTATACGGCCAAGGAGGTCGGGCAGCGCGCCGCCGCCCTCGTCGCCGCCTGGAACGCATAGGGCGCGGCGGATGTCGTCCGCTTCTCGATTTGCTCGAGCGCCCGGCCCGAACGCACTTGCCGAAAGCCCACGGCGCGGCTGTATTCAGCGCAAATCACTCCGTACGCCAGCGGAGCAAGCCAATACAATGAGCAGCGATCGTCCTGGCTTCGCCGCCGCAGAAAAAAAGAAGATCAGCCGATGCGCACCCAGCCCGGCCTGAGTTTGACCTACGGTCTGGTCGAGCAACTTGGTCAGGCCATCGTCACTGGCGAATACGCCCAGGTCGGCTTTCCCACCGAGGGCGAGCTGTCCAAGCAGTTCGGCGCCAGCCGCACGGTGACCCGCGAGGCCGTCAAGATGCTGACCGCCAAGGGCCTGCTCAGCGCCCGCCCGCGCCACGGCACCGTGGTCGAGCCCGAGGCCGAGTGGAACATGCTCGACCCCGACGTGCTGCGCTGGCTGCTGGAGCGCAAGTTCAGCCTGCGCTTGCTCGCCGACTTCACCGAGATGCGCCTGGGGATCGAGCCGGCCGCCGCGGCCCTGGCCGCGCGCAACGCCGACGAGGCGGGGCTGGAGGACATCCGCAAGGGCCTGCGCCGCATGAAGGCCGCCGCCGAGGGCGAGGACGACCCGCTGTCGGCCGACATCGCCTTCCACATCGCCATCCTGAACGCGACCAAGAACCCATTCTATCGCGAGCTGCACGAGCTGGTGAACACGGCCTTGCGCATCTCCATCCGCTTCACCAACCGCATCAAGGGCCACACCGCCTCGATCCGCTCGCACGAGGACGTGGCCGAGGCGATCATCGCCCGCGACGCCGACAAGGCCGCCGCCGCCATGCGCGAAATCATCTTCGATGTTCTTGAGCTGATCCGCGCCGCGTCGCCGGCCACGGAATCGGAGGCGGCGCGCCGCGAGGCGTGACTGTCGAAACCGCTCGCCCCGCACATGGCCAAGGTTTAATGTGGCGAGGCTTGCCGAAATACGGCGTTCCCGTAAAGTTCCGGTGATGGAAAAGGGCGATCCTTCTCTTGCGGACCAGGTCGAGGACCTCGACCGCCTCACCGAGCGTGAGCGCGAGTGCCTGCGTCTGGTCGATCGCCACATGAGCTCCAAGGAGATCGCCCGCGAGCTGGGCCTCTCCAAGCACACGGTCGACTGGCATCTGGACAAGGCCCGCCGACGGCTGGGCGCGGCCGATCGCTACGACGCCGCGCGCCGGGTCTTCAACCGGGCCAGACAGGGCGACGGCGCCCCTGCCACCCCACCTGTCACCCCCCCTGTCACCCCCCCTCCGATCGCGTCGGGGTCCGATCCGTCCCGGCTAGGCGAGCCACCTTCCTTGCGGTCTGCTGATCGCATCGAGGAAGGAGTTTCCCGTGAACGCATTGACCCCCCATCAGAACGAACTCACCCCTCATCAGAAGGATGCGATCGGCCGCGCGACGTACCTGCGTCAGGACGTGATCAGCTTTCGCAGCACCTGGCCGCCCCTCAACTCGGCGGACGCCCTGCCGCCCATCACCTGGAGCGAGCTGGAACGTCAGCTGGCCAGCCTGTCGGCGAAGCCGGATGGCGCGGCGATGGTCCACGACCTGGTGGCGGCCACCCGCAAGCAAGCCTCGTTCAAGCCGAGCGAGCTGGTCATGCGGGAAATCCTGTGCATCGCGAGCGCGGTGATGGACGAGAGCTTTCCGCCGGAGTCCTGGTCTTCGGACTCGGATCTGGACGACCTAACCATCTAAGCCTTCCGCTCCGGCTGGCCTTCATCGCGGCCGTCATGATCGTGACCGCTTTCGCGTTCGGTTCGATCCTGGCGGGACTTCACGCCCTGGAAGGCCTTTTCGCCTAGAGCGCGTCAAGTTTGAGCCTAGGCGGTTAGACCGCTCGAACCCGCTCTCAAGCGCAAGCGTTGGAGCCGGGCGGTCTCTTTTCCACATCCTCTGAAACCCAGGTCCTGAAACCCCGGCCCTGAACCCCCGGCAACGCGCCCCCGTAGGCGCGAAGGAGACTGCTTATGCTCAAGGAACGCCGCCAGGCCGCCCAAACGGTCGCCGACGCCCTGTTCGCCGCCGAGAACGCCATCGACGCGGCCATCACCACCACCGCCTCCCTGGCGGCCCTGATGCCAACGGCTCGACAGGGCGCCCACCTCTCGGCCCTGATCGGCCAGGACGCGCTGATGGCCGCCATCGAAACGATGCAAGCCCTGGGCGCGGCGCGCGAGCGGATCGTCACGACCCACAAGCATCTCTCGACCGCCCAACACGACATCGGCCTGTCCGCGGTCGCCTTTGGCGATGGATCCGAAAAGCCGCCCACCCCGCTCGTGGGCCGACTGACCGTCGCGGCCTGACGCGACGCACCCGGACGACAGGGGCCCGCCACGCGAGCCCCTGTCGCGCCATGCTCTGCAATCGAGCGGGCTCTGCAATCGAGAATGACGACGACGCCTTGGAGCACGCCCTGGACGTGTTCTAGATTGCACCAAGTTCAGCCTGTTTATCGGGTCTGGGCGGTTCTCTGACCGGACAGCGCCAGGGCGGGCGATGCTTTTCCATTTCCTCTATCAATGGGCCAGTCTGGTCGCGCTGCTGGTGACGGTCGGGGCGGCCGCCTGGCGCGGCGCATGGCCCGAACGCTTCGGCGCCGCGGCGATGGTCGTGGCGTGGGTCGCCAGCGCCCTGGTCTACAACAGCATCCTGCTGCGCGGCTTTCAGGTCGCGCCCATGCTGGTCGACCTGGCGCTGACGCTCGCCCTGCTCTATGTCGCCCTGCGCTCGGACCGGTGGTGGCCGATGTGGGCCTGCGCCTTCCAGGCCCTCAATGTCGTGCTGCATTTCGCCCTGGCCGCCGACGACGTCCTGTGGCGGTGGGCGGCTTGGTTGGCCAGTTCGTGCTTCAGCTATCTGGCCATGCTGGCCCTGCTGTGCGGCGCGCTGGGACGTCCTCGCGCACCCGTTCCGACTGACGCCGCGTCACCGCTGACATAGGCTCCAACGCCTGTTTCACTCCTCGCAACGAACAGGAGGAAACCATGGGCGAAGCCTATATCGTGGCGGCCGCGCGCACGGCCGGGGGCCGCAAGGGCGGTCGGGTCTCGGGTTGGCATCCGGCCGATCTGGCCGGGACGGTGCTGGACGCCCTGATCGCGCGCAGCGGCGCCGATCCGGCCCTGGTCGAGGACGTGATCCTGGGCTGCGTCGGTCAGGTGGGCGAGCAGGCCATCAACATCGCCCGCAACGCCGTCCTGGCCTCCAAGCTGCCCGAGAGCGTGCCCGCCACCTCGGTCGACCGCCAGTGCGGCTCGTCCCAGCAGGCCATCCACTTCGCGGCCGCGACCGTGATGTCGGGCGCCATGGACATCGTGATCGCCGCCGGCGTCGAGAGCATGAGCCGCGTGCCGATGGGCCTGTCCTCGGCCCTGCCCTACAAGAACGGCTTCGGGACCTACAAGAGCCCGCGCATGGAAGAGCGCTACCCGGGGATCCAGTTCAGCCAGTTCGCCGGCGCGGAGACCATCGCCAAGAAGTACGACCTGTCGCGGGCCGAGTTGGACGCCTACGCCCTGCAGAGCCACCAGCGCGCCATGGCCGCCACCAGGGCCGGCAAGTTCGCCGCCGAGATCGTGCCGATCGAGGTCACGCTGGAGGGCGGCGCGGTCGAGCGTCACGAGGTCGACGAGGGCATCCGCTGGGACGCCTCGCTGGACTCGATCGGCTCGGTCAAGCTGCTGGCCGAGGACGGTCGCCTGACCGCCGCAACCTCCAGCCAGATCTGCGACGGCGCGGCCGGCGTGATGATCGTCAACGAGCGCGGCTTGAAGGCCCTGGGTGTCGAGCCCCTGGCCCGCATCCACCACATGACCGTGATCGGCCATGACCCGGTGATCATGCTGGAGGCCCCGATCCCGGCCACTCTGAAGGCGCTGGAGCGGGCCGGCATGAAGATCGGCGACATCGACCTCTACGAGGTCAACGAGGCCTTCGCCTCGGTGCCGACCGCCTGGCTCAAGGTCACCGGCGGCGACGCCAACCGCCTGAACGTCAACGGCGGCGCCATCGCCCTTGGGCACCCGCTAGGGGGTTCAGGCGCCAAGCTGATGACCACCCTGATCCACGCCCTGAAGGATCGCGGCGGCCGCTATGGCCTGCAGACCATGTGCGAGGGCGGCGGCCTCGCCAACGTCACGATCGTGGAAAGGCTGTAGCGTCCT
>NZ_DATFAV010000144.1:0-6675 GCF_035254145.1 Caulobacter sp. | reverse complement strand
GGGCGTTCGGTTAGCGTTGAAGGCCAGATTCTAAGGGATCGAGCTCGCCGCCGTTCGCTCGGGCCTGGCAAACTACTTATCTTGGACTCTGTGACCGGCCGCTGGCGGAAATCGTACCCTAGAGGGCGGCGGCGTAGACGTGGCTATCTTCACCTCTCGATTCAGCGCCCTAAACCGATACGCAAACCGTTCGTCGGTTTAGGGAAGAGTGCGACCCCTCACCCGACCCACTTCGTGGGCCACGCTCTCCCGCAACGGGGGAGGGACTACTTCCCCGCCGCCGCCATCACCGCCGCCACCTCGGCGCGAGCCATGGCGATGTCGCGCTGGAAGGCCTCGGAGCGGTGCTCGGCGGCGTAGATCACCTCGCCCGAGCGCAGGCCGGCCTCGGCGGCGCTGACCGAATGGCTGCCGCAGACCCAGCGGCTCTCGGCGTATTCGCGGCCGCGGGCGTAGAGGGCGTCGGCGCGGGCGGGAACGACCTCGGCCAGGATCATGGCCACGTGGCCGCCGAAGGCCGAGTGGCCCGACGGATAGTCGGGATTGCCGGCCAGGTGGGCGCTCTTGACCTCGCAGATCGGCGAGGCGTCCTTGCCGATATAGGGCCGCTTGGTCCCCCAGAAGGTCTTGGCGAGGCTGACCACCGAGCGGTCGTCGCCGGCCCGTTCCAGCAAGGCCGTCAGGATCGGGGCGTTCTGGGGCGTCAGCAGCACGCCCAGCGTCGCCTCGAAATGGCCCATGGCCGGGCCGTCGACGTCGTCGGTCGCCAGTTTCCAGCGGGGCGTGTCCTTCAGGGCCCGGGTCTGGTCGAAGATCGCCGCGTCGGCGACGGCGCGGGGCGAGCCAGGCTCGGGCGGGGCGCTGAGCACCTTGGTCAGGTCGGGACGGGCGGCCGGCTCCAGGTAGCCGCGCGCCGGCGCGCCGGGCAGGGCCTCGATCGCCAGGCCGTCGCAGGCCTTGGGCTGGCGGACGGGATTGCAGGCGGCGACGTCGCCGCCGGTCAGCCGCACCGTGTAGCCGCCGGCGAAGCGCGGGTCGGCCCAGATGTAGTCCGTCGAGACATATTGCGCGCCGCTGGTCAGGGCGGCGGTGCGGCGCGTCACGTCGTTGCGGCGGGCCTCCTGGGTGTCGGCGTCGGCGCGGGTGCGGACGATGAAGCCGGCCTTCACGGCGGCGGCGATGCGGGCCTTCTCCGCCACCGGATCGTTCAGGGTCAGATAGGCCGCGGCCGGCGAGGCCTCGTCGGTGTTGACGAACATCGCCCGGCCTTCCAGCGAGGCGCGCTTGCCGCGATAGATCGCGACCTTCTCGGGGCTTTCGTCCAGGGCGAAGAACACCTTGCCGCGGGCCTGGCCGATCGTCGGCCAGCCGCCCTTCAGCACGCCCTCGCGCAGGGTGGCGGCCTTGCCGCGCACCTGGTCGGGGGTGATCAGCCGGTCCTCGCCGAACACCGAGCGGACCTCGGCGTCCAGGGCGTCGAACAGGGGCTCGGTGAAGGCCAGGGGCTTCACCCCGCCCGGCATCGTGGCCTCGCCTTCCTTGGCGTTGATCAGGATCAGGATCGGCGCGTGGTCGCGATGGACGTCGGACCAGGCGCGGATCTGTTGCAGGCACGAGACGAAGGTCACGCACGATACGCGGAAGTCGACGTCGGGCATGTGGATGGTCTTGAAACCCGGCTTGGCCAGGGCCGCGGCCGTGGCCGGCGGCAGGACCGTTCCCTGGCCGAAGGCGGTCAGCGGTTTGGCGTAGCGACCGCCTTCCGGATCGGCCACCACGTCCAGCTCCAGCTGGCGGGCGCCGGCGTCCAGCTGCTCGACCAGCGGGCGGTGGCCATAGTCGACGCCCAGGACGGCCGGGCCGCGCGCGGCGACCATGGCGGCGATCTCGTCGGCGGGGATGGCCAGCTTGTAGGAATTGTGCGTGCCGACCGCCATCAGGTCGTTCATCCGCAGGGCGTCCAGGCGCTGGCGCACGCAAGCGGCGCTCTCATCGGAACAGGGGGCGGCGGCCAGCGCGAGGGCGGCGATCAGGCTGAGCATGGAAGACTCCCAAACGAGAGCGTCGCCATAGCGCGAGCGCATGACGGTTTGACGTCGCCTAGGCGCCTTCTGTCATCAAGCTTTAACGGAACCGAGACGCGGGGGTCACCGACGGACCCTAACGCCCGGCCAACGCCGGCGCCCTAACGGGTCTCCCAAACCGGCGATCACAATTGGGGGTACTCATGTCTCGGACCAAGATCGCGCTCCTGGCGGGCGCGGCCAACCTCGCCATGGCCATGTTCGCGCCGGCCGCCTTCGCGCGCGCCGAAGAGCCAGCGCCCGCGGCCGAACCGGCGGACGCCGTCGACGCTGTCGTGGTAACCGGTTTCCGCAAGTCGCTGGGCGTGGCTCGCGAAATGAAGAAGTCCAGCGCCATCGTCGCCGACGTGATCGTCGCCGAGGACATGGCCAAGTTCCCGGACCTGAACCTGGCCGAGTCGCTGCAGCGTCTGCCGGGCGTGGCCATCAACCGCGAAGGCGGCGAGGGCCGTCGCGTCAGCCTGCGGGGCCTGGGTCCCGACTTCACCCGCGTGCAGCTGAACGGCATGGAAGTGCTGGGCAATGTCGACTCGCCGATGGACAGCCGCGGCCAGACCTCGCGCGACCGGGCGTTCGACTTCAACATCTTCGCCTCGGAGCTGTTCTCGAAGATCGACGTGCGCAAGTCGTTCTCGGCCGAACAGGACGAGGGCGGCATGGCCGGCACGGTCGGCCTCTACACCGCCAAGCCGTTCGACTATTCGGGGACCAAGGGCGCCCTGTCGCTGCAAGGCGGCACCAACAGCGCCACCAAGGACTTCCAGCCGCGCGGCGCGGCCATGATCAGCAAGAACTGGGACGACAAGTTCGGCGTCCTGGTCTCGGTCGCCTATTCCAAGCGCAAGACCGAGGAGCAGGGCTACAACACCTACGGCGCCGGCACCCAGAAGGCCCTGCCGGCCAACGTCGTCAAGCTGAGCGCGGCCGATCAGGCCAAGGCGACCAACGGCGAGCTGATCTTCCAGCGCGGCAACCGCCTGTCGGTCTGGGATTCCGACCAGGAGCGCCTGGGCCTGACCACGGCGCTGCAATGGCGTCCGGTCGAGAACGTCACCCTGACCCTCGACGCCCTGCACGGCAAGTTCACCAACGATCGCTCGGAGCTGCACTTGGCCACCCGCGCCACGGTCGGCTCGACGATCCTGGGCGCGGCCACGCCGCACTCGGGCAATCTGGTCAGCCCGCCGCCGGTGCTGAACGCCATCGAGTACGACAAGTACAACTCGGTCATCTACGCCGACGTCGACAACACCGTCTTCGCCACCGAGACGCGTCGCCAGGAAACCAAGAACACCTTCGACCAGCTGGTGCTGACCGGCGAGTGGAAGGTCACCGACAAGCTGACGATCGACGGCCACATCGGCCGCGAGAAGTCCGACTACGACATCCCGATCTCGGACAAGTTCTACACCGAGGCGTTCGGCGGCCTGATCACCGACTATCGCGGCGACACGGGCCACAACACCTACAAGTGGAACACCACCGATCCCAACAATTACCGGGCCCACGAGATCGACTTCTCGGCCACCTACCAGAGCACCGAGCTGAAGAACGCCGAGCTGAACGGCGCCTACGCCTTCAACGACGATTTCGTCCTGAAGGGCGGCGTCTCGTATCGCGGCTTCGAGAACTCGGGCTTCACCCAGGCCAATGACGACGTGAACAAGACGGCCTGGGAGAAGGGGACGCTGGACGACCACCTCGACGGGATCACCAAGGTGTTCAGCCAGCACCACGACCAGTCTTGGATCATCGTCGACTGGGACAAGGCGCTGTCGAAGTACGGCGTCACCCGCACGCTGCTCGCGCCCAAGGGCATCTATGCGGTCAAGGAAGACACCAACGCCGGCTACCTGCAGCTGGACTGGAAGACCGAGTTCCTGGGGCGTCCGCTGCGCGGCAACACCGGTCTGCGCGCCTATGAGACCGAACTGACGTCCTCGGGCGTCATGTCGGTCAAGGGCGTCAACACCCCCACCGAGGCCAAGAAGAAGTACTCGGGCGTCCTGCCGGCGCTGAACGCGGTGCTGGAGGTCTCCGACCAGTTCCAGATCCGCGCCGCCGCCGCCCGCAACATCAACCGCCCGGCCCTGGGCGCCTACGCCATGAACGGCTCGATCAGCGTCGACGGCTCGACCGTGACGGTGTCGACCGGCAACCCGAACCTCGACCCCTACAAGTCCGACGAGTTCGACCTGGTGGCCGAGTGGTACTTCGGCGGCGTCGGCATGCTGACCGCCGGCGTGTTCCACAAGAACATCGACGGCCTGATCGCCAGCCAGACGGTCAACAACGTCACCTACGCCAGCACGGGCCTCGCCGAAGGTCTCTATCCGGGCGTGACCGGCTCAACGATCGTCGCGTCCTACACGCGCCAGGTGAACAACACCTCGGCCAAGCTGACCGGCCTGGAGCTCTCCGCCCAGAGCGACTTCTTCTTCCTGCCGGGCGCGCTGAAGAACCTGGGCGCGGTCGCCAACCTGACCCTGATCGACTCCTCGACCACCAACCTGGTCAACGGCAAGCCGCAGAAGACCGACATCTTCGGCCTGTCGGACATCAACGCCAACGCCACCCTCTACTACGAAACCGCCAAGTGGGGCGCGCGGGTCTCGGCCAACTATCGCTCGGACTATCTGATCGACAGCGGCGCGTTCAACGCCACCACCTATGTCGACGGGGCGGCCTTCTACCAGCTGACCCCGCGCATCCGCCTGTCGCTCGACGCGATCAACCTGACCAACGAGCGCGAGGAGCAGGTCAACAGCTTCAACAACGGCTTCGGCCAGACCGGCGCCAAGCGGCTGTGGAACTACACCACCAGCGGCCGCACGGTGTTCGTCGGGGCCAACATCCAGTTCTGAGGACTGGGTTCTAGAGACGAAGAAGCCGCCCGGGGTGACCTGGGCGGCTTTTTGTTTTGGGCGGCTCCGCTTGAAGCCACACAAATCATACCGTCATTCCCGCCCCTCGGGCCGGCAAAGCCGGTCCCGTGGGGCGGGAATGACGGTGGTTTAAAAGACCGTGAGCAAGGCCGTTCCCTACGCCGCCTCGGCTTCCGTTTCCGCCGGCAGGCGGATCAGGTAGTCGAAGGCGCTGAGCGAGGCCTTGGCGCCTTCGCCCATGGCGATGATGATCTGCTTGTAGGGCGTCACCGTCGCATCGCCGGCGGCGAACACGCCCGGCAGCGAGGTCTCGCCGCGATAGTCGACCTCGATCTCGCCGCGCGGCGACAGGGCCACGCCCGAGTCCTTCAGCCACTCGGTGTTGGGCACCAGGCCGATCTGCACGAACACGCCTTCCAGGTCGACGCGATGCACGGCGTCGCCGTTGCGGTCCTTGTAGGACAGGCCGCTGACCTTGGCGCCGTCGCCATGGATCTCGGTGGTCATGGCCGAGGTGACGATCCTGACGTTCGGCAGGCTGGCCAGCTTGCGCTGGAGCACCGCGTCGGCGCGTAGTTGGCTGTCGAACTCGATCAGCGTCACGTGGGCGACGATGCCGGCCAGGTCGATGGCCGCCTCGACGCCGCTGTTGCCGCCGCCGATCACCGCCACGCGCTTGCCCTTGAACAGCGGACCGTCGCAGTGCGGGCAATAGGCCACGCCCTTGTTCTTGTACTCGGCCTCGCCGGGCACGTTGACGTTCCGCCAGCGGGCGCCGGTCGACAGGATGACGCTGCGCGACTTCAGGCTGGCGCCGTTCGCCAGCTTGACCTCGATCAGGCCGCCCGGGGTCTTGGCGGGGACCAGGCCCACGGCCGTCTGCAGGTTCATCACGTCGACCTCGTAGTCCTTGACGTGCTGCTCCAGCGCCGAGGCCAGCTTGGGGCCTTCGGTGTGCGGGACCGAGATGAAGTTCTCGATGGCCATGGTGTCCAGCACCTGGCCGCCGAAGCGCTCGGCCGCGATGCCGGTGCGGATGCCCTTGCGGGCGGCATAGATCGAGGCCGCGGCGCCGGCCGGGCCGCCGCCGATGACCAGAACGTCGAAGGCGTCCTTGGCCTTGATCTTGTCGGCCATGCGGTCGGCCGCGCCGGTGTCCAGCTTGGCCAGGATCTGCTCGACGTCCATGCGGCCCTGGCCGAACGGCTGGCCGTTCAGCAGGATGGTCGGCACGGCCATGACCTGGCGGGCCTCGACCTCGGCCTTGAAGAAGGCGCCGTCGATGGCGACGTGATGGATGCGCGGGTTGAGCGCGCTCATCGTGTTCAGCGCCTGCACCACATCGGGGCAGTTCTGGCACGACTGCGAGAAATAGGTCTCGAAGCGGTAGTCGCCGTCCAGGGCCTTGATGCGCTCGATCACCTCGGCGTCGAGGCGCGGCGGGTGGCCGCCGACGTGCAGCAGGGCCAGCACCAGCGAGGTGAACTCGTGGCCCAGCGGCAGGCCGGCGAAGCGGACATCCGCATCTCCGGAAGCGCGGGTGATGGCGAACGAGGGCTTGCGGCCGTCCTGGCCGTCGAAGCGCGCGCTGACCTTGTCGGAGGTCGAAACGATGTCTTCCAGCAGCGCCTTCATCTCGGCCGAGCCGGCGGAGTCGTCCAGCGAGGCGACCAGTTCGATCGGCTGGCGCAGGTTCTGCAGATAGG
>NZ_DATFAV010000143.1:0-5658 GCF_035254145.1 Caulobacter sp. | reverse complement strand
GCGCCGCCTCGTGGCTCGGGAAGGTCTCGGAGAAGGTGTCACCCACCTTGTAGGCCCAGCCGCCGTCGTGCTCGACGATGATGTAGGTGATGTCGGTCATGGGGACTCTCCAAAAGCGTCACGGCCACAAGGGCTTGGATCGAACGGGCCGCCAGTAAAGGCGGTTCCGCAGCGTGTCTTGTAGGAAGATGGCACAGGTTGACATTGAAAGCCGCGCGGATCGTGATGCAATCTATGCGGTGGTGAGCGGAGGCCGAAGATGTCGAGATCGGCGACGACCATTGAGACCCGGCCGGCCGAATGGCTGCCTAACCCCACGCCGGGCGACATCCTGCTGGAAGACTTCCTCAAGCCGATCGGCATGAGCCAGACCGCCTTGGCCAAGGCGATCGGCGTGCCGCCGCGCCGCATCAATGAGATCGTCCTGGGCAAGCAAGCCGTGACCGCCGACACCGACCTGCGGCTGCACGCTACTGGGGCCTATCGGCAGGCTTCTGGCTCAGCCTCCAGATGGATTACGACCTGATGGAGCAGCGCCGAAAGATGGGCGCGGAGCTCGACAAGATCGCGCCACGGGCGGCGTGATCCCCTAAGCCACCTTCACCCGCGCCGCGCTTTCCGGCAGGTCCGTCCCGAAGGCGCGCTGGAAGAACTCGGCCACGGTCGGGCGTTCCAGTTCGTCGCACTTGTTCAGGAAGGTCAGGCGGAAGGCCAGGGCCACGTCGTGGTCGAAGATCTCGGCGTTCTGGGCCCAGGTGATCACCGTACGCGGGCTCATGACGGTCGAGATGTCGCCGTTCATGAAGGCGTTGCGGGTCATGTCGGCGACGCGGACCATGGCCGAGATCGTGCGCCTGCCCTCCGTCGTGTCGTAGGACGGGTTCTTGGCCAGCACGATCGCCGCCTCGACGTCGTGCTCGAGGTAGTTCAGCGTCGTGACGATCGACCAGCGGTCCATCTGGCCTTGGTTGATCTGCTGGGTGCCGTGATAGAGGCCGGTGGTGTCGCCCAGACCGATGGTGTTGGTCGTGGCGAACAGCCGGAAATACGGATTGGCGCGGATGACGCGGTTCTGGTCCAGCAGGGTCAGCTTGCCGCCGGCTTCCAGCACGCGCTGAATCACGAACATCACGTCCGGGCGACCGGCGTCGTATTCGTCGAACACCAGGGCGATCGGGCGTTGCAGGGCCCAGGGCAGGATGCCCTCGCGGAATTCGGTGACCTGCTTGCCTTCCTTCAGGACGATGGCGTCCTTGCCCACGAGGTCGATGCGCGAGACGTGGCTGTCCAGGTTCACACGGACCAGCGGCCAGTTCAGGCGCGCGGCGATCTGCTCGATGTGGGTCGACTTCCCGGTGCCGTGATAGCCCTGGACCATGACGCGGCGGTCCTTGGCGAAGCCGGCGCAGATGGCCTTGGTCGTCTGCGGATCGAAGCGATAGGCGCTGTCGATCTCCGGCACGTGCGGGTCGCGATGGCTGAAGGCCGGGACCTTCATGTCGCTGTCGACGCCGAATGCGTCACGCAGCGTCACCCACTTGTCGGGGACCAGGGTGATCAGCGGATCTTGGGCGGAGCTGTTTTCGGCGAACTCGGGCATGTCACCGGATTAGCGCCTTGACCCAGGGGGAGGGAAGAGGGCGCCGCATCGCGACGCCCCCTCCAGGCCCACTTTTTTAGTGATTGGCCAGGATCACCGCGGCGATCAGGCCGGTGGCGACGGCGGCCAGCACATATTGGTCGTCGACCTTCTGCCAGCGATAGCCGCGCGGCGGGGCGCGCAGGCCATGGCGGCGCCAGTCGCTGACATAGTAGCCATTGCCGCGATAACGGGCGTCCAGACGCTGGCCCTTGACCCAGCGGCGATACTCCCGGCGATCCTCTCGGCGATCCTGGCGGGCCTCGTGACGGGCCTGGTCGCGGCGGCCCTGCTCATAGGCGCGGTCGCGGCTGTCATAGCGGCCGTTGTTGTTGTGGTCGTTGCGCCAGTCTTGGGCCGAGGCGGCGCCCGCGCCGCTGGCCAGCATCAGAACGGCGACCGAAGCGGTCAGAATGCGTTTCATGTCAGTCTCCTTTGTCGAGGATGCGAGTCTTAAACGGCTCGACATGGTCCTGGCATGAACGGTCCTGTTCGGCTTAAGTTCATGTTTCAAAAGAGAAATATTGTAAGAGTTCGGCCATCTTGAACTGTCTTTGACGAGGTCTTTCCGTTGTTTCGCCTGGACTTTCCGAGACTTCTGACCGCGGCCCGTCGCGAGATCGGCGCGACCTCGGCCCTGCTGATCGCCGCCCTGGGCGGCATGGGCTTCCTGGCCATCGCCGACGAGGTCGCCGAGGGCGAGACCCACGCCTTGGACCTGGCGGTGCTCAACACGCTGCGGGTCGAGGGACGGCCAGGAACCCTCGTCGGGCCGGAGTGGCTGCACATCGCGGCGACCGACATCACCGCCCTGGGCTCGGTAACGGTGCTGGGCCTTCTGATTCTGCTGGCCTTCGCCCTGCTGGCGTCCTTGCGCCGCTGGGCCGAGGGCGTCTTGCTGCTGGCCGGCGCCGGCGGGGGTCTGATGATCAGCCAGGGTCTGAAGCGGCTGTTCGGGCGCGAGCGGCCGGAGATGGCCTACCGGGCGGTCGAGGCGCTCAACGCCAGCTTTCCCTCGGGCCACGCCATGCTGTCGGCCGTGGTGTTCCTGACCCTGGGGGTGCTGGCGGCCCGGTTCGCCGATCGGCGGCGGGTCAAGGTGCTGGCGATGAGCGCGGCGGTGCTGGTCAGCCTGCTGGTGGGGGCCAGCCGCGTCTATCTCGGCGTGCACTGGGCCAGCGACGTGCTGGCCGGGTGGTGCGTGGGGGCGGCCTGGTCGATGGCCTGCTGGCTGGCGGCCTACCTCATTCAGCGCCGCTTCACGTTGTCTTCGGCTTCGGACGCCACCTGAGCTCCAGCGTCGTCCAGACCGCGCCGGCGAAATCGGCCAGGCCCACCGCCAGCCAGGCCTTGGGCAGCCAGTCCGCCAGAACGAACGCGCCCAGCACCACCAGCGACAGCACCCGCAGGACGACGGAGGCGCGCATATAGGTGCGCTGTCCGGTCCAGCCCGCCACGTGATAGCCCATGGCGTAGGCCAGCAGCAGCAGGCCGGCGAACCGCACCCACGGCAGGCCGGACGGCGCCATCGGCGCGTTCAGCAGGTCAAGGACCGCATGGGGCGCGACCGCCAAGGCCAGGCCCGCGGTGGACAGCAGCCCGCCCCACGCCCAGATGCTCCACGGCTTGCCGAACGGCACCGGCGTCACCGGCGTCGGCGCTTGGGAAGGCGCTCGCCACTCCGGATCGCTTTCGGTCATCAAAGAGGTCCCCGCCCGCCGCGTGCCGGCGCGCGACAATGGCCCATTCGTCCCTTGCGCCGCAAGGGAGCGGACGCGGGTCTCGGCGGAAGGCGAAGCGCCGGGGGCTTGGCGGGCGGCCGTTCATGGCCTCGAATTCACGGGACAGGCTTTCGCGCGCGATCCAGTCTCCAAGCAAGCCTTGGAGCCGCCCATGCCGCCTTTCGTCCTGCTCGCCGCGCTGGTCCTGTCCGAGGTCCCGCCGCCGCCTGTCCTCATCCCGGCCATCGCCGCGCGGGACGCGGCGCTGTTCGACGTGATGTTCGTCCAATGCGACCCCGCCGCCTTGAAGGGCATGGTGACGGAGGACATGGAGTTCTATCACGACAAAGGCGGTCGGATGGATCACGACGCCTTTGTCGCCGACTACGCCAAGAGCTGCGAGGCCAAGCGCGCGCCGGACGCGTGGCGATCACGTCGCGAGCTGAAGCCGGATACCTTGCGGGTCTACGCCATTCCGGGCTTTGGCGCGGTCGAGGAAGGAACCCACCTCTTCTACGAGCGGAAGGGCGACGGCCCAGAACGTCTGGCGGGCAAGGCCCGGTTCTCGATCCTGTGGAAGCTGGGCGACGACGGCCAATGGCGTATGGCCCGCACCTTCAGCATCGACCACGCCCCCGTTCCGTAGGGCGGAGCGTAGCCCTAGACCAGCCCAGACTTCTGCAGCTGCTTATAGGCCTTGATGACCCGCTGCAGCTTGTGCTCGGCGCTGCGGTCGCCGCCGTTGGCGTCGGGGTGGCAGCGCTTGAGCAGTTCCTTGTACTTGGCCTTGATCGCCGCGCCGTCGACGCCGGCCTCCAGGTCGAGGTCGGCCAGGGCTTGGCGTTCCAGCTTGCCCAGGCCGCGCTCGGCGGCCGTGCGCTGGGACTCGGCCCGGCGCTGCTGGGCCCGGAAGATACCGAACGGATCGGCGAAGGCGCGGGCGTCACGGGCCGCCTGGGCGGCGGCCTCGCGCGAGCGGGCGTCGGCCTTGAAGCTCCAGGTGGGGCGGCCGCCGGTCTGGCGCTCGATCTCCTGCTCGGCGCGGATCTGCGCCTCGCTCATGCCGGCGTAGAAGTTCCAGTTCCTGTTGTATTCGGCCGCGTGCTGCTGGCAGAACCAATAGTGCTGGTTGGGCATGTCGCGCGACTTCGGCGCCCTGGCCGAGCCGGGCAGGCGGCAGTCGGGATGGTCGCAGCGCTTTTCGCCGGGCTTGAGGCGCAGGACATCCTCGACCGGGTCGTCCTCGCCCGGCTTGGGAGGGCGCACCCGGATATCGAAGAATTTGGGACGGTACTCGAACGGCCGGCTCATGGCGCTTAGAGTAAGCCCGCGCTATTTCCGTTCAAGGATTGACAAGCGGGAGTCGCATCATGGGCGCCGTCACGGAAGCTATTCGCGGCAAGCTCGAGGCCGCGTTTTCGCCCTCGCGGCTGGAATTGGTCGACGACAGCGACCGCCATCGGGGTCATGCCGGCCACAGCGGATCGGGCGAGAGCCATTTCACGCTGAGAATCGAGGCGCAGGCCTTTTCCGGCAAGGCGCGGGTGATGCGCCAGCGCATGGTGATGAGCGTGCTGGCCGACGAACTGGCGGGACCCGTGCACGCGCTTTCCATCGTGGCGACGGCGCCCGGCGAGGCCTGAGCCGAGAGGCCGGCCGAGCGCGATTTTGCGCTTGCGCCCGTGCGCCGCGACTGATTGCCTCTCTCCCCGGCGCGACCTTGGCCGGCAGGCAGGAAGAGCATGAGCGCCGACGTCACCTCCTCTTCGGACTCCCTTGAACAAGAAGCCGCGCGGGTTCTGCCCGGACTGCTGTCCAACGCCTATGCGCGCTATTCGAATTTCACGGTGGCCGCGGCGGTGATCGACGACGAGGGGCGCGCGCACTATGGCGTCAATGTCGAGAACGCCGCCTATCCGTCCGGCACCTGCGCCGAGCAGACGGCGATCGGGGCGATGATCACGGCCGGAGGCTCGCGCCGCATCGCCAAGGTGCTGATCGCCGCCGGCACCGACGCGGTGGTCCAGCCCTGCGGAGCCTGCCGCCAGCGCATCGCCGAGTTCGCCGGCGAGACCTGCGAGATCGTCTCGGTGCGGGGCGGGGCCCCGGCCGAGCGCGTCGCCTTCTGGACCCTGCTGCCCGAAGCGTTCGGCCCGCGCGACCTGGACTGAGCCGAGTTCTTCGCTAACCGGATCTCAAGCCGCCAGACGGGGTCAGGCGCGCGCTGATCGACCCAGACCTAACGCCGCCTTCCTGGGCCTTGTGCCCAGGACCCATCGTTCCGGGACTGGTGAGTCC
>NZ_DATFAV010000142.1:0-7451 GCF_035254145.1 Caulobacter sp. | reverse complement strand
CTATGAAAAGGCGCGGGAAACCGTCGCCAAGTTCATCAACGCCGATCGCGACGAAGTCGTCTGGACCAAGAGCGCCACCGAAGCGGTGAACCTGGTCGCGTCGTCGTTCGGCCTTTCCTTGAACGCCGGCGACGAGATCGTGCTCTCGGAGATGGAGCACCACGCCAACATCGTGCCGTGGCACTTCCTGCGCGAGCGCAAGGGCGTCGTCCTGAAGTTCGTCCCGGTGCTGGACGATGGGCGCCTCGACATGGAGGCCTTCAGGGGCCTGCTGTCCGAGAAGACCAAGATGGTCGCCGTCACCCACATGTCGAACGTGCTGGGCACCGTCAACGACGTCGCCGAGATCGTCCGACTGGCCCACGCGGCCGGCGCGCCGGTGCTGCTGGACGGCTGCCAGGGCGTGGTCCACACCACGGTCGACGTCAAAGCGCTGGACGTCGATTTCTACGTCTTCTCCGGTCACAAGCTCTACGGTCCGACCGGGATCGGCGTGCTCTATGGCAAGGCCGAACGCCTGGCGGCCCTGCCGCCTTACCAAGGCGGCGGCGAGATGATCGCTTCGGTATCGCTCGATCGGATCACCTACGCCGACCCGCCGCACCGCTTCGAGGCCGGCACGCCCGCGATCCTGGAGGCCGTCGGCCTGGGCGCGGCGATCGAATGGCTGAACGGTCTGGACCGCGACGCCATCTTCGCCCACGAGCATGCCCTCTACGAACGGGTCGCCGAACAGCTACGCGGCGTCAACGGCGTGCGGATCATCGGCGAAGCGCCCGGCAAGGGCGCGGTGCTTTCGTTCACGGTTGAGGGCGCCCACGCCCACGACATCGCCCAGGTGCTGGACCGCTATGGCGTCGCCGTGCGCGCCGGCACTCACTGCGCCGAGCCCTTGATGCGCCGTTTCGGCGTCACGTCGAGCGCTCGCGCCTCCTTCGCCCTATATAACACCGAGGCCGAGGCCGACGCGTTCGTGGACGCGCTGGCCAAGGCCCGCAGTTTCTTCAGTTGAGCCGCTCATGACCGACGCCGCCGCTTCCGAACCCGCTTCCGCCCAAGTCCCGTCGGCATTGTCGCAGGACGAGCTGAACCGGCTGACCGACCAGCTGATCGAAAAGCTGAAGACGGTCTACGACCCGGAAATCCCGGTCGACATTTACGAGCTGGGCCTGATCTACAAGGTCGACGTCTCGGACGAGAAGGACGTGGCCATCGAGATGACCCTGACCGCCCCGGGCTGCCCGGTGGCCGGCGAGATGCCGGGCTGGGTCAAGGACGCGGTGATGGAGATCCCGGAGCTGCGTTCGTGCGCGGTCGACCTGGTCTTCGATCCGCCGTGGGATCCCTCGCGCATGAGCGACGAGGCCAAGTTGCAACTGAACATGTTCTGATCGGTTCGAAAGCCATGGAAACCGCGATCACCGCACGTCCCCGCCGTCCGCGCCCCAAGGTCGTCACCCTGACCGACGCCGCGGCCGCGCGCGTGAAGGAGATCATGGGGAGGGCTGAGAAGCCCTATGCTGGTCTTCGCGTCGGCGTGAAGAACGGAGGTTGCGCTGGTCAGGAGTATGTCTTCGAGTACGCCGAGGAAAAGCATCCCCTCGACGAGGTGATCGAGGACAAGGGCGTCACCATCCTGATCGAACCCAAGGCCGTCCTTTTCCTGATTGGCGCCGAGATCGACTACGAGGTCAGCAAGCTGTCCTCGAAGTTCGTGTTCCACAATCCCAACGAGACCGACGCCTGCGGCTGCGGCGAGAGCGTCACCATCCAGCCCGCCGCCGAGGTGCAAGACTGATGCTGGCCAAGACCCCATCCTGCGTCGAATGCGGCCTGCCATGGGGCGCGCCCAGCTTCCGCCACGAGGACGAGGCGCCGCTCTATTGGTCGGACACGGGCCTCCTGTGCTCGGGCGGCTGCGCCCAGAAGCATTTCGAGAAGCGCCGGGCGGCGGGAACTTTCGTCTCGGTTCCGGCCGAGTGCCCGGTCGCGGTCTGATCCCGCATTGACCACAGCTCGCCGCGCGGCCTAAGCCCGGCCATGGTCCAGACGGTTCTGATCTATTCGATGGGCGAGGTGATCGGCGACGGGCTGATCAAGCTGCCCTTCATCGCCGGTCTGCGCGCGGCGTTTCCGGACGCGCGGATCAGCTGGTGCGCGGCCAAGGGGGAGACGGTCTACGCCGGACCCTTGAAGGCCGTGGTCGAGGGCTATGTCGACGAGGTGATCCTGAACGGCGCCAACGGCGCGAGGGCGCTGGACAGCCTGCCGTGGTCGAGGCCGTTCGGCGGCCGCAAGTTCGACCTCGTCATCGACACTCAGGAGAACCTGCGCCGCAGCGGCGTCGCGCGGCGGGGGGCGGCGGGGCGTTTCGTCTCGGCCGCTCGACAGGCGCGGGACAAGGCCTGGCCCGTGGCGGTCACCGACCGGCTGGCCAGGCTGCTGGCGCTGGCGACGGACGGGCAGGGCGCGCCGAGGCCTCTGGCCCTGACCAATCCCGACGCTCTGAAGGCCGCCGAGATCCTACTGCCGGCGGGCCCGACCTATGTCGGCCTCGCCCCCGGCGCGGGCGGCCAGGACAAGCGCTGGCCGTTGGAGAACTATTTCGAGCTCGCCCGCCGGATCGTGGCAAAGGGCTGGACGCCGGTGTTCTTGTTCGGACCCGACGAGGCCGAGGACGCCGCCGTGGCCGCCCGTGAAATCCCTGAAGCGCTCCAGCCCGAACGTAACCGCGTCGATGGCTTGCCGGTGAAGGGCCCGCTGCTGGTCATCGCTCTGGCGGGACGCCTCGCGGCCGGCGTCGCCAATGACGCCGGGCCTGGCCACATGCTGGCGGCCGGCGGCGCGCCCTTGCTCTCCCTGCAGCAGGACCGGCGCAAGGCCGTGAAGTTCCGCCCGGCCGCCGCGCGGCTTGAGATGCTGGTCGCGGAGGACTACGGAAACGGCATGGGCGCCTTGCCGCTCGACGCGGCGTGGGAGGCGCTCCAGCGTCTCGTGTCCGGAGTTTCCTGAATGTCCATCCTCGCGCCGATCTCGGCGGGCGAACTGGTCGACAAGATCACTATCCTGCGGGTCAAGGCCGAGCGCATCGGCGACCCGGTCAAGGAGGCCAATGTCCGCAAGGAGCTGGCCTTGCTGGAGGCCACGGCGCGCGAGCACCTGCCCGACACCGCCGAGATCGCCCGGCTCACCGAAGAGCTCACCGCCGTCAACGCCGCCCTCTGGGACATCGAAGACGGTAAGCGCGACTGCGAGCGCCGCCAGGACTTCGGCCCGGACTTCGTGGCCCTGGCCCGCCGCGTCTATATCGACAACGACCGCCGCGCCGCCATCAAGCGCGCCATCAACGAAGCGGCGGGCTCGGAGATCGTCGAGGAGAAGAGCTACAAGCCGTATCTGCCGACCTGAACTGTCATCCCGGACAAGCGCGGAGCGCGCCGATCCGGGACCGCTGGAAGCTCAGCGCTTTCCAAGATCCGGCTCTTCGCTGCGCTTCGGCCGGGAAGACAGCTCTATTTACCCTTGAAAGCCGCCGCGCGCTTCTGGAGGAAGGCGCTGACGCCCTCGATGAAGTCCTCGGTCTTGCCGGCGAACTTCTGGGCCTTGCGTTCGGCGTGAAGTTGCCCGGTCCAGTCGGCGTCGAGGCTGTCCCAGACCAGCTTGCGGATCGCGCCCAGGGCCGCCGGGCCGCGCGCCAGTTCCTGGGCGATGGCCGTGGCCGCGCCGATCAGCTCGTCGTCCGGAACGCAGCGGTTGACCAGGCCCCATTGCAGGGCCGTGGCCGCCGGCACCTTATCGCCCAGCAGCATCATCTCCATGGCCCGCGCCTTGCCGATCAGGCGCGGCAGCAGGTAGGTCGAGCCGCCGTCCGGCACCAGGCCGATGCGGCGGAAGGCCTGCAGGAAATAGGCGCTCTCGGCGGCCACGATGATGTCGCCCATCAGCGCGATCGAGCAGCCGACCCCGGCCGCCGGCCCGTTCACCGCCGTCACGATCGGCAGCGGGAAGTCGCGCAGCAGCGTCATCAGCGGATTGTAGAGGGTCTCCAGCGCCGAGCCCGCGTCGGGCTTGCCGTCGACGTCCAGCTCGCGGCCGGCCGCGCCGCCGCCCGACAGGTTGGCGCCCGAGCAGAAGCCGCGGCCTTCGCCGGTCAGGATCACCGCGCGCGCCTGGACCTTGCCGGCGGCGATCGACGAAAACGCATGGATCAGCTCGCGGGCGATCTCCAGGCTGGCGGCGTTCAGCGTGCCCGGATCGGACAGGGTGACGGTGGCGACGCCGTCCTGCGTCGAGACACGGATCTTCTGATAGTCCATGGCCTTTGGCCTCCCCAGACAGCTGGATTGTTCGTTGGGAAGACTCTAGGCGCCTTTACCCTTTGGGAAGGCTAGCGGAATTTTCAAAGGAAAACGCCGCCGATCCGGGATCGGCGGCGCGTCTGGGACGACGATGGATGGAAAGGTTCAGGCCGCGTTGGCCGAGGCCGGCATGGCGTCGGCCGAGGTCACCCGGTTGCGGCCGCCGCGCTTGGAGGCGTAGAGCGCCGCGTCCGCGCGTTCCATGACCGAATGGCCGCTTTCGCCGGGGCGGCGTTCGGCGAAGCCCGACGAGATGGTGATCGCGCCCAGGTCCTCGTTGGTCGAACGACGCTTGAGCATGCGCGAGGAGACCTCGACGCGGATCTCTTCCAGGGTGGTGGCGACGATGCCGGCGGTCTCGCGCGGGAAGATCATCGCGAACTCCTCGCCGCCGTAGCGGGCGGCGAAGCGCGGCGGGGCGGCCACGCGGCCGATCACCGAGGCGACATAGCGGATGACCTGGTCGCCGGTCTGGTGGCCCCAGGTGTCGTTGAAGCCCTTGAAATGGTCGATGTCGAGCACGGCCAGGCAGATCGGCGAGCCCTGCTCGTCGGCCTCGGCGCAGGCGCGGTCCAGCTCTTCGTCGAAGGCCTTGCGGTTGGCCAGGTTGGTCAGGCCGTCGGTGGTGGCCTCGCGGCGGACCTGCTCGAGGTGCTCGCGCAAACGCTCGACCTCGGAAGTCGACTCCGCCAGGCGCGCTTCCAGCGACTGGTTCTCGCGGTGGACCTTGCGGGTCGCGTCGGCCAGGTTCGAGACCACCGACTTGATGGCCTCCACGTCCGTGGACTTGTCGAGGTTCTTGGTCGCGCCGGCCAGTTCCTTGCCGAAGGCGGCGTTGGATTTCTGAGCGTTCTGGATCGCCTTCGAGACCGCCTCGAGTTCCTTGGACAGGATATCGCCGGCGTCGCGGATCTGTTCGTTCAGGCGCGCCTTGGGCAGATAGGTGGCGGCCAGCTCTTCGCTGACCAGCTCGGTCATCGGCTCGCCCAGCGAGATCAGGCGCGTCAATTCGCGGGCGAGGGGGCCGTCCGGATCGGCGACATAGTGCGTCCAGAGCTCGAAATTCAGCGCCGTCGGCCACACCTGGTGGCGCTCCATCAGCTCCAGGGCGCGCGACGCGACCTTGTAAGCTTCGGGACCGCGCAGCGTGGTTTCGACGTCCGACATTTCTCTTCCCCCGTTCGACGCTTTCCGTTGCGGAAAGGCCGATCGCATGGAGCGAGACCTTAGGCGCCAGAGTTCTTACGAGGCGTTAAGAACGACCAACGTTCGCTTGCGCGCGCACGCACGCTCGCCCATGGTGATCGATGATAAGATGAGCGCCGCGACGGTGTGCGCCGCGCCAGCCATTGGGAGGCCTGAAATGAATGCTCCGGTGAATCCGGCCGAAGCCCATCGGGCGGCCATGAACGACGTCCTGCTGCGCCAGAAGGCCGCGCATCTGCGCGACGGGCCGCCCAGTGTCGAGCGGCGCGTGGATTGGCTGAATCGCTGCATCGATTTGCTGATCGGACACCAGGCCGAGATCGCCAGGGCGGTCAACGCCGACTTCGGTTCCCGCTCGCCCGAGGCGACGGCCCTGACCGACGTCGCCGGCTCGATCGGCCCGTTGAAGTTCGCGCGCGACAATGTCGCCAAGTGGGTGCGCCCTCAGAAGCGCAAGACCACGCCCGCCATCCTGGGCCTGTTCGGCGCCAAGGCCATGGTCCAGTACCAGCCCAAGGGCGTGGTCGGGGTGATCAGCCCGTGGAACTTCCCGGTCAACCTGACCTTCGCGCCGCTGGCCGGCGTGTTCGCGGCCGGCAACCGGGCGATGATCAAGCCCTCGGAATTCACGCCCTCCACCTCGGACCTGCTCAAGACCATGTTCGCCAAGGCCTTCTCCGAGGAGGAGGTCGCGGTCTTCGTCGGCGGGCCGGAGGTCGGGCACGCGTTCTCGGGGCTGGCGTTCGACCATCTGGTGTTCACCGGCGCCACCTCGGTCGCGCGGCACGTGATGCGGGCGGCCGCCGAGAACCTGGTGCCTGTCACGTTGGAGCTGGGCGGCAAGAGTCCGGTGATCCTGTCGCGCGGGGCCGACATGGCCACCGCCGCCGCCCGGATCATGAACGGCAAGACCCTGAACGCCGGCCAGATCTGTCTGGCGCCCGACTACGTCATCGCGCCCCAGGACGAGGTCGAGACCTTCGTGGCCGAGGCCAAGGCCGCCGTCGGCCGCTATTTCCCGACCCTGAAGGACAATCCCGACTACACCGCCCTGGTGGCGCAGCGGCACTACGATCGGGTGAAGGGCTATGTCGACGACGCCCGGGCCAAGGGCGCGCGGATCGTCGAGATCAATCCGGGCGGCGAGGATCTCTCCCAGCAGGAGCATCGCAAGATCGCCCCGACCCTGATCCTGGATCCGACCGACGACATGAAGGTGATGCAGGAGGAGATCTTCGGTCCGGTGTTGCCGGTGAAGACCTACAAGACCGTCGACGACGCCGTGGACTATGTGAACGCCCACGATCGCCCCCTGGCCCTCTACTGGTTCGGGACCGATGAGGCCGAGAAGGATCGGGTGCTGTCGCGCACGACCAGCGGCGGGGTCACGGTCAACGACGTGATCTTCCACGTCGCCCAGGAGGAGCTGCCGTTCGGTGGCGTCGGTCCGGCGGGCATGGGCGCCTATCACGGCCACGACGGCTTCCTGGAGTTCAGCCACAAGAAGGCGGTGTTCCAGCAGCTGAAGAAGGACATCGCCCCGATGCTGGGCCTGCGGCCGCCGTACGGCGAAGCGATCCGCAAGTATCTGGCGGGGCAGATCAAGCGCTAGGTTCGCCCAAGGTTCATTCTATCTCCGCATTCCCGCCTCGAGGGCAAACCCAGGGGCGGGACCACCTCTATTCGGCCGCAAGGACAGGACGAACGGGCCGCTGGCGGTCGCGTTCGACGTCCGAGATCGGCGCCTGAACCAAAGCGCCCTTTCGACCCATAAGCGACTGCCGTAGCGACTGCTGTTAGGCTGGGTGTATGGCTGCGTCGATCCTATCACCGTTTGGACCTGACATCTGGTTGTGCGACGGCTCCGAAGCCAATGTCGCGGGCTTT
>NZ_DATFAV010000141.1:0-3482 GCF_035254145.1 Caulobacter sp. | reverse complement strand
CTCACGACCTTCGGGGGACCGGCCACGTCTCAACCGCCGGCCTGGGCGGCAGCCATATGGGCCGCGTACCAATCGGCCCAGGCGGGGTCGGCCGCGCCGGTGAGCTTCTCGTGCTCGCCGTGAGCGGCGGCCGCGCGTCGCAGAGCCTCGGCCAAGTCGGCGACCGAGCTGAAGCTGGTCACGCCGGGGTCGATGCGGCCCGGGAAACGCGATGTGATTTCCTGCAACACCCAGCCGTTGCCGTCAGGATCGTCGAACGTCACGAACGAGGCGTAGCTTCGCCGCTGAGGGTCTGGTCCCTCGGCGCGGGCGGCCAGATCAAAGCGGTTGTAGCCCCCTGCCGCGTCATGGAAGACGGCGCTGGCCTGCACGCCCTTGCTGACCAGTTCGGCCCGCGCGACTTCGATGTCGGTGACGATCAGATGCAGGAACCGCGCCGTGCCTGGCGCGGACGGGGTCAGTCCCGTGCCGATCAGGATGGAGGCGGGCGAGCCCGGCGGCGTGAACTGTAGGATCCGACCGCCCGCGTCGGTCGTGATGTCGGCGTCCACGCGCCAGCCCAGGCGGCGATAGAACGCCGCCGCGCGGTCGACGTCCGACACCGGTACGACGACCACCTCGAGCTTGTAGTCAGACATTCTCGCCTCCTCTTGTTCAGCATGCGGCCGCGCGCTCAGTCCGGAGCAAGCCCGCGGAGATAGCGCCCGAAGTTCAGCTCGAAGTCGCTGCGTCGGCCGTAGTCGAACCCGCCGAGCCGGGCGCGCCGGGCCTGCGTGTCGGGGTGGCGCAGGGCGTCGAAGAACATCCGGTTGCTGGACTCCAGTTCGTCGCCCGTCGGTACGCCCACGCGGTTGACCTGCGCCTTGAGGTCGCCGAGCGTCTGACGGTCGAACGTGGCCAGTCGTCCGGCCAGTGCGTCCACGAACTCGTCGAGCGCATCGTCGTCGAGAGCGCGGTTAATCCAGCCGTAGCGCTCGGCCAGGTCAGCGTCGAAGTCGTCGCCGCTCAGCACGATTTCAAGCGCCCGCGATCGACCGGCCAGGCGCGGCAGCCATTCCAGCGCCCCACCTCCGGGTGGGAGGCCAACGCCTACTTCCGGATTGCCGAGGATCGCGCGCTGGCGGCTGGCGAAGCGCATGTCGCAGGCGAGCACGAACTCGCTTCCGACACCGCGCGTGCGGCCGCGGATCTTGGCGATGCTCACGACCGGCGAACGGGCCATTCGGACGACGACGTCGATCCAAGGCGAATGGCCACTGGGTCCGGCTGTCCGCGGGAGGTCGGCGGCTCGGGCCGTGTCGAAGTGGGCGATGAAGAAGTCCGGATCCGCGGATTGGAAGATCATGACCTTGGCCTGGGGATCGGCCTCGATCTCGGTGACCACCCTCTGCAACGCGATGATGCCCTCGGGCGCCAGCATGTTGATCGGCGGATTGTCGAACGTGATCCGCCAGACACCCGGCTGAGATCGATCGACCGTCAGGTGACGCTCGGCGCTCATCGCGGGATCTCCCGCAACCGGCCCACCAGGACCGCGGTCGTGAGGATTTCGCGGGTGTAGGTCGGACCATTGATCTCGTGGGCGGCATGCATCGCCTCGGCGCTGAAGGCGGCCGTCGCGTCACGCACCAGGGTGACGTCGTAGCCTAGCTCCATGGCGAAGCGGCCGGTGGCTTCGATACAGGTGTTGGCGATCAGTCCGACCAGGATCAGGCTCTGGATGCCCGCTTGTCGGAGTCTCAGATCCAGATCGGTATTGGCAAAGCCGCTGGAGCCCCAGTGCTCCTTGGCGACGATATCGCCCTCCCGCGGCTGGAAGTCGTCGTGGAACGCGCCGCCCCACGAGCCGCGGGCGAAAATCTGGCGCTGTGCGCCGGCCCGCTGGTAGGGTGTGGCGTGGCGCCAGTCCTCGTAGTCGCCTGGCTCCCATCGGTGGTGCGGCACAAAGACGATCTGCAGCCCGGCCGCCCGGGCTTCGGCGACGACCGTGCGCAGGTGGTCAAGCAGGCTCACCTCCTCGGCGATCGCCCTGAGGCGCGGCCAGGTCTTGCCGCCCTCGCTCAGGAAGTCGTTGTAGGGGTCGACGAGCAGAACGGCGGTGGTCTTGGGATCGTAGGTCATGGTTCAACCTTTCGCGGCCTGGCGCAGGGCGTGGCGCTCCAGGCTGGCGGCGAAGAGCGGTGTCTCTCCGGCGTTGTGGGCGCGGCTGAACGGCTGACGCTGAGCCCGGAAGACGTCGAACGGGATGCCCTGCCGGTCGAGATAGGCCGTGAACTCTTCAGTGGCCCAGGTCCGCACGTGATTGGTGAACTCGCAGCGACCATCGTCGAGCGGCGCCACGCTCAGTTCCCACATCACCACCATGGTCGTGCGTCCCGCGGTGGTGAAGAGGTCCGAGACGGACTCCAGAACCAGGTGGTGCGGCTCTGCGTGCTTCTCGACGTAGTGCTGGACCATCGGCGTGCCGCCGATCACCTCGACGTTGATCGACATTCTCCGGCCGTCCGGCGCCGTGGTCGCGCCGGCCGCGACGTGGGCAGGCGAGCACCCTTGGTACTCCTTGTCCGGCAGGCTGAAGCACCACGCCGGGATGTCGATATCCCCGATCGGCGCGTTGACCACGGCCGTGAAGCTGGAGTCGACGATGACATTGTCTTCCATGGGTCCAATCCTTGTGAAAATCAGCCGCGGGCGGTGTCGAGGATCGCCAGAGCGAAGGCCTCGGGCGCCTCCTGAGGCAGGTTATGGCCAACGCCGCCTTCGATGGTTCGGTGGGCGTAGGGCCCGGTGAACTTGGCCGCGTAGGTCGCGGGCTCCGGATGCGGGGCGCCATTGGCGTCGCCCTCCAGGGTGATGGTCGGGACGCCGATCGTTGGGGCGCGCGCCAGGCGTTGTTCCAGCGGCTCGTAGCGCCCCTCGCCCTCCGCCAGGCCCAGCCGCCAGCGATAGTTGTGGATCACCACGGCGACGTGATCGGGATTGTCCAAAGCGGCCGCCGAGCGCTCGAACGTGGCGTCGTCGAAGCTCCATTTCGGAGAAGCCAGCCGCCAGATCAGTCGGGCGAAGGCCCGGCGATTGGCGTCGTATCCGGCGCGGCCGCGCTCGGTCGCGAAGTAGAATTGGTACCACCACTGCAGCTCCGCCTCGGGCGGCAGTGGCCGCGCTCCGGCCGCCTGCCCGCCGATCAGATAGCCGCTGACCGACACCAGGCCCCGGCAGCGCCGGGGCCACAGCGCGGCGATGATGTCGGCGGTGCGCGCGCCCCAGTCGAAGCCGGCGACGACCGCCTTCTTGATGTCGAGCTTGTCCATCAGCGCGATGATGTCGGCGGCCATCGCGGCGGGCTCGCCGTTGCGCGGCGTTTCGCTGGAGAGGAAATGCGTCGTGCCGTAGCCGCGCAAGTGCGGGATGATCACGCGATAGCCGGCCTTGGCCAGGATCGGCGCGACGTCGACGAAGGCGTGGATGTCGTAGGGCCAGCC
>NZ_DATFAV010000140.1:0-20589 GCF_035254145.1 Caulobacter sp. | reverse complement strand
AGGCCTTCGAAGTCCTTGCGCAGCACGAAGTTGACCACGCCCGACACGGCGTCGGCGCCATAGAGGGCCGAGTTCGAACCGGTGATCACTTCGACGTTCTGGATCAGCAGGCGCGGGATGGTGTCGATGTCGACCTGCAGGCCGGCGCCGTTCGAGCCCACGTGGCGGCGACCGTCGACCAGGGTCAGCGTGCGGCTGGCGCCCAGGTCACGCAGGTTCAGCACCGACAGGCCGCCGTCATTCAGGCCCGAACCGGTGGTGTCTTCCGGCACCTGCGAGCCCGACAGGGCCGGGATGTCGGCCAGAACGTCGATGACGCTGGCTTGACCGGTGGCCACGACGTCGTCGCGGCTGACCTGGATCAGCGGGGTCGGAGAATTGGTCGGGTCGCGGCGAATGCGCGAGCCGGTGACCACGACTTCCTCGACGGAAGTCGCGTCCTGCGCGGCGGCCGGCGCGGTTTGCGCCAGGGTCACCGTCGGAGCGAAAGCCGCGAGGCTTCCCAGCATCGTCGTCGCCAGGAGAACCTTGGTTTTCAACGCCATATCTTCGTTGTCCTCAAAAGTACACGCGCCCGACACGCCAGCCGCGCGCGGGAGCAAAGAGGGCCATTCCTCGCCGGGGACGTTATCGGCTTTCGGCCGCGCTAGAAGCGATCATGGCCAAATTGGGTCGGGTTGTGGACGCTTCGTTACTAAAAAGTCACAATTTCGACGCCGCATCGTCAATATTGGAAAATTCTTGCCGTGTTGGAGTGAATTGGACTCGCAAGCATAGGTCCGTGAGGGGCAAAACATGCCCTTGGCGAGCCGGCGGTCGCTTGGCTCAATCGCCTCTAAGGGGAAAAATGGCCGAAAAGGCCCGTTTTGGACGGCGGGCCCGGAGCCTCATCCCCGCCATGATCGACGGGCGGACGCTTGAAACCCAGACAGCCGGCGCCTAGCGCCTCGGCGCCCGTCAGTCCGTTTTGTCAGGCCGTCTGGCCGACCAGGCCTTCCAGGACGCGACGCAGGTCGGCTTCGCGGAAGGGCTTTTGCAACACGGCCGCGCCCCTGTGGTCCTCGCTGAGGCCAGCCTCGCCATAGCCGCTGGCGAAGGCGAAGGGCACGCCGCGGGCTTTCAGCGTATCGGCCACGGGAAAGATCGGCCGACCGCCCAGGTTCACGTCCAGAAGCGCCGCGTCGATGTCGGCCGCGTTGGCCAGGCGCAAGGCTTCCTCGATCTCGGCCGCCGGGCCGACGACCGTGCACCCCAGATCGGTGAGCATGTCCTCGACAAGCATCGAAACCAGGGCCTCGTCTTCGACGACCAGCACCTTCAGGGACGAAAGAGTCTTCATATCTCAGGGCTCCAGCGCGCGCAGCGGCAACGCCATGTGGCAGACGAGTCCAGCAGCATCATAGGTCAGCTCGACCGCGCCGGATAGCTCGGCCGCGAGGCCGCGTTCAAGTAGGCGCGCGCCGAAGCCGCGGTGGTCGGGCGGCGTCACCGGCGGGCCGTCGCGTTCGGTCCAGCTCAGGCGCAGCAGGTCTGGCTCCAGCGTCCAGGCGACGGACACCCGGCCGTCCGGAACCGAGAAGGCGCCGTACTTGACGGCGTTGGTCGCCAGTTCGTGGATCCCCATGCCCAGGGCCACGGCGGCCTTGGGGTTCAGGCGCAGATCGGACGAATAGTCGAACGTCACGCGGTCCTCGCCGGCCATGGCGTGCAGCTCGGCGTCGAACACTTCGCGCAGACTGGCGCCTTCCCAGCTCTCGCGGGTCAGCAGGTCGTGTGTCTGCGACAGGGCGATCAGGCGCGATTCGAAGGCCTCGCGGAAGAACGCCGGCGAGGTGACCGACCGCAGGGTCTGGGCCGCGATCGACTGCACGGTGGCCAGGCTGTTCTTGACCCGATGGTTCAGCTCGTTGACCAGCAGCTTTTGCCGCTCCTCGGCCCGCTTGCGCTCGGTGATGTCCAGCGACACGCCGGCCAACCGCCGGGCGCCGCCGTCGTCGGCCGTCTGGGCCGCGCGCCCCCGCGCGTGCAGCCAGCGCAGGTCGCCGCTGGGCAGGACGACGCGGTATTCGACGTCGTAGTCGGCGCCGTCGCGGATCGCCCCCTCGATCGCGGCCATGATCCGGGGCCGGTCGTCGGGATGGATCGTGGCGACCAGGTCCGCGAAGGTGAAGGTCTGATCGGGGCGACGGCCATAATTGGCCTTGCACAGGTCCGAGGCTTCGTAGGCGCGGGTGGCCACGTCCAGGTCCCACGACCCCATGCGGCCGGAATCGAGCGCGAACTTCAGGCGCTCCTCGGCGCGGCGGCGCTGGTCCAGCTCCTCGAGCGCGGCGGCGTTGACCTGGATCGACTCCAGGGTGACGGCCACCTGGGCGCCGACCCCGACCAGGAGGGCCTCGTCGCGGGCGGAGAAGCGTCCGGGTTCTGGATGGCCGAAGAACAGGCCGCCCAGCACCGCGCCGCGCCGGCCTATCACCGGTATGGCCATGTAGCTGCGCACCGGCAGGTGCCCCTCGGGCATGCCGCGCCAGGGGGCGTTGCGGCCATAGCGCGGATCCAGGGTGATATCGTCCGAACGCACCACGCCCAGGCCTTCGAAGGTGGGGGCGAAGACCTCGGTCTTGCGAGGCGTCGGAAAATTGCTGAACGCTTCGGCGGGCGCGCCCGACAGGCGGGACAGGCTGTAGGATTCGCCATCCTCGCCGACCACATTGTGGAAAAAAGCGCCGTAGGCCGCGCCGATGATCTCCCGGGCGCCGTCGGTCACCGCCCGCACGCAGGTGTCGACATCGACACTGGAGGCGACGGCCTCGGTGACGCGCGCCAGGGTTTCGGACTTGCGGATTTCCTCGGCGAGCGCCGCTTCCGCCCGCGCCAAACGGACGCGCAGATCCGCTTCGGAACCGTCGCGAACTTCGGTCTGAACCACGCTGACCAACACGCCCCTCCAGCCTGGCCGCCCCTGACCAGCAATGGCGCAAAACGCGCCGGCGACGATCCGGTTCCGCGTTTAGGTCGATGATCTGTTCAGAGACTGTCGCCCTCGTCCAGCCGCGCGCTGATCCGCAAGGCGGTGATCTGGTTGCGTTGCCGGCGCAGGACCTGGAAGCGATGGCGGTGGAAGATGAAGGTTTGGCCGGGCTCGGGGATCATCTGCGCTTCGTGGATCACTAGGCCGGCGATGGTCACCGCCTCGCCCTCCGGCAGGCGCCAGTCCATGGCGCGGTTCAGGTCGCGCACCGTCACGTGGCCGTCGACATTGACCGAGCCGTCGGTCTGGCGGCGCACGCCGTTCAGCGTGGTGTCGTGCTCGTCCTCGATCTCGCCGACGATCTCCTCGAGGATGTCCTCCAGGGTCACCAGCCCCTGCAGGGCGCCGTACTCGTCGACGACCAGGGCGAAGTGGTTCTTGCGCTTGAGGAAGGCGTTCAACTGGTCCTTGAGCTTGGTGGTGTCGGGAATGAACCACGGCTCGCGCACGATGCCGGCGATCTCCAAGCCCTCGACGCCGGTCGGGGATTCGGCCAGGGCCTTCAAGAGGTCGCGGGCGTGCAGCACGCCGACGATATTGTCGGGTTCGTCGCGATAGAGCGGGATGCGGGTGTGCTGGGCCTCCAGCACCTCCTGCACCAGCTCGCGGGCGGGCAGGCCGGCGTCCAGCAGCACCATCGACTTGCGGTGGACCATGATCTCCGACACGTCCATGTCCGAAAGATCCAGCACCCCGCCCAGCATGCGCCGGTCGCCGCTTTCGACCAGGCCCTCGGAATGGTGGTAGTCGACCGCGCCGCGGATCTCCTCGTGGGCGGCCAGCACGTCGACGGCCATGTCCAGCTTGACGCCGAACACCCGCAGGGCGCGGCGCACGATCCACTGGATCACGTAGATGATCGGGCCGAACAGCCGCACCACCAGCAGGGTCGGGCCGGACAGGGTCCGCGCCACGTCGTCGGAGCGCACGATGGCGACGGTCTTGGGCAGCACCTCGGCGAAGACCAGGACCAGCACGGTCATCACCGCCGTCGCCACCGCCACGCCCCAGGGACCCGGGATCAGGGTGGTCAGCACCTGGGTCGCCAGGGCAGAGGCCAGGATGTTGATCAGGTTGTTGCCCAGCAGGACGGCCCCGATCATCGTCTCCTGGTCGGACAACAGCTTGTTGACCCGCCGCGCCGGCGCGTCGCCCTCGCGCTCCAGCTGATGCATCCGGGCGCGACTGGCCCCCGTCATCGACGTCTCGGCCGCTGAGAACAGCGCCGACAGGGTCAGCAGGGCGACGACGATGGGCGCGAGGCCCAGCAGGGCGGTGAACATGGTGTTTCCTACTGCCTGGGCGCGTCGCTGACAAAGCGCGCGACCGAGTCCCGAAACGCCTGGACGTCCTTGTTCAGCTGCACCAGGCGCTCGACGCTCATGCCGCCGGCGGCGAACAGGGTCTGGCCCAGGCAGGTGCTGCGCGCCTGCATGTCGCGGCCGGCGTCGGTCAGGCTGACCACCACCTGACGCTCGTCGGCGGGATTGCGGACGCGGCTGAGCAGGCCCGCCCCCTCCATCCGCTTGACCAGCGGCGTGACGTTGCTGGAGTCCAGGCCCAGCCGCTCGGCGATCGCGCCGATCGACAGGCCGTCGACCTCCCACAGGGCGCTGAGCACGAGGTACTGCGGATAGGTGATCTCCAGGGCGTCCAGCAGCGGCTTGTAGGCGCGGTTTATCGCCATGCTGGCGCCGTACAGCGAGAAGCAAAGCTGCTGGTCGAGCGTGGGCATGTAGTCGGACACGACGGGCTCCTGATCGCGGCTACCTATAACGAAAATATATGTCGCGACAAATATCGGCTGGACTCGCCGGCGCCGTCTCGGGTAAGTCAAATTATATGTCGCGACATATAATGTTCCGGCATGTAATTCACCTCGCATCAGGAGGCCGCCTTGGCCCAAGCCGACGACGCCAACGCGCTCAAGCGCTACTACTTCCTGCGGGCCGCCGTGTCCGTCGCCTGGATCCTCGCCGCCGTTGCGGTGGGGGCGGGCAATCCGCTGGCCGCCGGCGTGCTGCTGGTCGCCTATCCGGCCTGGGACGCCCTGGCCAACGCCCTGGACGCCCGCGCCAACGGCGGCTTCGCGGCCAACCCGCCCCAGACCTTCAACGTGGTGGTCAGCCTGGCGGTCGCCGGCGTCGTGCTGCTGGCGCTGCAGGCGGCTCCGCCGCGCGTCTTGACCGTGTTCGGCGTCTGGGCGCTCTTTTCGGGCCTGCTGCAGCTGATCGCCGGCGTTCGCCGCTGGCGCGCGGTCGGCGCCCAGTGGGCCATGGTGCTGAGCGGGGCCCAGTCGATGCTGGCCGGCGCTTTCATGATCGCCCGCTCGATCAGCGGCGGCGGCCACCCGCCCACGGCCGTCGAGATCGCGCCGTACGCCGGTTTCGGGGCCTTCTATTTCCTGATCGCGGGCGTGGCCCTGGCGCTGAAGAGGCGGCGATAAATCCTCCCCTGCGTCACGGGGGAGGTGTCGGCGGAGCCGACGAGGGGGCAAGCTGGAGGTTGGCCGTGTCGGCCCCCTCCGGCCCTTTGGGCCACCTCCCCCGTGGAACGGGGGAGGATCTCCTAGACCGCCCCTTCCTCGAGCAGGAACGTCTTCAGCGTCGCGCGGTCCACGTCCTTGGCCACGAAGGCGTCGCCGATCCCCCGCACCAGCACGAAGGTCAGCTTGCCGCCCTCGGCCTTCTTGTCCTGGCCGCAATGGGCGACCAGGGCGTCGGCGCCGAACGGCTCGGGCCGCACGTCGGCCAAGGTGGTCGGCAGGCCGGCGGCCTTGATGGCGGCCGTGGCGCGGACGGCGTCCTGGCTGGAGCAGAGGCCGAGCTTGGCCGAGAACCGGAACGCCTGCGCCATGCCGACGCCGACCGCTTCGCCGTGCTTGAGCGCCTCGCCAAAGCCCATCTCGGCCTCGATCGCGTGGCCGAAGGTGTGGCCAAGGTTCAGGAGCGCGCGGCGGCCCGCCTCCTTCTCGTCCTCGGCGACGATTTCGGCCTTCATCTCCACGGAGCGGCCGACGGCGTGCAGCAGGGCCTGGACGTCACGCTCGAGCACGGCGTGGACGTTCTTCTCCAGCCACTCGAAGAAGGCGAAGTCGCCCAGCAGGCCGTACTTGACGATCTCGGCGTAGCCGCAGGCCATTTCGCGGGCCGGCAGGGTGGCCAGGACGTCGAGGTCGGCCAGCACGAGGCGCGGCTGGTGAAAGGCGCCGATCAGGTTCTTTCCGCGCGGTGTGTCGATCGCCGTCTTGCCGCCGACCGAGCTGTCGACCTGGGCCAGCAGGGTGGTGGGGACCTGCACGAAGTCGATCCCGCGCTTGTAGATCGCCGCGGCGAAGCCCGCGAGGTCGCCGACAACGCCGCCGCCGAACGCCACGATCTGGTCGCCGCGCTCCAGCTGCAGGGCCAGCAGGCGGTCGGAGAGGTCGGCCAGGCCTTCGAAGCTCTTGCTCTCCTCGCCGGGCGGGATGGTGATGACGTCGACCGCGATCCCGGCCTTTTCCAGCGACACCGACAGCCGCTCGCCGTGGTGCTCGCCGACGCTGGAATCGGTGACGATGGCCACGCGCTTGCGCTTGCCCAGCCCGCTCTTGCCAAGGACCGCCGCGACCCGCTCGCCGGCCCGGTCGATCAGGCCGGGGCCGATCACGACGTCATAGGCGCGATCTTCCAGGCCGACAGGGACGGTGCGGATCATGGGTTGGCGTCTCCTTGGCCAAGACGTTCGCGCAGGGCGGTCAGGATGGCGTCGACCGCCACCCCATGCGGCGTGTCGCCGGTCTGGACGTGAACCTGGGCCTCCGCGTAGGCGGGGTTTCGGGCCTTGGCCAGTTCGGTCAGCACGGCCACCGGGTCCTTGCCCTTCAGTAGCGGGCGGTTGTCCTTGCGCGAGACGCGGCGGGCCAGCAGCTCGACATCGGCCTTCAGCCAGACCGACAGGGCCTTGTCGTTGATCAGGGCGCGGGTCTCGGGATTGACGAAGGCGCCGCCGCCGGTGGCCAGCACATGCGGCGGATCCTCCAGCAGGCGGGCGATCACCCGGCGTTCGCCGTCGCGGAAGGCCGCCTCGCCCAGCTCGGCGAAGATCTCCGAGATCGACCGGCCGGCGGCGGCCTCGACCTCGTTGTCGGCGTCACGGAAGGGCAGGTCGAGGGCCGCGGCCAGTCGCCGGCCGACGCTGGACTTGCCCACGCCCATCAGCCCGACCAGCACGATGGTCTTCTGGCGCAGCGGCGCCAGGTCTTCGGGCTTGAGCCGCGAAGGCGCCTTGTCTTCGGGAGGATGAACGGGCTCGGTCATGATGCGGTCGCGGGTTTACACGAGGCTTGGCCAAAGCCCAAGTTTGCGAGAGCCTCGTCATGCGTCATAACCGGTCCATGATCCTGCCGATGCGTTCTTCGCGCCCGCTGGCGCTCTCCAGCGCCCTGTTCGTGGCCAGCGCCCTCGTCCTGCTCGCCCCGGCCGCCGGCGCGCAGGAGGAGGTCAAGGTCAAGACACTGGCGGCGCCGGACTACTTCTCCGGCGCGGTGGCCGACACCGGCCTGCCCGCCGACCTGTGGAAGGACACCGCGCCGGGGCTGATGCGCGATATCCTGCCCCGTCTGGCCGGACCCAGGCCGCTGTCGCCGGCCTTCGCCAATCTGGCGCGGCGCGTGCTTTCGACCGGCGCCAACGGCCCGGCCGGCGTCGGCGACGACGTCGAGATGGGCGGGGCCCGGGGGCTTGCCCTGATCGCCCTGGGCGAAGCCAAGGGCGCCGACGCGATTCTCGACCGCGCGACCGGCGGACCCGGCAGCGCGGCGCTGTCGATGGCGAGCGCCGAGGCGGCCCTGATCACCGGGAACGACGACAAGGCCTGCCGGATCGAGGAGGCCCTGACCGTCGATCGCGGCGCGGCCTACTGGCTGCGCCTGCGCGCCTTCTGCCAGCTCAAGGCCGGCCAGGCCGACGCCGCCCAGCTGACCTTCCAGCTGGCCCAGCCGCAGCCCGCCAAGCAGGCGGCGGATGTCGACTACGCCCGACTGATGAGCGCGGCCCTGACCGGAAGTCCGCCCGGCGCGGCCAGCTTGCGGACCGGCGTCAACTACGCCCTGTCGCGCCGACTGAACCTAGACGTCCAGTCCGCCGCCGCCCTGGCTTCGGCCTCGCCGGCCCTCAAGCCCGTGGTCGCCCCGACCGCCAGCGAGCCGGCCGAGGTCTCGGCGAGCCGCGACCTGACCGCCGCCGAGGCCTCGGATCTGGCCTTCCTGCGCCAGGCCAAGACCGTGCCGGCCTTCGTTGAGGCCGCTCGCGCCGCGGCGCCGTCGATCGCGGCCCTGGCCAGGGCCGGCGGGCCGCTGCAGGATCCGGTGCTGCTGGCTCGCGCGGCGGTGGCGGCGGGCGACGTCGAGAGCGCCCAGACCATTCGCGGCCGCCTGACCCAGGACGTGATCCCCGGCGCGACCGCCACGGATCTGGCCATTCTCGACGCCCTGATCGGCGCCGGCTCGGGCAAGGTCGACAACCAGGTGCTGAACAATCTGGCGGGGCGGGGCGCGACGGGCGGCGCCAAATCTCCCGCCCAGGCCGCGACTCTGCTGCTGTCCAGCCTGGGCGGGGTCCTGGACGCCGACGCCCGGACTCAGGTCGCGGCCTTCGACCTGGGCCGTCCGGCGGCCTCGGCGGCGCGGGTCCAACTTCTGGAAGACGCCGCCGGCGCCAAGCGCAAGGGCGAGGCGGCCCTGCTGGCCCTGTCGATCGCCCTGGACGCCGGCGCCGGCGGGCCCGCGCCCGTCGACCGAGCCCGCCTCGCGCGGGCCCTGAACCGCGCCGGCCTCGCCGTCGACGCCCGGGCGGTGGTGGTCGAGGGGCTTCTGGGCCTGGCCTACGTCAAATGAGCGTCGCCGCGTCCGGCTGGGTCGACGCGTTCCTCGAGATGATGGCGGTCGAGCGCGCGGCCGCCCGCAACACCTTGACCGCCTATGGCAAGGACCTGGAGGACGCCCGCGCCTTCCTCGGCCGCTCGAAGCGCGATCTGGACGACGCCGACGCCGAGATCGTCGAGGCCTATTTCCAGGACCTCGGCGCGCGGGGCCTGTCGCCGGCCACCGCCGCCCGCCGTCGCTCGGCCGTGCGCCAGTTCTATCGTTTCGTACTGGGCGAGGGCTGGCGGGCGGACGATCCCTCCCGCCGCGTCGCCGCGCCCAAGGCCGGCCGGCCGCTGCCCAAGGTCCTGGAGCGCGACGAGATCGAGCGCCTGCTCGCGGCCTCGGCTGCAAAGGACAGCGCCCAGGGCCTGCGCCTGGCCTGCATCATCGAGCTGATCTACGCCTCGGGCTTGCGGATCTCCGAGCTCCTGGCCCTGCCGCTGAGCGCCCTGGCCCGCGATCCGACCTATCTGATCGTCAAGGGCAAGGGCGGCAAGGAGCGGCTGGCCCCGCTGAACGACGCCGCCCGCGCGGCGGTGAAGGCCTATCTGACCGAGCGCCCGGCCTTTCTGCCCAAGGGCGTGAAGGAGAGCGCCTGGCTGTTTCCGTCGCGCGGAGCTTCGGGCCGACTGACCGCCCGCCGAGTCGGGCAGTTGCTGGAGGACGCGGCCATCGCCGCCGGCATCGACCGTCAGAAGGTCAGCCCCCACGTGCTGCGCCACGCCTTCGCCACCCACCTGCTGGAGGGCGGGGCGGACCTGCGGGTCATCCAGACCCTGCTCGGCCACGCCGACATCGCCACCACCCAGATCTACACCCACGTGGCCGGCGAGCACCTGGCGCACATCGTTCAGACCAAGCACCCGCTGGGACGAAAGAAGGGGCCGCATTGACGCGCGGGCGGCCCACCGCTTAGGAAAGTCCATACGAAATCTACGGGTTTGCCTCCTGGGCCGCCCAATCCGGAAAGGCCCGACATGTCGGAAGAAACCCGCGACTCCAACGGAACCGTGCTCGCCGACGGCGACACCGTCACCCTGATCAAGGATCTGAAGGTCAAGGGCTCGGGCGGCGTGACGCTGAAGCGCGGCACGGTGGTCAAGAAGATCCGCCTAACCGGCGACCCCGACGAGATCGAGGCCAATGTCGACAAGGTCCGGGGCCTCGTCCTGCGGACGGAGTTCGTGAAGAAGGCTTGAGGCTGGAAAATCCTCCCCCGAGCGGGGGAGGTGTCGGCTCGAAGAGACGACGGAGGGGGAAGAGGCAAGGCCTCAAGCACTTCCCCCACCGGCGCTTCGCGCCACCTCCCCCGCTAGGGGGAGGATTGAAACAAAGCGCTACCGCCCCTCGTACGCCGCCTTCAGCCCGGCCACGTCGATCTTCACCATGCCCATCATCGCCTGGAACGCCCGGGCGGCGGCGGCCTTGTCGGGGCCGGTGGTCATTTCGATCAGTTGGCGGGGCGTGACCTGCCAGGATAGGCCGTACCTGTCCTTCAGCCAGCCGCAGGCGACCTCTTGCCCGCCGTTGGCGGTCAGGGCGCTCCAGTAACGGTCGACCTCATCCTGGCCGTCGCAGTCGATCACCAGGGAGATCGCGTCGGTGAAGGGATGCCCCGGGCCGCCGTTCATGGCGGTGTAGGGCTGGCCGTCCAGTTCGAAGGCGACGGTGATCACGTCGCCGGCCTTGGCGCCGGTGTGCGGCAGGTCGACGGGCAGGCCGTTGACGCTGACGATCCGTGAGTTGGGAATGAGCGAGACGTAGAACCTCGCGGCCTCCTCGGCCTGGGTGTCGAACCACAGGAATGGGGTGATCTTGGACATGGGGGTTTCCTCCGGCGTTGCAGATCAAGGACGGTCGGGCGAGCGCCGGTCCGACATGCGCCGAAGAAAATCCGAGCGGACATCGATTGGCTGTCGCGCTGGGAAGATTGCACGATCCTCCAAATCGAGGGGAAGTTTCTAGGCCGCGCGCCCGGCGACCCCATCTGCGGAGCGCCGGCGACGAGGACCGGCCATCCGGACGAAGGAGCATCCCATGAAAACGCGTAAACTCGGCGACGGCCTGGAAGTCTCGGCCATCGGTCTTGGCTGCATGGGCATGGGCCAGGTCTACGGCACGGCGCTCGAGACCGCCGACGCTCATCGTCTGCTGGCCCGCGCGGTCGAGCTGGGCGTGACCTTCTTCGACACCGCCGAGATCTATGGTCCCTACACCAACGAGGTGCTGGTCGGCGAAGGCCTCAAGCCCTTTCGCGACAAGGTCGTGATCGCCACCAAGTTCGGCTTCGACATCGCGCCGGAAGGGACCGGCGAGGGCTTCTCGCGCATGCGCGGGACCGATAGCCGGCCCGAGCATATCCGCGCCGTGGCCGAGGCTTCGCTAAAGCGCCTGGGCGTGGAAGTGATCGACCTCTTCTACCAGCACCGCGTCGATCCCAACGTGCCGATCGAGGACGTGGCCGGGACGGTCAAGGACCTGATCGCCGAGGGCAAGGTCAAGCACTTCGGCCTGTCCGAAGCCGGGGCGGCGACGATCCGCAAGGCCCACGCGGTCCAGCCGGTGGCGGCGCTGCAGAGCGAGTATTCCCTCTGGTTCCGCGAGCTGGAGGCCGAGATCCTGCCCACCCTGCGCGAACTGGGGATCGGCCTTGTGCCCTACAGCCCGCTGGGCCGCGGCTTCCTGACCGGCGCCCTGAAGAGCGACCTGGCCGCCGACGACTTCCGCCGGGACCTGCCCCGCTTCCAGGGGGAGGCGCTGGCCAAGAACCTGTCGCTGGTCGAGGCCCTGGCGCGGATCGCCGGCGAGAAGGGGATCACGCCCGCCCAGCTGGCGCTCGCCTGGATCCTGCATCAGGGGCCGCAGATCGCGCCGATCCCGGGCACGACCAAGATCGCGCGCCTCGAGGAGAATCTCGGCGCCGTCGATGTGGCCCTGTCGGCCGAGGACCTGGCCCGCATCGCCTCGGCCGTGCCCGAGACGGCGGTCGAGGGCGAACGCTACACCGCCGTCGGCCTGGCGATGGTCGGGCGGTAGCAGCGTCCCTCTCCCCTTGTGGGAGAGGGGGATTGTCCCCCAAAAATAACCCGCCTTCCTGGGCGCGAGGCCCAGGAAGGCGGGGGTTCTGAGCCAATGCGACCCTCGTAGGACGACAGCCTGCTGACACAATGAGGACCTCCCTGCCGCAAGTTCCGGGCGGTGTCGCCAGCGGTTGCGACGTAAGGCGCGTCAGACGCCGACCGGGAGGTTCCATTGAGCTCGATCATTCGCCGCGCCGCCCTGACGGTTGCGGCGCTCTTCGCCATCGCCCAGCCCGCCTCGGCCGATATCCAGCGCCAGTCCCTGGACGAGGCTTGGTGGACCGGCCCACTGCTGGCCTCCGGCGCCTCGACCCTGCCCCAGGGCCACATCCTGGTGGAGCCCTATCTCTACGACGCCAAGCCCTACGGACGCTTCGACGCCGACGGCAAGCGCCACAGCGCGCCCGACGAGGACAATATCGGCTCGTCCTCGTACCTGCTGTACGGGGTGACCGACACCCTGACGGCCGGCTTCATCCCGCACATTGGCTATCGCCGCGCGGGCGGGCGCTGGAGCCAGGGCCTGGGGATCGGCGACCTGACCGCCCAGGCCCAATACCGCCTGACCCAGTACAAGGAGGGCGGCCGCGTCCCGACCCTCTCGCTGATGATCCAGGAGAACCTGCCGATCGGACGTCATGACCGACTAGACGACCGTCCCAACGACGGCTTCGGCAGCGGCGCCTTCGCCACGACCGTGGGCGTCAATTCGCAGTACTACTTCTGGACCCCGAACGGCCGGATCCTGCGCACCCGCCTGAACGTCGCCTACACCCGCTCGGACAACGCCAAGGTGCGCGGGGCCAGCGTCTACGGCACGGCCAGCGGCTTTTCCGGCAAGGCCCAGCCGGGGGACAGCCTCCTGGTCAACGCCGCGTTCGAATATAGCCTCACCCGAAGTTGGGTGGCGGCGATGGACATCGCCTGGCAGCGAGACGCCTCGACCAAGGTCACGGGCCGGCTCAATGGCGCGGACTTCGAGCGCCGCTACCCGGTCGGCAAGGCGCTGATCCTGGCGCCGGCGGTCGAGTACAATTTCAATTCCAGCGTCGGGGTGATCGTCGGCGCGCGGATCGTGCCGGCGGGGCGAAACGTGACGGCCTCGGTGACGCCGGCGATCGCGGTGAACTGGGTTAGATAGGCTGAATAACAAACGCTCATCCCCGCGAAGGCGGGGACCCATTGGGCGTCTTGGTGTTCTGGCGAGGCTTGGCTCTCTGCTCAGCTTGGGTCCCCGCTTTCGCGGGGATGAGCGATGGAGGTTGTGCTTGATCCCTCGTTCGACCTCGCCTCAATTGAACCCATGGCCGGCAACCCGCTCCGCACGCTCGATTCCTTCGAACTCCTGAAGCTGGGCAAGGCGTCGGTGACGGTGGGCGGGCTGGCGGCCGGCGTCCTGATCGTCGTCGTCGCCATCGTCGCCGCGCGCCTGACCTCCACGGGCCTGCGCAAGCTGCGCGAGCGGGCCGCCGGCAACGCCGCGTCGCTGTACGTCGTCGAAAAGGTCGCCGCCTACGGCCTTGTGGTGATCGGGGTGATGGCGGGCCTGTCGACCATGGGCGTCGACCTGACCTCGCTGGCCGTGTTCGCCGGCGCGCTGGGCGTCGGCGTCGGTCTCGGGCTGCAGGGGATCATCAAGGACTTCGCCTCGGGCGTCAGCCTGGTGTTCGAGCGGCTGGTGGCGGTCGGCGACTTCGTCGAACTGCCCAATGGCGGCCGAGGCGTGGTCCACGAGATCGGCGCGCGCGCCACCCGCATCCGCACCAACGACAGCACCGACATCATCGTGCCCAACTCGGTGCTGGTGAATGATCAGGTGATCAACTGGACCCTGCGTGGCACCAACCGCCGAATCCGCGTGCCGTTCGTCACCGCCTTCGGGACCGACAAGCAGAAGGTCCGCGAGGCGGTGCTGAAGGCGGCCAAGGCCGCTCCTTTCACCTCGCCCGACGACGCCACGCGCCGGGCCCAGGTCTGGCTGGTCGGCTATGGCGAAAGCGCGCTGAAGTTCGAGCTGATCGTCTGGCCCACCGTCGAAGCCGTCCGCCGCCCGGCGGCGATCTTCGCGGCCTATACCTGGCTGATCGACGACGCCTTGCGAGGGGCCGGGATCGAGATTCCTTACCCGCAGCGCGACGTGCGCGTCCGCGGCCTGTTCGGCGAGGAGGGCGAGGACGCCTTGACCAGCCTGCGCCTGGAGCCCGCCGCCCGGCGGCGCAAGGCCAGGGCCGCCCAGCAGGTCTCCAGCAACGACGCGGCCGCCGACCTTGAGCGCGAGGATCCGGAGGAGGCGCCCAAGCCGCCGCCGCCGTCCCCGACTGAACGGCGATAAGCTTGACGCGCGTGCTGCGTCGCCGCATGGTCTTCGCAATTGCGAAATGACCGTCCTTCGATGGCGGCGAACGGGGAGTGACCGGCATGAAGACGCCGCGCGGATTTTTCAAACCCTTGGCCATTGGCGCGCCGACGCCCTATCGCGAGCTTCCGGCCCGCGTCGAACGGATGATCCATTTCGTGCCGCCGCACCTGGACAAGGTGCGCGCCAAGGTTCCGGAGATCGCGCCGACCGTCGACGTGGTCCTGGCCAACCTCGAGGACGCCATCCCCGCCGACGCCAAGGGCGCGGCCCTGGCCGGCCTGGTGGAGATGGCTCGCGCCATCGATTTCAAAGCCCTGGGCGTCGGCTTCTGGACCCGCATCAACTGCCTGAACTCGCCCTGGCACCTGGACGAGATCGCCACCATCGTCGAGAAGGCCGGCGACAAGATCGACGTGATCATGGTCCCCAAGGTCGAGGGGCCGTGGGACATCTTCTACATGGACCAGCTGCTCGCCTCGCTGGAGGCCAAGCACGGCGTCACCCGGCCGATCCTGCTGCACGCCATCCTGGAGACGGCCGAGGGCGTGATGAACGTCGAGGCGATCGCCGCCGCCAGCCCGCGGATGCAGGGGATCTCGCTGGGTCCGGCGGACCTCGCCGCCAGCCGGGCGATGAAGACCACCCGCGTGGGCGGCGGTCACCCCGGCTATCGCGTCATCGAGGACCCGCATGCGGACGGTTCGCCGCGAGCGTCCGTGCAGCAGGATCTCTGGCACTACACCTTCGCCAAGATGGTCGACGCCTGCGCCGCCCACGGGATCAAGCCGTTCTACGGTCCGTTCGGGGCCATCGACGATCCGGTCGCCTGCGAGCAGCAGTTCCGCAACGCCTTCCTGATGGGCTGCGCCGGCGCCTGGAGCCTGCACCCCAGCCAGATCGCCATCGCCAAGTCGGTGTTCAGCCCCGCGCCCGACGAGGTCGCCTTCGCCAAGAAGATCCTGGAAGCCATGCCCGACGGTACCGGCGTGGCGATGATCGACGGCAAGATGCAGGACGACGCCACCTGGAAACAGGCCAAGGTGATGGTGGATTGCGCCAAGCAGATCGCGGCCAAGGATGCGGAGTACGCCAAGCTGTATGGGCTTTAGATAGAAAATCCTCCCCCCAAGCGGGGGAGGTGGCCCAAAGGGCCGGAGGGGGAAGTTCTGCTGAGCCTGCCTCTTCCCCCCCCCCTCCGTCGCCGCTGCGCGTCGACACCTCCCCGTTAGGGGGAGGATTGTGCGGCTCAGCTATCCCCCCCCCACCGTCGTCACCACCCGCGCTCCATTCGTCAGCAGCTTGTGGATCGGGCAGCGGTCGGCGATCTCGAACAGGCGCTCGCGCTGTTCGTCGTTGAGATTGCCCTCGATGCTGATCACCCGCTCGAAGCGCTCGGGCGGGGTCTGGTCGGCGTCGAAGTGCGAGAACACCTCGACGTGCATGGCGCTGATCTCCCAGCCCTTGCGGTTGGCGTAGAGGCGCAGGGTCATGCTGGTGCAGGCCGCCAGGCCCGCGGCGACCAGCTCGTGCGGGTCCGGGCCCAGGTCCAGGCCGCCTTGCGCCACCGAGACGTCGGCGACGATCGTCGAAGGCCCCGCCGTGACGAAGGTCTGCAGGCCGCCGCTGCCCGTGTCGGTGGCGGTGGCGAACGGGCGGGTGGGGACGGCTTCGGTCATGACGGGTGGTTTCCTCGGATGGTGGTCGCAAGCTGGCGCTTCGTACCACCGCGCTCAAGGCCGCGCTTGAACGATCGGCGCGAGCAGGAAGTCCGGCTCGTGATCGGGGCCTAGGGTGATCGAGGCCTTGGGCAGCACGGGCCGCTCGTCGCCGATCGCGATCTGGAAGCGCGCCAGGAGGCTGGCCAGCACGATCTGCGCCTCGGCCAGGGCGAAGCCGGCGCCGATGCAGACGCGCGGCCCCGCGCCGAACGGGATGAAGGCCTCGATTCCCCAGGGATGGGCCTGGTCGGCGAACCGTTCGGGGCGGAAGGCCGTCGGGGCGTCCCACAGCTTGCGGTGCCGATGGATCAGCCACGGGCTGATGGTGATCGTGCCGCCGGCCGGGATCGGATGGCCCAGCACCGTGTCGTCGGCCAGGGCCTGGCGGCCGAGCGCCGGCGCGGCGGGGTAGAGCCGCAGGGTCTCGAACAGCACCGAGCGCAGCAGCGGCCAGGCCTTTAGATCATCGAGACTGTTCACGCGCTCGGCCGGAAAGGCCTGGATCTCGGCCCGGACCCGGCCCTGCGTCGCCGGATCCAGGGCCAGCAGATAGGCGGCCCAGAACAGCAGGCGCGAGGTGGTCTCGAAGCCGGCGGCCAGCATCGAGCTGCACTGGTCGCGGATCTCCTGGTCGGGCAGGGGCGCGCCGTCCTCGTCGCGAGCGGCCAGCAGTCGATCCAGGAGGTCGCGGCCTTCCGGATGCGGGGCCGCGCGGCGCTCGGCGATCAGCGCGTCGACCGCCGCCAGCCACTGCTTGCCCAGCCGCCGCCGGTCGCCGTCCGCGAAGCTCAGGTCGTCGACGCCCCTGGCGACGAAGTCCAGCAGGCGAAAGTGCGCGGGTCCCTCCAGGTAGCGCCGGGCGATGGCGGCCAAGGTCGCGCCCTCGCGGTCGGCCCGCCGCGAGAACAGCGCGCGCAGCACCGCGTCGAGCGCGGCGTGGTGGAAGGCTTCGGAGAGGTTGGCGCGGTCGTGACCCTCCAGCCGCTGGACGAGATCGGCGCCGGCGGCGACGAAGTGCGGGACCAGGCCGCCGATCGCCGCTGGCGTGAAGACGGGGGCCAGGCTCTTGCGCTGGCGTCGCCAGATCTCGCCCTCGGTCAGCAGCAGGCCATCTCCGACCAGCGGCTTCAGCGGCCGGCCCAGCTTCACCGAGCGACGGAAGTTCGGCGAGGCCAGCACCTGGCGCACGCCGGCGGGGTCGCTGACCACCAGGCCGGGCTGGCCCATGAAGCGGTAGGGCGTGACCAGGTTTTCGAAATCGTCCTCGGCCCAGGCCCCGATCAGGTTGCGGCCCATCTCCCAGGCGATGCGCAGGTCGCCGAGGGGCGAGCCGCCGAGGGGGCGGGGATGGATTTTCGGAGCGGGAGGAACAAGCGGCGCGGAAAGGCCAGCATCGGAAAGGCCAGCGTCGGAGAGGCCAGTGTCGGAGAGGACAATGTCCATGAAGCGGCGGCTCCCCGGTCGTCGGAGCCCGTTTTAGGCTCCATCCGGAAGCGCAGCCTAGGCGCGCTCAGGTTGCGGCGCAACAATTCATCGCGTGGGGAATTATCTCAGGCGGCCACCGCGCGCAGCGGATTGACGTCGAAGGCGCGCTGCGAGCCGCACCAGACTTCCACGAAGTCACAGCGGTGATGCATGTCGAGCAGTTCGAACGCGCGCGCGCGCGCCGCCTGCTCGTCCGCGCAGGGCGTGACGTCGAAGCGAGGGACCGAGCCGTCGGACTCGACACAGAAGAAAGTGAACACCTGCATGGGAACTGTGCGCTCTCATCAGGCGGGGCCGCGCATATTCGATGGCGGGGGCCGCGGGGCGCAGGTCGGCTTCCGCGACCTGCTACAAAAACAACATAGGACTCTATGTCGCGATTCACCAGACTAGGAGAGTCCTGAATCGAGACTCACCTGGGGATCGATCTTGTGGATAGAACGAGGCGCTGGCGGGGCGGTTCCTCGCCGGAATCTCGCCTCTTTCCCTCGGGGGATTCCGCCACTAGGTTCGCACCCTTTCATCCACGGCGACGTTAAGAGTCCATGGCGGCCCATTATCTCGATTTCGAACGGCCAATCGCTGACCTGGAAAGCAAAATCGAGGAGCTGTCCAAGCTCTCCGAAACCGCTGGCCCGGGCGCGTTCGACCTCGAGATCCAGGCCCTGCGCGATCGCGCCCAGACCCTGCGCCAGGAGGCCTACGCCAACCTCGACGCCTGGCAGAAGACCATGGTCGCCCGCCATCCCGAGCGGCCCCACCTGCGCGATTATGTCGCGGGCCTGATCGACGAGTTCGTCGAGCTGCGCGGCGATCGCAAGTTCGCCGACGACCAGGCCATCGTCGGGGGCCTCGGCCGCTTCCGCGGCCAGCCGGTCGTGGTCATGGGCCATGAGAAGGGCCACGACACCACCACGCGCCTGAAGCACAACTTCGGCATGGCTCGCCCCGAGGGCTACCGCAAGGCCGTCCGCCTGATGGACATGGCGGAGCGCTTTTCCCTGCCGGTCATCACCTTCGTCGACACCGCCGGCGCCTATCCGGGCCTCGGCGCCGAGGAGCGCGGCCAGGCCGAGGCCATCGCCCGCTCGACCGAGCGCTGCCTGACCCTGGGCGTGCCGATGGTCGCCACGATCGTCGGCGAGGGCGGCAGCGGCGGGGCCATCGCCCTGGCCGGCGCCAACCGCGTGCTGATCCTGGAGCACTCGATCTATTCGGTGATCTCGCCGGAAGGCGCGGCCTCGATTCTGTGGCGCGACGGCGCCCGGGCCAAGGACGCGGCCACCCAGATGCGCATCACCGCCCAGGACCTGATCAAGCTGGGCATCGTCGACCGCATCGTCGACGAGCCGGCGGGCGGCGCCCACTCGAACCAGGACGCGGCGATCCAAGCCGTCGGCGACGCGGTCGAGGAAGAGCTGAAGGCCATGGCCCAGATGAGCGCCGAGCAGCTGCGCAAGCAGCGCGCCGACCGCTTCTACGCGATCGGCCGGGCGGGGCTGCAGTAGACATCCACCAGGTCGGGGGCGACCAAGCCGGAGTATCCGATGCGTCTCGTTTCCGCCCTTTTGTCCCTGGTCCTCTTGGCCGCGCCCGCCGCGAGCCATGCGGCCGAGCCGAAGTATGGCCCCGCCTATGATCGGTGCCTGGCCGCGCCGTCGGGCCAGAGCACCGTCGGCATGATCGAGTGCGCCGCCGCCGAGCTGAAGGTTCAGGACGCCCGCCTCAACCGCGCCTACCGCGAGGCGCTCCAGCGCCTGGACCAGCCGCGCCAGAAGGCGGCCCTCAAGAAGGCCCAGCGCGCCTGGATCGCCTTCCGCGACGCCGACTGCGCCAGCCTCTACGACCAGGACTGGGGGACCCTGGCCCGCATCGAGGCCAACGGCTGCATGCTGGACCATACCGCCCGCCGCGCCGACGCGCTGGAGGCCTATCGCCGGCTCCGCTAGAGGCTCCCCCGCACGCGGGGGAGGATCTGCTCTTGCCTGACCTTACGGCCGCCTCCGCATAGTCTCCGCAAAACCAGAGGGAGACGAACGCGCCATGGCCATCAAGACCCGTTTCACCGAGCTGTTCGGCGTCGAGCACCCGATCGCCCAGGGCGGCATGCAGTGGGTCGGCAAGGCCGAGCTCGTGGGCGCCGTGGCCAACGCCGGGGCGCTGGGCTTCCTGACCGCCCTGACCCAGCCGACCCCCGAGGCCCTCTCCAAGGAGATCGCCCGCACCCGCGAGATGACCGACAAGCCGTTCGGGGTGAACCTGACCATCCTGCCGGCCATGACCCCGCCGCCCTACGCCGAGTACCGGGCGGCGATCATCGAGAGCGGGATCAAGATCGTCGAGACCGCCGGCTACAAGCCCCAGGAGCACGTCGACCACTTCAAGGCCCACGGGGTGAAGGTGATCCACAAGTGCACCGCCGTCCGCCACGCCCTGTCGGCCGAGCGGATGGGTGTCGACGCCATCAGCATCGACGGCTTCGAGTGCGCCGGTCACCCGGGCGAGGACGACATCCCCGGCCTGGTGCTGATCCCGGCCGCCGCCGACAAGGTGAAGATCCCGATGATCGCCTCGGGCGGTTTTGGCGACGCGCGCGGCCTGGTGGCGGCCCTGGCCCTCGGCGCCGACGGCGTCAACATGGGCACCCGCTTCTGCGCGACGAAGGAAGCGCCGATCCACGAGAACTTCAAGCAGGCCATGGTCGACAACGACGAGCGCGGCACCGACCTGATCTTCCGCACCCTGCACAACACCGCCCGCGTCGCCAAGAACGCCATCAGCCAGCAGGTCGTCGCCATCGAGCGGGCCGGCGGCGCCAAGTTCGAGGACGTCGCCGACCTGGTGAAGGGCGTGCGCGGCCGCGAGGGCCTGGAGAGCGGCGACGTCGACCACGGGATCTGGAGCGCCGGCATGGTCCAGGGCCTGATCCACGATATCCCCTCGGTCCAGGACCTGGTCGACCGCATCGTCTCCGAGGCCGAAGACATCATCCGCGGCCGGCTGGCGGGGAT
>NZ_DATFAV010000139.1:0-5107 GCF_035254145.1 Caulobacter sp. | reverse complement strand
GACAGACCGGCATGGGCTGGTTCGACATAGCCGCCGTTGATCGCGTCCCGCACGCCCGTGCCGGACAGCATGCCATCAATCAAGAAGTTGAGCGTCATCGGGTGAACCTAGGTCACCTGCCGCTAGCACCGCAACGTCCGCCATCCACCCCAAGCGGACGTCAGCGGCGCCCGCTTGGAGCATGATCTCAGTGAATGGGCGGAGACTGCCTTCTTGCTGGCCCAGGCCCACTGCGGGGGTCGGACGTCGAAGCTTTGGCTCCGGTTTCCGCCCAGGCGACTAGATCGGCCGCCGCATAGATGACCCTACCACCGATCTTTCTGAATGAGGGGCCGGTGCCATAGACGCGATGCTTTTCGAGCGTCCTGGGTGAGAGGCGCAGTAGCTGAGCCGCTTCAACTGTCGAGAGGTAGACCGGCAGACTTTCGGTTTTGAAGGTGTCCATGGCGATGCCTTGGCTTTGCCCGCAGGGGCGATTGGGGGCTTTGACATTCACTTTCCGCGCCCGAAGCCCTGGCGAGCACGGCAATTCGTGCTCTAGAGGGCTGCTGCGTAGGCGTAGCTATCCTCTGCGTTCGATTCTGCGCGCCATTTCTTCTCGCTATCTCGTTCCGTCTCGCGATCTCGTTCATGACGAGCAGATGAGAGGAAGTCGCAGGCGAGGCTCCAGCCTTACAATCCGCTTCAGCTTCTAAAGCCGCGCAGCATCGGCTCTACGCGGCGCCAGGATGGCGAAGGCGCGCGGCCGTCAGGTCATCTGGTGAAATAGCGAGCAGGCGGTTGGCTTTCGCGCGGTCCATGCTCGGCGGGCCCTGGTCTGCGGGGGGCTCTGGTCTCCAGAATAGGTCACCGCGGGCGGCCTTCGGCGGCCCGCTGGGCGGACGCGGGACAGCGTGTCGCGTGTGGCGGAATGTCGCCGTCGTCAAAGTTGATAAATTTACCTCGATTTAAGAGTGGAGAGCGCACGTTCTCGTCAGGAATAGTTTCGTCAAAAAACGAGACGTTATTTCCGGGTAAGTGGGGGCGTTTTGTCCAGTCTTTCGGAATATTCGGTCCGCTTCTCGGGAAGTGTGACAGTTTCGAGTATTGCTGACGCCCATGCGGCGTTGGTGGCCGGCATGGACCGCGAGGGGCCTGTCGTGGTGAGCCTCGATGAGGTCGTCGAGGCCGACCTGACCCTGGCTCAACTCCTGGAAGCGGCGCGCCGGACGGCGGCCAGGCGCGGCCAGGCGATCCGCCTGGAGAACCCCGCCGAGGGGGCGGTGCTCCAGGTCCTGCAGCGCGGCGGCTTTCTGGATTCAGACGACGCCGAGCGCGTGAATTTCTGGTTCGGGGGAAAGACAGAGCAATGACCGCAATCCTCACCGTCGACGACTCGGCGAGCATCCGAGCGGCGATCAAGATCGCGCTGAGCGGCGAAGGCTACGCCGTCACCGAGGCGGCCAATGGCGCCGAGGGCCTGGACAAGGCCTCGGCCGGCGGCTTCGACCTGATCGTCACCGATCTGAACATGCCCGTCATGGACGGCCTGACGATGATCCGCGAGCTGCGCGGCCGTCCGGCCGGCGCGGGCGTGCCGATCATCTTCCTGACCACGGAGTCCGACGCCGACATCAAGCAGCAGGCCAAGGCGGCCGGCGCGACGGGTTGGCTGACCAAGCCCTTCGAGCCGGATCAGCTGGTCCGGGTGGTCAAGAAGGTCCTGGCCAAGTGAGCGGCGTCGATCCCATCGAGACGTTCCGCCAGGAAGCCCAGGAGCTTCTTGAACAGGTCGAGCAGGGGCTGCTCGATCTCGCGCATCGTCCGGGGGATCGCGATCTGATCGATGCGGTCTTCCGTGGACTGCATACCCTGAAGGGCTCCGGGGCGATGTTCGGCTTCGACGCCCTCGCCGCCTTCACCCATCATTGCGAGACGGCCTTCGACCGCGTGCGCAAGGGCGAGGTTCCCGCCTCGCCGCGTCTCGTGGCCTGCGTTCTGGCCGCCCAGGATCACATGCGCGCCCTGGCCGAGGGGCGCTCCGTCGCCGCCGGCGCGGGCGAGGCGCTGCTGGCCGACCTGCAGGCCGCGGTCGACGGCGGCGAGACTCCCGCCGCCACGGCCGAGCCTTCCACGGCCGCCGCCCGCACCTGGAAAATCCGCTTCAGTCTGCCCGCCGACGCGCTGGTCAATGGCGCGCGTCCGCTGCCGCTGCTCGACGAGCTGCGCGACCTGGGCGAGTGCCGCGTGCGCGCGATCGTCGACGACGTGCCGTCGCTGGAGGACCTGGTCCCCACCGCGTGCCATCTGGCCTGGGAGGTCGTGCTGACCACGACCCATGGCCGCGACGCGATCGACGACGTCTTCATCTTCGTGATCGACGAGATGACGCTGGAGGTCGAGGATGTGACCGCCGGGCCGACGTCGGCGGCGGTCGAAGCCGTCGCCGAGGTTGCTTCCGCCGAGGCCGCCGTCCAGGAAAGCCGCGCCGCCAAGAGCGGCGAAACCGTTCGCGTGCCCGCCGAGCGCCTCGACGAGATGATGGACCGGGTGGGCGAGCTGGTCATCGCCCAGTCGCGGCTCAAGCAGTTGGCCTCGTCCAGCCTGGACACCGCCCTGCGCGCCGTGGCCGAGGAAATCGAACGCCTGACCTCGGAAATGCGCGACACCATGATGGTCGTGCGAATGGTGCCGATCGCCCAGCTGTTCACCCGTTTCCGCCGTCTGATCCACGACCTGCAGCACGACACCGGCAAGCGCATCGACCTCGTCACCGAGGGCGAGACCACCGAACTGGACAAGACGGTGATCGAGCGGCTGGCCGACCCGCTGATCCACCTGATCCGCAACGCCGCCGACCATGGCCTGGAGACGCCGGAGCAGCGCGCCGCCGCCGGAAAGCCGGAGGCTGGCGTGATCCGCCTGGCGGCCCGCCAGGCGGGCGCCGAGGTGGTCATCACCATCACCGACGACGGGCGCGGCGTCGACCGCGCGCGGGTGCGGGCCAAGGCCGAGGAGAATGGCCTGATCACGCCCGGCCAGACGCTGACCGATTCCGAACTGCTGCACCTGATCTTCGCCCCCGGCTTCTCGACCGCGGCGGCGATCACCAACCTGTCCGGCCGCGGCGTCGGCATGGACGTGGTCAAGAAGACGATCGAGGGCCTGCGAGGATCGATCGACATCACCAGCAACCCCGGCGAGGGCTCGGTGGTCTTGCTGCGCATCCCGCTGACCCTGGCGATCATCGACGGCCTGCTGGTCCGGGTCGGAAGCGGCCGCTATGTGATCCCGCTGGCGAGCGTCGAGGAATGCGTCGAGCTTTCCGTCGCCCAGGACCTGCGCTCGACGGGCCGCAGCCTGATCACCCTGCGCGACGAGCTCGTGCCGTTCATTCGCCTGCGCGAGCAGTTCAAGACCGGCAGCTCGCCAGACGCGCACCAGAAGATCGTGGTGGTCTCCACGGGCCAGGACCGCGTCGGCCTCGTCGTCGACCAGATCCTCGGCGACCACCAGACGGTCATCAAGCCGCTGTCCAGTTTCCACGCCGACGTCGGCGCCTTCTCGGGCGCGACCATCCTGGGGGACGGCGGCGTGGCCCTGATCCTCGACATCGCCGCCCTGGTCCATCTGGGGCAACGGCAGGACGCGCAGATGCGCGTGGCCGGCTAGGGGAGGCGCGTCATGAGCACCATCGAAGCCCTGACCTTCGACCTGCAGGGCGAGACCTTCGCGCTGGAGGCCAATCTCGTGCGCGAGGTCCTGGACCTGCTGCCCGAGACCGAGATCCCCGGTGCGCCGCCCTTCGTGGGCGCCGTGATCAATTTCCGTGGGCGGATCATTCCGCTTGTCGACCTGCGCCTGGCCTTCGACATGGCGGTCGGCGCGCCGACCATCGACAACCGCATCGTCGTCATCGAGCACCCGCTGGATGGCGAGCCCGCCCTGATCGGCCTGCGCGCCGACAAGGTCCACGAGGTCACCTCGATCACCGACGACAGCACCGCCGAGGTTCCACGCGTGGGCCTGCGTTGGCGGGCCGACTTCATTCGCCGCCTGGCGCGGCGCGACGGCGACCTGATCGTGATCCCCGACCTTGACCAGATCTTCGCCGCACGGGGCCAGTCGGCCTCGGTGACTTCCCTTCATCCGACCCAAGCCCGCTGATCGGCCGGAGTATCCCATGCGCCTGACCATCAAACTGCAACTCGCCCTGGCCTTCGGGTTCGTCATCGTCCTGCTGCTCGTCGGCAACCTGTTCGGCATGAACAGCCTGTCGCGATCCAACCGGGAGATGGACGCCATGGTCTCTGGGCCCACCGCCCGCCTCGAGGCGGCCCAGCAGCTCAACATCCATCTGCTGAACATGGTGCGGACCGAAAAGAACATGATCCTCGTCGGCTCGCCCGAGGAGGTGACCAAGCTCGAGACCTCGATCGACAAGGAACGGCAGGCCTTCGAGGCCCTGCTGAACAAGACCGAGGGCCTGGCGACGGCCGAGGGCAAGCCCAAGTGGCAAGCCCTGGGTGGCGCCTTCGAGCAGCTGATGGATGTCCATGGCCGGGTGCTGCAGCTGGCGCTGGAAAGCCGGGACGCCGAGGCCTCCGCGCTGTCGATGGGCGAGGGACGCAAGGCCGTGAGCGAGGCCGGCGCGCGGGCCGATGAGCTGGTCGAGCTTTCCAAGGCCCAACTGGACGAAGCGTCCGAACGGGCCGACGTCGACTTCGCCGCGACCCGGAACATGCTGATCGGCGTCTCCGTGATCTCGCTGCTGGCCGCCGCCGGCGCCGCCACCTACATCGCCATGCTGGTCAGCAAGGGGCTGGCGCGGGCTTCGGAAGCGGTCCGCACCGTGGCCGACGGCGACCTGACCAAGACCGTCGAGATCACCACCCGCGACGAGATCGGCGACCTGCTGGGTCATGTGAACGTGATGATCGACCGCCTACGCGGGATCGTGGCGGACGCGATCTCGGCGTCGGAGAACGTGTCGGCGGGCAGCCAGGAGCTTTCGGCGACCTCGGAGCAGATGAGCCAGGGGGCGACCGAGCAGGCCTCGGCGGCCGAACAGGCCTCGGCCTCGATGGAAGAGATGGCGGCCAACATCAAGCAGAACGCCGACAACGCC
>NZ_DATFAV010000138.1:0-35434 GCF_035254145.1 Caulobacter sp. | reverse complement strand
TCCTCCAGATAGGCCCAGCGATAACCGTCCAGCGCGACCTTTTCGTGCGCGCAGCCCGCGAGCGTGGCGGCTAGTCCCAAGGCGGCGAAGGCGGTGATGCGGCGCGCCATGGCGGTCCTCCTCGCCCGATCAACGCAGCGGGGACCTGAATGGCTCCTGAAACGCATCGGGCGCGGCTGCCTTGCGGCGGCCGCGCCCGACGATCTTGAAGGCCTGGGGCGTCCTTGGACGTTCCAGACCTAGAACGGCGAGAAGCGCTCGATCAGCGACTGGCCGGCCGGGGTCTTCTGGACGCGGCTGATGTCGCCACGGCCGCCGTAGCTGATGCGAGCCTCGGCGATCTGGGTGTGGCGGATGGTGTTGGCCGAGGAGATGTCCTCGGGGCGAACGATGCCGGCGACGGTCAGCTGGCGCAGCTCGGCGTTGGTGCGGACTTCCTGGGTGCCCTGGATGACCATGTTGCCGTTCGGCAGGACCTGGCTGACCACGGCGGCGATCGTCAGGCTGATCTTCTCCGAGCGCTTGATGTTGCCCGCGCCGGCGTTGGTCGTGCTCGAGCCGGTTTCCAGCGCGTTCGCGGGGTCGAAGCCGCCCGGCAGGACCTTGCCGAGGCTCGACTCCAGGCCCAGCAGGTGCGGCACGCCGGCCTTGGTGGTCGAGGTGCGCGAGCTGTCGGTCTGGTTCTTGGTGTCGGCGCTGTCGTCGATGTCGATCATCACGGTGAGGATGTCGCCGACGCGGCTGGCGCGCTGGTCGTTGAAGAAGGCGCGGGCGCCGACGCGCCACAGCGAGTTGGCCGAGGCCGACTGCGGCGCGGGCTCGCGGGCCGAGACGTATTGTTGCTGGATCGGCGCCAGGGCGGCCGGATAGCCGACCGGGGCCAGTTCCGGTCCCTTCACGGCTTCCTTGACGGTGGAGCAGGCGGCCAGCGGAGCGAGCAGTAGGGCGGCGGCGATGAGGGCGGGGCGACGCATGGGCGTGAGAACCTTCTAGCGAGCGGCGAAACGGACGGGTTGCGAACGGACTTGCAAGGCCTGGGCCTGCGGGCCGACGGCGGCGGCCCCGGGGCCGGTCGCGACGGCCTGGATGATCTTCTTCGACAGCGTGTTCTGCACGGCGAAGACGTCGCCGGTGGCGGCGGCGGCCATGGCCTTGCCTTGAAGCGAAAGGGAAATTCCGCCGTCGTCATAGGTGACGGTGACCAGATCGCCGGACTTGATGACCTGGGCGGCGCCCACGTCGCGCGTCGAGACTGCGGCGCCTTCACGCAGGGGACGCTTGGCGGCCAGGCCGATCACGGCGTCGGAATCGCGCGGCGCGTCGGCGGGAGCGCCGGCCATCTTCACCCAGACTAGATCCTGCGGCTGGACGATTTCGCCGGCCGAGAGGCTGCGGGCGTAGGCAAGAACTTCCACGTTGCCGCGCGTGGCGCCGACCAGGCCGCTCCGCGCCGAGGCGCCGCCGTTGTCGGATCCCTCGCGAACGATGATCCGGCGCACGCCCTGGCTGTTGCTCCAGTCGAAGCCGGCGCGGCGGGCGAACAGCTGGACCTGGCCCGCGTCGAGCACGACCGTGGAACCCATCCGCGCGGCGACCACCACCTCGGCGGCCGTGCCCGAGACGCCGTCGAACAGGTCGCCCAGGGTGACGCGGCCATCGGCGTCGGTGGTGTCCATGCGCAGGCTGACCGGCGAGCCCGCGAAGGCGGGGGCGGCGAAGGCGAGCGCGGCGGCGGCGATCAGGAGCGCTTTCATCGGCTTACGACCTCATCTGCGAGGTGGTCTGCAGCATCTGGTCGGTCGTCGTGATGACCTTGGAGTTCATCTCGTAGGCGCGCTGCGCGGTGATCAGGGCGGTGATTTCCGAAACCGAGTCGACGTTCGAGGCTTCGGTGTAGTGCTGCAGCAGCATGCCGAAACCCGGCTCGCCCGGGGCGGCGAGGTTGGCCGCGCCCGAGGCGGCCGTTTCCAGGTACATGTTGTCGCCGATGGCCTCGAGGCCGCCTTCGTTCATGAAGTTGGCGAGCTGCAGCTGGCCGATCGTCTGCGGCTGGGGCTGCCCGTCCAGCTTCACCTGCACGAGACCGGTCTTGCCGATGATGATGTCGGTGGCGTTCTGCGGGACCGTGATGCCCGGCTGGACCAGATAGCCGTCCTCGGTGACGATCTGGCCCTGGTCGTTGGTCGAGAAGTTGCCGGCGCGGGTATAGGCCGTCTCGCCCGAGGGCAGCAGGATCTGCAGGTAGCCCTTGCCCTGGATGGCGACGTCCAGCGGGTTGTCGGTCAGGGTGGGGGTGCCCTGCTCGGTGATGCGGTAGACCGAGCCGGCCTTGACGCCGCCGCCGACCTGCACGCCGGTCGGGACGATGTTGCCGTCGCTGGACGACTGCGAGCCGGCGCGCTCGATCGTCTGGTACAGCAGGTCCTGGAACTCGGCCCGTTGGCGCTTGAAGCCAACGGTGTTCATGTTGGCGATGTTGTTCGAGATGACTTCGACGTTCAGCTGTTGCGCTGACATGCCCGAAGCGGCGGTGCGGAGAGCTTGCATCGGCTAGCGTTCCTTAATTGGCTTTGCCCAGCCGCTCGACGGCGGTGCGCGACAGTTCCGAGGTGTTGTCCATCATCCTGGCGACGCCTTCATAGGCGCGCTGGATCTCGATCAGCTTGGTGATTTCGATGACCGGCTGGACGTTGGAAGCTTCCAGCATGCCCTGGTGGACGATGGCGTCCGGCGCGGGCTGCGGGGTGGTGTTGGCGGTGTTGCGGTAGAGGTTGTCGCCGTCCTTGGCCATCGTCGACAGGTCGTCGGCGCGGACCACGGCGATCTTGCCGACCCGGATCGCGCCTTGCGTGACGATGCCGTCCTTGCCGACGTTCACCGGTCCCAGGCGCGGGTCGATGGTCAGCGGGCCGCCGCCGTCGTCGAGGACCGGATGGCCGGCCTGGGTGACCAGCTGCCCCTCGGGATTGGTGGTGAAGCGCCCGTCGCGGGTGTAGCGGTCGCCGCCGGCGGTCTGGACGCGGAAGAAGCCCTTGCCCTCGATGGCCAGGTCGAAGTCGCCGCCCGTCTTGGTCATGGCGCCTTGGCTGAAGTCGCGGGCCACGCCGGTGTCGAGCACGAACTTCACCGGGGCCGAGCCGTCCAGGGTCTTGGCCGGTTTGGCCTGCTCGGTCCGGACCATCAGGTCCTCGACCTTGAAGCCCGTGGTGTTGGCGTTGGCGATGTTGTTGGCCACGATGTCCAGCTCGCGGCGAAGCGTCATCTGGCGCGAAAGGCCGACGTAAAGCGCGTTGTCCATGGCGAGTTAACTCGGGCGGCTGGCGCGACAAATGCGCCGAACCTCCTGAAGCAACCTTCGTGCCAGTCCTGAAAGATCAATGGAAACAACGAATAGGAGGGTTAACGAGGGGGTGTTGGTCGGACTCTGCCGGGCAGATTCAGCCTGCGACCAAATGGCCTCCAAAACACATCGTTAACCATGTCCCCCGCATGTGTAGGCGTATAGATTCCAAGGAACCGCGCGCGTGGCCCAGAAAGATCAGGAAGCTCCCGAAGGTGAAGAGGGCGCCGAAGGCGAAGCCCCCGCCAAGAAGAAGCCGCCTATCCTCATCATCGCCATCGCCGCGGGCGCTCTCGTCCTGGTCGGCGGCGGCGCGACGGCCTTCTTGCTGCTGAAGCCCAAACCGGCCGCCGAGGCCGGCGCGCACGGCGAGGAAAAGAAGGAAAAGAAGAAGGAAAAGAAGGAAGAGGGCGGTCACGGCGAGAAGAAGGAAGGCGAGGGCGCCGCGGCGGCCCCCGGCGCCGCGCCCGTGATCAAGGAAGGCCCCGACGGCGTGGTCTTCTACACCTTGCCCGACATCGTCGTGAACATGCAGACGGCCGACGGCAAGTCGACCTTCCTGAAGCTGAAACTCACCTTCGAGCTGCCCGATGAAGAGACGGCCGATGCGCTGACGCCGAATCTGCCCAGGCTGCAGGACATGTTCCAGACCTTCCTGCGCGAGCTTCGGCCCGAAGACCTGAACGGCAGTCAGGGCACCTACCAACTGCGCGTCGAGCTGCTGCGCCGGGTGAACCTGGTCGCCGCGCCGGCCAAGGTTAACGCGGTCCTCATCGAGGAGATGCTGATCAACTAAGCCTTCGGGCTGGTTGGGCGAACGATCATGGCGGACGAAAACGACGATCAGGCGGCGATGGCCCAGTGGGCCTCGGAAAACCCTCCCGGTGGCGGCGATGGGGTGAACGAGTTCGGCGATTTTTCCGGCGGCATGGGCGGCTGGGATGACGGCGGCGGCGAAGGCGGCTCCGAGCGGATCCTGAACCAGGACGAGATCGACAGCCTGCTGGGCTTCGATCTCTCCGGCGACGGCTCCGAGGACCGCACGGGCATCCGCGCGATCATCAACTCGGCGCTGGTGTCGTACGAACGTCTGCCGATGCTGGAAATCGTCTTCGACCGCCTGGTGCGGTTGATGACGACGTCCCTGCGGAACTTCACGTCCGACAACGTCGAGGTCAGCCTCGACAACATCAGCTCGATCCGCTTCGGCGACTATCTGAACTCGATCCCGCTGCCGGCGATCCTGGCGGTGTTCCGGGCCGAGGAGCTGGACAATTACGGCCTGCTGACGGTCGACTCCAACCTGATCTACTCGATCGTCGACGTGCTGCTGGGCGGCCGTCGCGGCACGGCGGCGATGCGGATCGAGGGCCGTCCCTACACGACCATCGAGCGCGTGCTGGTGCAGCGGATGATCGAGGTGGTGCTGCACGACCTCAAGAGCGCCTTCGAGCCGCTGCATCCGGTCAGCTTCTCGCTGGATCGCCTGGAGACCAACCCGCGCTTCGCCGCCATCGCCCGGCCGGCCAACGCGGCCATCCTGGTCAAGCTGCGCATCGACATGGAAGACCGCGGCGGGCGCATCGAGCTCCTGCTGCCCTACGCGACGCTGGAACCCATCCGGAAGATGCTGCTGCAGCAGTTCATGGGCGAGAAGTTCGGCCGCGACAACATCTGGGAAGGCCACTTGGCCACCGAACTCTGGACGACCCAGATGGAGGTGCGCGCCGTGCTCGACGAGCAGCAGCTGCCGCTGTCGCGCGTGCTGAACATGGAAGTAGGCGACACCCTGATGCTGAACGCCACGCCCGACAGCCTGGTCGAGTTGCGCGCCGGGGCGATCCCGCTGACGCGTGGCCGCATGGGACGGCGCAACCACTCGATCGCCATCCGCGCCGAGGCGCCGCTGACCCCCGCCGCCAAGAAGGCCGTGCAGAAGCTGAAATGAGCCTCGTCGCCTTCGCCATGAACGGACTGCTGGCGGTGCTGCTGATCGCGGCGCTGGCCTTCGGCTGGCGGCTGGAACGCCGCCTGAAGGCGCTGCGCGACAGTCACGAAGGCTTCGCCAAGGCGGTGAAGGATCTCGACCAGGCCGCCGCCCGCGCCGAACAGGGCCTGGCCGACCTGCGCGCGGCGACCGACGAGGCGGCCGAGACCCTGGCGGTGCGTATCGAGCGCGCCCAGGCCCTGGCGGCGCAGCTGGATGAGCGCATCGGTCGCCCGGCGCCGGCTCCGCGCTCCGATCGGGAACCGCCGCCCGTTCGCGGGAGGCGCGAGCCCGAGCCGGCCCAGAGCGCCGCCGAGCGTCGCCTGAAGGCCGAGGATTTCGAGCGTCTGCTGGATCGTGAAGCCCGCCTTCCGCCCGGCGCTCGCCCCATTCTCGGCGCGCCCGCCGCGCCCCAAGAAACCCCGCGTTCACGGGCGCGGATCGATGATGACCTCTTCGACGGACCGGGCGAACCCCCGCGTCCCGGATCCAGTTCCAGAGCCCGCCGATGAAGAACGTTCCGCGCATCCTGCCCCTGGTCGGCGTCGCCGTCGGCGGCGTCCTGGTCATCAACGCCATGGCCGGCGCCAAGTCGCTGCCTGACATGCTGAGCGGCGCCAAGGCCTTCGCCGAGGGTGTCGTCAAGCCCGAGGGCAAGGCCGCCGAAGGCGCGCCCTCGGCCGAAGGCGCGGGCCAGCCCGCCGCGGCCAAGGCTCCGCAGCAGCTTCCGCGCGCCTGCGCGCCGTCGGCCGACGCCTTGGCCAAGGAAGCGGGTCTCTCGCCCGCCGAGCTGCGCGTCCTTCAAAGCCTGGGCGCGCGCCGAGGCCAACTGGACCAGCGCGAGCAGGACATCGACGTCCAGCTGCAGCTGCTGGCCGCCGCCGAGGCCAAGCTCGACGCCAAGATGAAGGCCCTGACCGGCCTGAAGGGCGACATCCAGGGCCTGCTCGGCCAGGTCGACGCCCAGAAGCAGGCCGAGGTCGACCGGCTGGTGGTGGTCTATCAGGGCATGAAGCCCAAGGACGCCGCCGCCCGCATGACCCTGCTGTCGGACGAAGTGCGCCTGCCGATCGCCGCCAAGATGAAGGAGCGGACGCTGGCGATGATCCTGGCCAATATGAGCCCGGGCGACGCCAAGATCCTCACCGAGCGCCTGGCCGCGCGCCTGACCAATTCCGCCGTGGAGAAGGGCAAGGCCGCGATCGCCGACAACGCCGCGCAAGCCGCCGCGCCGGGCCAGCAGGCCGCTGGCGCGCCGCTCGCGGGCGCTCCCAAGAAGGCCGGTTAAGGGAGGCTCATGACCCTTCGCCAGCTCCTGCGCGCCAGCGTCGCCGCCGCGTGCATCGCCGGCGTTATGGCGCCGTCCGGCTACGCCGCGCCGCCGCCTGTCGCGGCGCGGGCGTCCCTGGACGTGCGCGTGGCGCAGGCGTCGGATTTCTCGCGGATCGAGTTCCACTGGAGCGTGGGCGCCCGGATGATCCCGCACCGCGAGGGCCAGACGCTGGTCCTGCGGTTCAGCCGTGACGCCAATCCCGATCTGTCCCGGCTGAAGATCGCGCCGCCGCGTTGGGTCAAGAGCGCCGACGCCCGCCATGTGAACGGCGTCCTGGAGCTGGTCATCACCCTGACCGAAGACGCCGACGCCAAGCTGGGCTCGGCCGAGGGCGTCGACTTCGTCAACATCTACGGCAAGGCCGGGCCCATCGCGGCGGCCCAGGCCACGCCCGCGGCCGCACAGCCGCCGGTGGGGCGGCCCAATCCCATGCCTCGGGACGGCGTCGTTCGAGCCGGTTTCGAGCGCGTCGACGGCCAGGTGACCCTGTCGTTCGACTGGGCCGCGCCGGCCGGGGCGGCGGTGTTCCGCCGGGGCGAAGCGGTCTGGATCGTCTTCGACACCCCCGCGCGCATCGACATCTCCAAGCTTCCGGTCACCACGCCGCGCTACGCCCGGATCCAGGCGTTCAAGGGGAGCGACTACACCGCCCTACGCGTCGTGGCGCCGATCGGCGAGCCCTATGTGGCGGTGGGGTCGGGCCCCAACTGGCGGGTCAGCTTCGGTCCCGGACCACAACAGAGCCCCGACGCCATTCAGGTGAACCGGGACGAGGCCGCGCCCGCCGCGGCGCTTTCGGCCGCCGTCGCCGGCGTGACGCGGGCGATCTGGGTGGACGATCCCGCCGTGGGCGACCGCATCATCGTCGCCCCGGCCTTGCCGCCCGCCAAGGGCCTGACCTCTCGCCGCGACTATGTGGAGTTCGCGCTCCTGCAGTCGGCGCAAGGTCTCGCCGCCGAAGCCTACGCCTCCGACCTGATGGTCCAGGCCAGCGCCGACCAGGTGCGGATCGGCCGCCCCAGGGGGCTGTCCCTTTCGCCGGCCTCGGCCGCCGCGCCGCCCGAAGAGGCGGCCGCCGGCGCGCCCCAGCCGTTGTCGATGCCGGCGCTGATCGACCTGGAGGCCTGGCCCAAGACCGGCTCGGGCGGCTTCCTGGCGCGCTATAACGCCCTGCAGAACGCCGTCTCCAGCACGACGGACGACGAGGCCGACGTCGCCGCGCGCATGGCCCTGGCGCGCTTCCTGGTCGGCTCGCAGATGTCGTTCGAGGCCATCGGCGTCCTCAACGCCGGGGCCCGCAAGCATCAGACGATGATGGGCGATCCGGAGTTCCGCGGGCTGCGCGGCGTGGCGCGGGTCATGGCCGGACGCTTGGCCGAGGCGGATGCGGACTTCTCCTCGCCCGTCCTGGCCGACGAGCCGTCCAGCGCGCTGTGGCGCGGCTACATCTCGACCAAGAACGGCCAGTGGCTGGACGCGCGCACCAAGTTCGCCAACGGCGCGCGCGCGCTCGACCTGTTCCCGCCGGTGTGGCGGGCCCGGTTCCTGGGCGCCCAGGCCCAGGCCGCCCTGGGCGTCGGCGACCTGACCGGAGCGTTCCAGTACGCCGCCAAGGCGCTGGCCCTGCCCAAGATCCCCGTGGAGGACCAGCTCGAGATCCGTCTGGTCCAGGCGCGCATCTTCGAGGCGAAGGGCGAGAAGGTCCGCGCCCAGCGCATGTACCAGGCGATCGCCCGCGCGCCTATGGACAGGCTGGCGGCGCCGGCCCTGCTGCGCGCCACCCAGCTGCAATACGAAAAACGCCAGATCAACGCGGCCAAGGCGGCCGATACGATGAACCAGCTGCGCTATCGCTGGCGCGGCGATGGCGTCGAGATGGACGTCATTCGGGCCCTCGGAAAGCTCTACATCGACCAGGGCCGCTATCGCGAAGCCCTGGAGGTGATGCGGTCCGCCGGCCGGGCGCTGCCGGATCGCCCGGAGGCCGTCGCCCTGCAGAACGACATCTCCAGCACCTTCCGGGCGCTGTTCCTGGACGGCCTGGCCGACGGCATGCAGCCCATCCAGGCCGTGGGCCTGTTCTACGACTTCCAGGAGCTGACGCCGATCGGCGCCGACGGCGACCAGATGGTCCGCAACCTGGTCCGTCGCCTGGTCGACGTCGATCTGCTCGACGACGCCGCCAAGCTTCTGAAGTACCAGGTCGACAACCGCCTGAACGGCGTGCCGAAGGCCCAGGTCGCCACCGATCTGGCGTGGATCTATCTGATGAACAAGCGTCCCGAGGACGCGCTGAACGCCATCAACGCCACGCGCACCACCATCCTTCCGCCGGCGCTGAACGCCGAGCGGCGTCTGGCCACCGCCCGAGCCCTGATCGGCCTTGGCCGTTACGACGCGGCGCTGGAGCTGGTGGAGCGGGACAACACCAAGGACGGCCAGGAAATTCGCGCCGACATCGCCTGGAAGCAGCATGCCTGGCCGACGGCGGGCGGTTTCTACGAGCGCATGCTGGGCGATCGCTGGAAGACCGCCGGGCCGCTGTCGTCGGCCGAGGAGGCGCGTCTGCTGCGAGCCTCGGTGGCCTACAGCCTGGCGGACGACGACGTCGCCCTGGCGCGACTGCGCCAGCGCTGGACGCGCTTCGTCGACACCGCGGCCAATCCGGACGGACTGCGCGTGGCGCTACAGGGCTTGGGCGTCGAATCGGTCTCGCCTTCGGACTTCAGCCGCGTCAGCGCCGACAACGAGGCGTTCAGCGGCTGGGTCGCCCGGATGAAGGACAAGTTCCGCACCGGGCAGCCGGCTGGCTCGCCCGCCCGCGCCGGCCGCTAGGTCCGCCCGCGTCGCTCAAGGGCGGAACTTTCGCCCTTTGGCCGGGCAGGGGCGTTCAAGTGCACAAAAACGGGTCCCGAAACGCCATTGGTCTTATGGCGGGCCTTCCGCGTTTGGCCTAGTTAAGGCCGCCGGCCGCCCGTTTCGGGCGGCGGCTTTCGGTCGACCCAGGGGACGGCTTCAACCGGCTCCCAACCCGGCCTTCACGCTCGCGCGCTTGCCATTTTGCCGCAGGCATGTCATGACAACGTTGTCATAGGGTGGAAGACATTGGTGACGAAGAAAAGCGACGGCGAAAATGGCCGCGAAGTCCTTGTGCTGCTGGGCGGCGCTGGGGATCTGGCCCTGCGAATGCTTCTGCCTTCGCTGTATTTCCTGGAAGTCGATCGGCTGCTGCCGCACGATCTGCGGATCATCGGCGTGGCGCGCCATGACCATGACGCCGCCAGCTACAAGGCTCTGGTCCGCGAGCAACTGGGCAAGCGCGCGACGGTGGAGGAGGCGGCCTGGAACCGCCTGGCCGCCCGGCTCGACTACGTGCCCGCCAACATCACCAGCGAGGATGACACCAAGAAGCTGGCCGAGCGGATCGGCGAGCATGGCGACCTGGTCATCTTCTTCTCGCTGTCGCCCAGCCTCTACGGTCCGGCCTGCCAGGCGCTGCAGGCGGCCGGCCTGACGGGACCGAAGTCCCGGCTGATCCTCGAAAAGCCCCTGGGCCACGACCTCGAGAGCTCCAAGGTCACCAACGCCGCCGTCGCCGCCGTGGTCGACGAGAGCCAGGTGTTCCGGATCGACCATTATCTGGGCAAGGAGACGGTCCAGAACCTGACGGCCCTGCGCTTCGCCAACGTGCTGTTCGAGCCGCTGTGGGACCGCAACACGATCGACCACGTCCAGATCACCATCGCCGAGACCGAGAAGGTTGGCGACCGCTGGCCCTATTACGACGAGTACGGCGCGCTGCGGGACATGGTGCAGAACCACATGCTGCAGCTGCTCTGCCTGGTCGCGATGGAAGCGCCGTCGGGCTTCGATCCGGACGCGGTCCGCGACGAGAAGGTCAAGGTGCTGCGGTCCTTGCGTCCCTTCACCAAGGAGACGGTGGCCCACGACACCGTGCGCGGTCAGTACGTGGCCGGCGTGGTCGAGGGTGGGGCGCGCCCGAGCTATGTCGAGGAAGTCGGCAAGCCGACCAAGACCGAGACCTTCGTGGCCATGAAGGTCGCGATCGAGAACTGGCGCTGGGACGGCGTGCCGTTCTTCCTGCGCACCGGCAAGAACCTGCCCGACCGCCGCACCCAGATCGTCGTGCAGTTCAAGCCGCTGCCGCACAACATCTTCGGCCCGGCCACCGACGGCGAACTGTGCGCCAACCGCCTGGTCATCGACCTGCAGCCGGACGAAGACATCTCGTTGACGATCATGAACAAGCGGCCGGGCCTCTCCGAAGAGGGCATGCGCCTGCAGTCGCTGCCGCTGTCGCTGTCGTTCGGCCAGACCGGCGGCCGCCGCCGGATCGCCTACGAAAAGCTGTTCCTGGACGCCTTCCGCGGCGACCGCACCCTGTTCGTGCGCCGCGACGAGGTCGAGCAGGCCTGGCGCTTCATCGACGCGGTTTCGGCCGCCTGGGCCGAGGCTGGCATCGAGCCGGCGCCCTATGCGGCGGGCACCTGGGGGCCGCAATCGTCCCAGGGCCTGATCTCGCCCGGCGGCCGGGCTTGGAAGGCCTGACCATGGCCTCGGCGAAACTGGAAGCCTTCGGCTCGCGCGAAGACCTTTACGATGCGGCCGCCTCGATCCTGGTTGGGGCGCTGACGACGGCCGTGGAGATCCGCGGCCGCGCGGGCTTCGCCGCGACCGGCGGCACGACGCCGGCTCCGGTCTACGACCGCATGGCCTGCATGACCGCGCCCTGGGACAAGATCACCGTCACCCTGACCGATGAGCGCTTCGTCCCGCCGACCGATTCCAGCAGCAACGAGGGCTTGGTCCGTCGCCACCTGCTGAAGGGGCAGGCGGCCAAGGCCCAGTTCGCGCCGCTGTTCTTCGAGGACGTCTCCCACGAGGAAAGCGCGCTGAAGGCGGAAGAGGGCGTCGAGGCCGCCGCGCCGTTCGGCGTGGTGTTGCTGGGCGTTGGTCCCGATGGACACTTCGCCTCGCTGTTTCCGGGCAATCCGATGCTGGCCCAAGGCCTGGACCTGGCCGGCGAACGTTCGGTCCTGGCCGTGCCGCCCGGCGAGCCGGCCCCGGACCTGCCACGCCTGTCCCTGACCCTGGCCGCCCTGACGCGCACGGATTTGATCGTGCTGCTGGTCACCGGAACGGCCAAGAAAGCGTTGTTGGAAGGCGACGTCGATCCGGCCTTGCCGGTCGCCGCCATCCTGAAGCAGGACCGCGCCGAGGTCCGCATTCTCTGGGCGGAGTAACGCCAATGAGCCTCAATCCCGTTATCGCGGACGTCACCGCCCGGATCGTGGCGCGCAGCAAGGACAGCCGCGCCGCGTACCTGGCCAACATGCAGCAGGCGATCGACAGCCAGCCCGGTCGGGCCAAGCTGTCCTGCGCCAACTGGGCCCACGCCTTCGCCGCCTCGCCCGGCGTCGATAAGGTCCGCGCCCTGGACCCGAACGCGCCGAACCTCGGCATCGTCTCGGCCTATAATGACATGCTGTCGGCCCACCAGCCGCTGGAAGAGTACCCGGCGCTGATCAAGGAAGCCGCGCGCGAGGTCGGGGCCACGGCCCAGTTCGCCGGCGGCGTGCCGGCCATGTGCGACGGCGTCACCCAAGGCCGTCCGGGCATGGAGCTGTCGCTGTTCTCGCGCGACGTGATCGCCATGGCCACGGCCGTCGCCCTTTCCCACGACGCCTTCGACGCGGCTCTCTATCTGGGCGTCTGCGACAAGATCGTGCCGGGCCTGGTGATCGGCGCCCTGACCTTCAGCCACCTGCCGGCGGTGTTCGTGCCCGCTGGTCCCATGACCTCGGGCTTGCCCAACGCCGAGAAGGCCCGCATCCGCGCCCTTTACGCCGAGGGCAAGGTCGGTCGCGCCGAGCTGCTGGAAGCCGAGAGCGCCAGCTATCACGGTCCGGGCACCTGCACCTTCTACGGCACGGCCAACACCAACCAGATGCTGATGGAGCTGATGGGCTTCCATCTGCCCGGCTCGGCCTTCGTGCATCCCAACACGCCGCTGCGGGCGGCGCTGGTCAAGGAAGCCGCGCGACGCGCCGCCGCCGTGACCGCCAAGGGCAACGCCTACATCCCGGTCGGCCGGATGATCGACGAAAAATCGATCGTCAACGGCGTGGTCGGTTTGATGGCCACCGGTGGTTCGACCAACCTGGCCCTGCACCTCGTGGCCATGGCCCACGCGGCCGGAATCCTGCTGACGCTGGAGGACCTGGACGACATCTCGCGCGCGACGCCGCTGCTGGCCCGCGTCTATCCCAACGGCTCGGCCGACGTGAACCACTTCCAGGCCGCCGGCGGCATGGCGTTCGTGATCCGCGAACTGCTGAAGGCCGGCCTGGTCCACGAGGACGTTCAGACCATCGCCGGCGCCGGCCTGTCGCTCTACGCCCAGGAGCCGCACCTCGAAAATGGCGTGCTGACGTGGCGCGAGGGAACGGCCGAGAGCCTGGACACCGCCATCGTCCGTCCGGTCTCCGATCCGTTCAGCAAGGAAGGCGGCCTGCGCCTGATGGCCGGCAATCTCGGACGCGGCGTGATGAAGATCTCGGCCGTGAAGCCCGAGCACCATGTGATAACCGCCCCGGCGGCCGTGTTCCAGGAACAGGAAGACTTCATCGCCGCCTTCAAGCGTGGCGAGCTGGACCGTGACGTGGTCGTCGTAGTCCGTTTCCAGGGCCCGTCGGCGAACGGCATGCCCGAGCTGCACAACCTGTCGCCGTCGATCTCGGTCTTGCTGGATCGCGGCTACAAGGTCGCCCTGGTCACCGACGGCCGCATGTCGGGCGCCTCGGGCAAGACGCCGGCCGCCATCCACGTGACGCCGGAAGCCGCCAAGGGCGGGCCCCTGGCCTACGTCCAGGACGGCGACGTGATCAGCGTCAACGCCGAAACCGGCGAACTGAAAATCCTGGTGGACGAGGCGGTCTTGCGCGCCCGCACGCCAGCGAACGTCCCGGCGTCCAAGCCGGGCTTTGGCAGGGAACTGTTTGGATGGATGCGGGCGGGGGTCGGCGCGGCCGACGCCGGCGCGTCCGTCTTTGCTTGAGGAAGCGCTAGGTCATGGACGGCAATCACAGCGGGGGTCTCGGCCTCGTCGGCGACATCGGCGGCACCAACGCCCGCTTCGCCCTGGTCGAATTCGACGGTCAGGACCCGCGCCTGATCGAACCCACCGCCTACAAGGGCGAGGACTACGGTACGGCCGAGGCCGCCATCGAGCACTATCTGCAGAAGGTCGGGGTCAGGCATCCCGACCAGGCGGTGGTGGCGGTGGCCGGCCCGATCGACCATGGCCAGGTCCATATGACCAACCTGGACTGGACGATCTCCGAGGACGGCCTGCGCCGGGCCGGCGGCTTTCGCTCGGCCAAGCTGATCAACGACTTCACGGCCCAGGCCCTGGCCGCGCCGCGCCTATCGCCCAAGGACCTGCGCCAGGTCGGCCATCTGCCGACCTCGGGGGAGGGCGATCTGGCCATCCTCGGTCCCGGCACGGGCTTTGGCGTCGCCGGCCTCGTGCGCCGTCATGGCCAGGAGATCCCGCTCGCCACCGAGGGGGGGCACGTCGCCTTCGCCCCGGTCGACGAGATCGAGATCGAGGTGCTGCGCGCCCTGACCAGACAACTGGACGGCGGCCGGGTGTCGGTCGAGCGCATCCTGTCGGGCCCCGGCATGGAGGACCTGCACGTGGCCCTGGCCGAGGCCGAGGGCCGCAAGGTCGCCCCGCTCGCGGCCAAGCAGATCACCGAGCGCGCCGTCGAGGGCTGCGCCGACAGCCTGGCGACCGTGAACCGCTTCTGCGCGGTGCTGGGCTCGACCGCGGGCGACATCGCCCTGACGCTCGGCGCGCGCGGCGGCGTGTTCATCGCCGGCGGTATCGCGCCGCGGATCATCGACATCCTGGAAAAGAGCCCGTTCCGCGAACGCTTCGAGGCCAAGGGCCGCCTGTCCGGCTACACCGAGGCGATCCCGACCCACGTCATCCTGCATCCGCACACCGCGCTGATCGGCGCGGCGGTGGCGCTGACGCCGGAAGGTCGGGCGGCGGTTTCGTAGGAGACCGCCGCGCCGTGGGCTCTAGTGCGCCGCTTTCAACTTGGCGGCGCGGCCGGTCAGCAGGCGCGTGCATTGCGCAGCGTCCAGCGACATGTCGCCGGCGATGTCGCGGCCGCGTTGGCGGCGAGACTGGAAGAACTCGTGAGCCTTGTCCTCGACGGCCACGCTGAACAGGTTGGGCTTGTATAGGCTCACCAGATAGGCGTCGGCCTGAGCGCGGTTCAGATGAGCTTCACACACGCCGACGGCTTCGGCGATGTCGCCTCCCGCTCGAATGAAGGGCGTTTGCCAGCTGGCGTAGCCGACGAGAACCAGCAGGCTGTCAGCATACTGTCTGGAATAGCTGGCCGCGGTGAGCGCTGGTCTCGGAACCAGAATGGAGCCGACGGGATCGGCCGCGATCTGATGGCACCGCTCGGCGCGTTCCAACGTAAAGGCCGTGAGCTTTGGGACGGCGGCCTCGACGTCGGCTTCTTCTTCAGCCGAAAGCCCGCTAGCGGCGCGCTCGAACTCGGCCTTCAGCGACTGGGTGCGCCCATTCATGGCCGCCTCAGCATAGCTGGAGCTGACCTCCGGGCTGATGCCGTAGCGGCCGCCCTCCGACCTGATCGCATCGTCGAAGCGATCGAATTCCTCGGTGATCTCGTAACCCATGGTCTTGCAGAACATCGCTTCGGAGACGTAGCCGCCCAGCTCGTTGAGCCGTTTGAGCCCGGCCGGCGAGGGCTGAGCTTGCGCCTGTATTGGCGCCAGGCCGACGATCATCAAGCTGGCGAACGCCGCCAGACCAGTCTTCGCAAAAAACATTCGTGCCCCCTCTAGATCAGCGTGGCGCGCTGATCAGTGATCTTGAGATATCTGGCTCTATCTCCGGCTGTAAAGTGGGCTGGTGGCCCACTGTGAGGTTGCGCCGGGAAGGGGCTCGCCATGACAGCCTTGTCATGGCTTAGTATTCGCCACACCGAACGAATCGGGGCGGCGGGGGACGGAATTGAGCGCCAAGATCACGATCCATGATGTGGCCCGCGAGAGCGGCGTTTCGATCAAGACCGTTTCGCGGGTCCTCAACCGGGAGCCCAACGTCAAGGCCGACACCCGCGACCGGGTGCAGGCGGCCGTGGCGGCGTTGAACTACCGGCCCAACATCTCCGCGCGCAGCCTGGCGGGCTCCAAGGCCTATCTGATCGGCGTCTTTTTCGACAACCCCAGCCCCGGCTATGTCACCGACGTGCAGTTGGGGGCCATCGCCCGCTGTCGGCAGGAGGGCTACCACCTGATCGTCGAGCCGATCGACTCGACCGCCGATGTCGAGGACCAGGTCGCGCCGATGCTGGCGACCCTGCGCATGGACGGGGTGATCCTGACGCCGCCGCTCAGCGACCATCCGGTGGTGCTGGCGGCGCTGGAGCGGGAAGGGGTGCCCTACGTCCGGATCGCGCCGGGCGGGGACATGGACCGCGCCCCCTGGGTCAGCATGGACGACCGCCTGGCCGGCTATGAGATGACCAGGCATCTGATCGACCTGGGGCACAAGGACATCGGCTTCATCATCGGACACCCCGATCACGGCGCCTCGCATCGTCGCCACCAGGGCTTCATCGACGCCATGCGCGAGGCGGGGCTGGCTATCCGCGACGATCGGGTGGAGCAGGGCTGGTTCTCGTTCCGCTCGGGCTTCGAGGCGGCCGAGAAACTTCTAGGCGGGAGCGATCGTCCGACCGCCATCTTCGCCTCGAACGACGACATGGCCTTGGGCGTCATGGCCGTGGCCAATCGCATGCGTCTGGACGTGCCGGCCCAACTGTCGATCGCCGGCTTCGACGACACCCCAGGGGCGCGGATCACCTGGCCGCAGCTGACGACCGTGCGTCAGCCGATCCAGGCGATGGCTGGCGCCGCGGCCGACATGCTGATGCAAGGCGTCGAGCGCGAAGCGGGGGCGCCGCCGCCATCCCGGCTGTTGGACTTCGAACTGGTGGTGCGGGAATCGACCGGCAGGGCGCCGAGCTGACCGATGCCGGCGGATAAGGCGTCGGAGTTGCGACCATAATGTCCTTGACAGCGCTGTCCGTTCAACGTGAGATCGCGATGATCAAGACGGTCGCCCACGGAAAGGCGGCGTCAGGAGGAAACGTCATGACCCTGCCTGGCCGTTCCAGCGCCCGTCGCGCTCTCCTGCGCGCACGATCACTCCCCTCCAAGCGGACTTAAACCGCCGCTTCTTTTCGCTCGGCGCGGTCACCCGCAAGCGCCGCGCCGAGCGCTTTTCCCGTCAATCGCATCGCTTCCAGACGCCTTTCGAGGATCGCCTATGCTTCCGCGCCGCTCCATTCGCGTTTCTCTCGTGGCCCTGTCCATCGTCTGCGGCTTGGGTGGAGCGGCCGTGGGCCGGGCGGCGGAAGGCGCGGCGGTCGCCCATCCTCAGTTGTGGCCCAAGGCCGCCAGCCCGGCGGCGATCACCGACGCCGCGACCGAGGCCTTCATCACCCGGCTGATGGGCCAGATGAGCGTCGAGGAGAAGGTCGCCCAGACCATTCAGGCCGACGGCGCCTCGATCACGCCGGAGGAGCTCAAGCATTACCGGCTGGGCTCGGTGCTGGTCGGCGGCAACAGCGCCCCGGACGGCGACGACCGGGCGCCGGCGCGGCGCTGGATCGAATGGATCAACGCCTTCCGCGCCGCGGCGCTGGACAAGCGCGGCGGCCACCAGGAAATCCCGATCATCTTCGGCGTCGACGCCGTTCACGGACACAACAACGTCGTTGGCGCGACGATCTTCCCCCACAACATCGGCCTGGGCGCGGCGCGCGATCCTGATCTCATCCGGCGCATCGGCGAGGCGACCGCCCAGGAAATGGCGGCCACGGGGGCCGACTGGACATTCGGCCCGACGGTCGCCGTGCCGCGCGACGAGCGATGGGGCCGCACCTACGAGGGCTATGCCGAGGACCCGGAAGTGGTGAAGGCCTACGCCGGCCCCATGACGCTAGGGCTGCAGGGCGCGCTTCAGGCCGGCAAGCCGCTGGCGACGGGCCACATCGCCGGCTCGGCCAAGCACTTCCTGGGCGATGGCGGCACCGATGGCGGCAAGGACCAGGGCGACGCCAAGCTGCCCGAGACCGAGCTGATCCGCCTGCACAACGCCGGCTATCCGCCCGCGATCGACGCCGGCATCCTGTCGGTGATGGTCTCGTTCTCCAGCTGGAACGGCGTCAAGCACACCGGCAACAAGAGCCTGCTGACCGACGTGCTGAAGGGGCGGATGGGCTTCCAGGGTTTCGTCGTCGGCGACTGGAACGCCCACGGCCAGGTCGAGGGCTGCACCACCGTCAGCTGCGCCCAGGCCTACAACGCCGGCATGGACATGATCATGGCGCCCGACAGCTGGAAGGGCCTCTATGACAACACCCTGGCCCAGGTGAAGGCCGGTCAGATCCCGATGGCGCGGATCGACGACGCCGTGCGCCGCATCCTGCGCGTCAAGGTCAAGGCGGGCCTGTTCGACAACAAGCGCCCGCTGGAAGGCAAGCTCGAGTTGCTGGGCTCGCCCGAGCACCGCGCGGTGGCGCGCGAGGCGGTCCGCAAGTCGCTGGTGCTGCTGAAGAACGAGGGCGTGCTGCCGCTGAAAAGCTCGGCGCGGATCCTGGTCGCCGGCGAGGGCGCCGACGACATCGGCAAGGCGGCCGGCGGCTGGACCCTGACCTGGCAGGGCACGGGCAACAAGAACAGCGACTTCCCGAACGGCCAGTCGATCTGGAGCGGGATCGCCGAGGCGGTCAAGGCCGGCGGCGGCAGCGCCGAGCTGTCGGTCAGTGGCGACTACAAGCAGAAGCCCGACGTCGCCATCGTCGTCTTCGGCGAGAACCCCTACGCCGAATTCCAGGGCGATATCGCCAATGTGGAATACCAGCCCGGGGACAAGGCCGACCTGGCCCTGCTGAAGAAGCTGAAGGCCGCCGGTATCCCGGTGGTGTCGGTGTTCCTGAGCGGCCGGCCCCTGTGGGTGAACCCGGAGATCAACGCCTCGGACGCCTTCGTGGCGGCGTGGCTGCCAGGTTCGGAAGGCGGCGGGGTCGCCGACGTGCTGGTGGGCGATCGCGCCGGCAAGCCCCGCTTCGACTTCAAGGGCCGGCTCTCCTATTCCTGGCCAAAGCGCGCGGACCAGCAGCCGCTCAACGTCGGCGATAAGGGCTATGATCCGCTATTCGCCTATGGCTACGGCCTCAGCTACGCCAAGCCCGGCAAGGTGGCGCATCTGTCGGAGGAGGCCGGCGTCGCTTCGACGGTCGTCAATGTCGATCGCTATTTCATCGCCGGTCGCGCTCCGGCGCCGTGGGCCCTCGACTCGACGGGCGCCGTGTCGGCCAAGCCGATCGACGCCGGCGCCCAGGAAAATGGCCGCCAAGCGGTCTGGAGCGGCGAGGGCGCGGGCGTGTTGAGCGTCCGGGGGCGTCCGGTCGATCTATCGCGCCAGACCACGGGCGATATGGCGGTGATGATCCGTTACCGGGTCGATGCGACCCCGGAGAAGCCGGTTTCCCTTGGGATAGCCTGTGGCGAATCCTGCGGGGCGGCGGTAGACCTTACGTCAACGTTGTCAGGTGCGAAAATCGGCGAATGGCGTACGGCCAAGATCAAACTTTCCTGCTTTCAGGCCAAGGGAGCGGACATGGCGCATGTTTCGACCCCGTTCGCGCTGTCGACGACCGGTCGCATGTCCCTGGCCTTCACCGAGATACGGCTTGCTTCCAACGAGGGCGACGCGTTCTGTCCTTCGAACTGAAGACGATCAACGAAGGAGCGACGGCATGATCCGCGCCCGTCGCTCGCGCATCGTGGCCACCATCGGCCCGGCGTCCAGCTCTCCCGAGATGATCGTCACCCTGGCCAAGGCCGGGGCGGATGTCTTCCGCCTGAACTTCAGCCACGGGGCCCACGAGACCCACGCGGCCGTCTACAAGGCCATTCGGGAGGCCGAGAAGGTCGTCGGTCGTCCGCTCGGCATCCTGGCTGACTTGCAGGGACCCAAGCTCCGGGTCGGCAAGTTCGCCGATGGTCCGGTGATGCTGAAGCAGGGCCAGGCGTTCCGCTTCGACAGCGATCCAACGCCCGGCGACGAGACGCGCGTTCACCTTCCGCATCCAGAGATCCTGACCGCCATGCGGCCGGGCGCGACGCTGCTGTTGGACGATGGCAAGCTGCGCATGACCGTGACCGAGGCTGGTCCGGGCTACGCCAACACCACCGTCGACAACGGCGGCAAGCTTTCCGAGCGCAAGGGCGTGGCGGTGCCGGACGTCGTCATCCCGATGTCTCCGCTGACCGCCAAGGACCGCGAGGACCTGGCCTTCGCCCTGCGGCTGGGCGTCGACTGGATCGCCCTGTCCTTTGTCCAGGCGCCCGAGGACATGGCCGAGCTGCGCCGTATCGTCGAGGGGCGCGCGGCGGTGCTGGCCAAGATCGAAAAACCCCAGGCCCTGAAGGTGCTGGGTCCGATTCTGGATCTCTGCGACGGGGTGATGGTGGCCCGTGGCGATCTCGGCGTCGAAATGGCGCCCGAAGAGGTGCCGGTCGCCCAGAAGGTCATCCTGCGCGCGGCGCGGGAGCGCGGCATTCCCGTGATCGTCGCCACCCAGATGCTGGAATCCATGACCAGCTCGCCCACGCCCACCCGCGCGGAGGCCTCGGACGTCGCCAACGCCGTCTATGAAGGCGCCGACGCGGTGATGCTGTCGGCGGAGTCGGCGGCCGGGGACTATCCGGAAGAGGCGGTCTCGATGATGAACCGCATCATTGAGCGCGTGGAGCGCGATCCCCGCTGGCCCGAGCTGATGCAGGCCGAGCAGAACCATGACGACGCCGACGCCGACGTGCTGGTCGTGGCGGCCGCCGGCGCGGCCAAGGCCGGTTCGACCAAGTGCCTGGTGGCGTTCACCACCACGGGGGCGACCGCCAAGCGCCTGGCGCGAGAGCGGCCGTTGCAGCCGGTGCTGGCCCTGTCGCCTGAGATCAATGCGTTGCGACGCCTCACTCTGGTCTGGGGCGTCGAGCCCCGCGTCAGCGCCCAGCCCGACAGCCTGGAGGTCGTCACCACGGACGCCACGAACCTCGCCCTGGAACTGGGGCTGGTGGCGCCCGGCGAACGGCTTCTGGTGGTGGCGGGCACCCCGTTCGGCGCGCCCGGCGCGGCCAACCTGCTGCGCCTGGCCCATGCGCCGGCCCCGACGCGGCGGCGCTAGACTTTACGTCTGTTCGAACGAAGCCGGCAGCAGGCGCTCGTAACCTCGTCGCACCGCGCCGTAGCACTCGCAGGTCATGGCTTCGATGCCGGGACGGTCCAGGATGTCGACCACGCCCCGACGGTAGCGGATCAGGCCCTTGTTCTGCAGCGAACCGGCGACGGCGGTGACGGTCGTGCGCTGGACGCCCAGCATGTCCGCCAGGAATTCCTGGGTCAGGTTGACGGTGTTGGTGTCGATCCGGTCGTGGCACGAGAGCAGCCAGCGACAGAACCGGGCCTCCACGGCATGCAGGGCGTTGCAGGCCACGGACTGGATGGCGTGGCCGAACAGGGCTTCATTGTGCCGGTCGACCAGGTCGCGCAGGGCCGCGCTGCGCGACCAGATGTCGTGCAGGGGCCCCGCGGCGATGCGCAGGGCCGAGCCGGGCGCCTGGATGATGGCGCGCGACAGCGACTGGCGCGGGGCGACGGCCGCCATCAGGCCAAGCGCGCCCTCCCGCCCGATGGTGGCGGACTCGATGGCCGCGCCGCTTTCCATCAGCGTCATCAGGGAGATGACGCAGTCATTGGGGAAATAGACCTGATCGATCCGGTCGCCTGGGTCGTAGAGCAGACGCCCCTTCTCCAGATCCACCGTCGACAGGTACGGGGCGATAAGGGCCTTGTCTTCGGACGGCAGCGCGGAAAGCAGTCGGTTCTTCAAGGGATGCAACGGCCCTGGCATACGGAATCGAACGCCGTCTCACGGCAAGGGTTGCAAGCTATAGGTGGAGTGGAACCAGGGCGCCGTCGCTTAGCCGACACAATGCAGTCAGGAGCGCCGCAAAAATAGAAGGGGCCTCGGGACTCCCCATTCCGAGCCATAATTTGACAGTCTTGAGAGTTGTCGGGTTCCCGACACTTTTACTCAGTCAAGATGATGCGAGACCTGCAATCATCTGAATAGAATAGGAAAAAGCCGCCAAGGCGGCGGCTTTGAGGCGTTCGATAGGGATGGCGCGGCCGTGGCCTTGGCCACGGCCGGCGGCCGGAAGAGATCAAAAGCCCATCAGGCTCGCGTAGCGATCGCGATGGAAACTGGCGCCGCCGAACAGCGCTTCGGTGACGCGGGCCCGTTTCATGTAGAGCCCGGCGTCGTGGGCGTCGGTCATGCCGATCCCGCCATGCATCTGGACCATCTCGTTGCTGGCCAGATGGACCAGTTCGCTGGCCTTGGCCTTGGCGAGGGAGGCCAGAGCCCGGGTGTCGTTACCGGCGTCCAGGGCTTCCAGCGCCGCCTCGACGCACGAGCGGGTGGTCTCCAGGTCGGTGAACCACTTGGCGGCTCGGTGCTGCAGGGCCTGGAAAGTCCCGATGACCTGGCCGAACTGGCTGCGGGTCTTCAGATAGTCGAGGGTGACGTCGAAGGCCGCGCTGGCGCTGCCCAGCATCTCGGCCGCCAGACCGATATAGGCGCGGTCGAGAACGGGTTCGAGCACGGCCCAGCCCTTGTCGACTTCGCCGAGCACGGCGTCGGCGCCGACCTCGACGCCGTCGAAGGCGATCCGCGTCGCGCCACGGGAATCGAGCAGGGACAGGTGAGTGCGGCTGACGCCCGGCGCGTCGCCGGGAACCAGGAACAGGGTCAGGCCGTCGGTCCCGCCCGGCGCGCCGCCGGTGCGGGCCGCGACGATCAGCAGGTCGGCGGCGTCGCCGTCGAGGACGAAGGTCTTGGTCCCGTTGAGCACATGGCCCGCGCCGCTCTTGGTCGCCGTCAGGGCCGTGCGCGCCGGCGCGTGGTGCGAGCCTTCGTCGATCGCCAGGGTGGCGACGATCTCGCCGGCGGCGATACGGGGCAGCCAGGTCTGCTTCTGCGCGTCCGAGCCGCCCAGTTGCAGGGCCGAGGCCGCGATCATGGCCGTGGAGAGCAGGGGAGAGGCCGTCAGCGTCCGGCCCGTCTCCTCCAGGATCAGGCCCAGGCCCAGATAGCCGAAGGCCGAGCCGTCATAGGCCTCGGGCACGACCACCCCGGCCCATCCCATCTCGCCCATGTCCTTCCAGGCGGCGGGATCGAAGCTCTGGCCGCTCTTACCATCGCGCAGCTTGCGCAGGGCGGCGACGGGGGCGCTTTCGCTGGCCCAGCCCTTGGCGGCGTCGCGCAGCATCGTCTGTTCTTCGGTCAGGACGGCCATCAGGCGTGCTCCCTGGATTGATGACGGGCGGCCCAGTCGAGGGCCTGTTCCAGACGGTCGTTGCCCCAGAAGAGCTCGCCGTCCGCGGTGAGAAAGCTTGGCGCGCCAAAGAGGCCGCGCGCCTTGGCCATGGCCACGTGCTCCTTGAGCCGGGCCTTGACCGGATCCGACTGGGCGGCGGCCAGGACGTGCTCGGGCCCCGCGCCGACGGCCGCGATCAAGGGCGCCAGGACCTCGGGATCGCCGATGTCCTGGTCCTCGACGAAATTGGCCTGGTAGACCGCGCGGCTGAAGGCGGGCGTCCAGCCGTCCTCCAGCCCGACGATCGCCACGCGAGCGGCCAGCAGGCTGTTGCGCGGAAACTGGCTGGGATGGCGCAGCGGCAGGCCGGCCTCGTCGCAGACGCGCTCCAGGTCGCGCCACATGTACTGTCCCTTCACCGGGACGACATTGAAGGGACTGTCGTTCAGGCCCTGCTGCTCATGGAACAGCGGCCCCAGGATGAACGGTCGCCACGCCACGGCCACGCCCTTCTCGGCGGCCAGCCGCTCGATGCGCATGGCCGCCGGATAGGAATAGGTCGAAGCGAACTCGTACCAGAACTCGATCATGGCCCTACTGGTGGTCCAGCAGGCCCAGGACGCGCTTGGCGACGACGTTGAGGTTCACCTCGCTGGTGCCGCCTTCGATCGAATTGCCCTTGGCGCGCAGCATGGCGCGCGGCGCGGCCAGCTCCTCGGCGCTGAAGCCTTCGCCCGCCCATCCCAGGCCTTGCAGGCCCAGCGCCTCGACGAGGAGCTCGGTGCGATCTTGGTTCATCTTGGCCGCGGCGTATTTGATGATCGAGACGGCGGCGCTGGGGCCCGAGCCCTGCTTGGACTCGGCTTCCGCGCGGCGCACGGTCAGCATGAAGGCGTGGGCGTCCATGGAGTGAGCCGACAGGCGCGCGCGGAAGTCGCCGTCGGCGATCCGGCCCTGGCCGTCGACGCCGATCTCGGCCTTGGCCGCCTCGACGGGGCTGAGGCCGCCACCGCCGCCGAAGCCGGAGGCGCTGATGTTCTGGCGCTCGTACTGCAGCAGGCGCTTGGCGATGTCCCAGCCGCCGTTCAGCTTGCCGACCAGCTGTTCCTTGGGGACCTTCACATTGTCGAAGAAGGTCTCACAGAACGGCGAGGAGCCGCTGATCAGCTTGATCGGGCGAGCCTCGACGCCGGGCGTGGTCATGTCGAACAGCACGAACGAGATGCCCTCGTGCTTTTTCGAGGTGTCGGTGCGCACCAGGCAGAAGATCCAATCGGCCTGGTCGGCGTAGCTGGTCCAGACCTTCTGGCCGTTGATCAGGTAGTGATCGCCCTTGTCCTCGCACTTGGTCTGCAGGGAGGCCAGGTCCGAGCCCGCGCCCGGCTCCGAATAGCCCTGGCACCAGCGGATCTCGCCGCGCACGATCTGGGGCAGGAAGCGCTGCTTCTGCTCCTCGGTGGCGTATTCCAGCAGGACCGGGCCGAGCATCCAGATCCCGAAGCTCATCAGGGCCGGGCGGGCCTTCAGCCGGCGCAGCTCCTGTTCCAACACCTTGTTCTGAGCCTTGGAGAGACCGCCGCCGCCATATTCCCTGGGCCACATCGGCGCGGTCCAGCCGCGCTCGGCCATGCGGTCCAGCCACAGCTTGGCGTCCGGATTCTTCCAGACCATCTTGCGGCCGCCCCACGGCGCCTCGTCCTCGCCCATCGGGGCGTTCAGAGATTTCGGATAGTTGGCCTCCAGCCAGGCGCGGGTCTCGGCGCGGAAAGCGTCGAGTTCGGTTCCCCCGAAGTCGGCCATCGTCTCATCTCCCTAAGCGGACGGTTATTGAGGCCCACACTACGCCTGCCGACGGCGGCGGCAAGTCGATTCAAACGATCGTTCGCGTCATCGGCGGCGACCGCGCCCTGCTTTGCGCGCTATAGGAGGGCTCGTTGCTGGATCCCCTCGGGGGATTCGTCATTCCGGGATCTGGATGTCCTCGACAGTTTTCAGGCCCGCGGCCCTGGCGATCGCGCCCACCCTGGCGGCGATCCTGGCCGCGTCGGCTGGGGTGATGCTTCTGGCCTCGGGCGCCACACCGTCGGAGCCCACCCGTTTCCTGCTGCTGCTGGCCTTCGCGCCCGACCTGCTGATCGAGATCAGCCACTTCTTCTCGTCGATCCTTGGGCTTGTGCTGCTGCTGCTGGCGTTCGGCCTGCGCTCGCGGCTGGGCGCGGCCTGGTGGGCGGCGCTGATCGTCCTGGCCGCCGCCGCCATCCTGGCCATCTTCAAGGGCTTGAACTGGGAGGAGACGGCCATGCTGCTGGTCTGCTTCCTGGCCATCCTGCCGTTCCACGAGGCTTTTCCGCGCAAGGCGGCCCTGACCAAGATGGAGATCACGCCCGGCTGGCTCTTGTCGGCCGGCGCGGCCATCGGCGGGGCGGGGCTGCTGGGCTGGTGGTCGTTCCACCACACCGAGTTCGCCGACAAGTCCTGGATCCGCGTGCTGCAGGATCACGACGAGGCCGCCCGCGCGATCCGCTCGTCGGTCGCCGCGGCCATCGTGCTGCTGGCGGTCGGGATCTGGCGGCTGATCTCCACGGCCGCCACGCCGCCGGTGGTCGACGACACCGATCCGGAATTCGACCGCGTCCGCGCCGTCCTGGCCAAGGCCGAGGACGCCGAGCCCAGCGCCAATCTCGCCCTGCTGGGTGACAAGCGCTTCCTGTTCTCGGCCTCGGGCGAGACCTTCCTGATGTTCGGCGTTCGCGGGCGCTCGTGGATCGCCCTGGGCGCTCCGGTCGGCAAGCGCGACGAACGCATGGAGCTCTTCTGGCGCTTCCGCGAACTGGCCGACGCCCACGCCGCCCGCGCCGGCTACTACGGCCTGGGGCCCGATGATCTACCCGACACGGTGGACCTTGGCCTGGCGATCCAGAAGACCGGCGAGAGCGCCGCCGTCCCGCTGGAGGCGTTCAGCCTGGTCGGCCGCCGCCGCGAGGTCCTGCGCCGCAACTGGCGCAAGGCCGGGGAGGGCGGCGCGGCGTTCGAGGTCCTGCCGGTCGGCGCCGCCGCGGCGATCATGGACGAACTAAAGGCGATCTCCGACGCCTGGCTCAGCCACCACGCCGGCGGCGAGAAGAGCTTTTCGATGGGCGGCTTTGATCCGCGCTACGTGGCCGAGTTCCCGGTGGCGGTCGTCCGCAGCGAGGGCAAGATCGTCGCCTTCGCCACCCTGTGGACCACGGCGTCGAAGGCCTCGTTCTCGATGGACCTGATGCGCTACTCGGACGAGGCGCCCAAGAACGTCATGGACTACCTGTTCGTCGAGCTCCTGCAGTGGGGCAAGGACGAGGGCTACCAGGCGTTCGAGTTCGGCGTCGCGCCCCTGGCCGGGCTGGAGGACCGCCCCTTGGCGCCGATCATGTCCCGGGTCGGCCGGCTGCTCTATGAGCGCGGCGAGGAGATCTACAATTTCCAGGGCGTGCGGCGGTACAAGGACAAGTACGACCCCGTCTGGCAGCCGCGCTACATTGCCGCGCCCCACAAGTGGACCATCCCATTCCTGCTCGCCGACATCGGTCTGCTGTCCTCGGGAGGGGTCTCGGGGCTGACCAAGCGGCCTCGGAAGGCCCCCAGTTCGTCCGCGACCTAGTAGCGCGGCTGGTTGCCGGTCTGGACGCCCAGCAGGTTCACCAGATGCACGATCATCAGCATCAGGCCGACCACGCAAACCATCATCAAGGGACGCCACGGAACCATGCGCGGGCCCTTTAGAACATTGATCGGACGCGCTCCGAACCAGCCGCAGATCGCGGCGCAAACGAGAAACGCGACCGTGGCCGCGATGGTCAGGGGCAGGTCCATGGCCGCTTCTAGGCCTGCGACAATCCGCCTGGCAAATGGTTAAGTCGCGTTAACCCTCTTGCTTTTGAACCGCGCTACAGAACGTTTGAGCTGTGTCCCGATTCCTCCACAGTGAATCCCGGAGACGCTACATCTAGCGTTTTCGTCGCGTTTACACTCTAGGAATCGCTGACTAGCGTTTTCCCCAGCTGCGGGGAGATCGATTCGCATGACGGCGGCTTCGCCATGGAGCGTTAAGGGGATTGACCCCAAGGCACGGGAGGTCGCCAAGGACCTCGCGCGTCGCTCCGGCATGACCTTGGGCGAATGGCTCAATCGGATGATCATCGAGGGCGATGGTCAGGCTCCGGATCATCGCGCCGCCGCCGAAGAGGCGCCCAGCCGCGCCTATCTCGAGGTCGTCAAGGACGATGTCCCGCCGCGCATCGAGGCGGCCAAGCACACCGCCGACGAAGTCGCCCGCGTGGCCGTGGCCCTGGATCGGCTGACCAAGCGGATCGAGGCGGCCGAGGGCCGCAGCGCCGCCGCCATCTCCGGCATCGATCATTCCGTCCGCGACGCCATCTCGCGCCTGGGCCAGGCCGAACGTGAACGGATCGCCGTCGCCGCTCGTTTCGAGGGCGCCGTGGACGAGCTGAAGACCGAACAGACCCGCACCGCCGAGCGGATGCGTCGCTTCGAGGCCGAGACCGCCGGCCCTCGCTCGGCCGAGGCTCTGCGCGCGCTGGAAGGCGCCTTGGGCAAGGTCGCCGGCCATCTCTATGAGGGCGAGGCCCGCACCCGCGAGACCATCGCCGCCCTTGAGGCTCGGCTGAACGAGCAGTCTGACGCGCCGCAGGATCCGACCGTCCTGGTCGAGGCCGTGGTGGCTCGCCTGGGCGAACGCCTGGAAGCGGCCGAGACCCGCACCAGCGAGGCTCTGCGCGAACTGAACGCTTCGTTCGCCACGCTCGACCAGCGTCTCGGCGCCGTCGAAGGCGCCAATCCGGCCGCCGGCGTGCAGGAGCGCCTGGACAGCTTGGCCGCCAGCCTCGCCGAGAAGATGGAAGCCGCGCGCCTGGAGATGGCCGAGCGGCTGCGCGACAGCGCCGACGGCCGCTTCGACCGCATGGAGCGCAAGCTCGGCGAGATGGCCGCCCACGTCCAGGCGGCCGAGCAACGGTCCGTCCAGGCCATCGAGCGCATGGGCCGCGAGGTCGTCAGCGTCGCCGACGCCTTCAACCGTCGCGTTCACAGCGCCGAAGCCCGTAGCGCCGCCGCGATCGAACAGGTTGGCGGCGAGGTCGCGCGCATCGCGGCCAGCGTCGAAACCAGGCTCAACCGCGCCGACAGCGTCCAGGGCCAGGCTCTGGAGAAGCTGGGCGCTGAAATCGCCCGCATCACCGAGAAGCTGACCGAGCGGATCGGCAGCGCCGAGCGCCGCAACGCCCTGGCCATCGACGACGTCGGCGAACAGGTCGCTCGCGTCACCGAGCGGCTGAACCAGCGTCATGAACGCTCCAGCCAGGAGTTGATCGACCGCATTCGCCAGAGCGAGGAGCGCACGCTCCGGATGCTGGAGGCGGCGCGGGAGAAGATCGACACCCGTCTGCACGACGTCCAGCGCAAGCCCGAGCCGGTCGCCCCGGCCCCCGCGCTCGCCGCCGAACCCATTCGTGAGTTCACGCCACCCCCGGCCTCGCCCTTCGAGACCGACGCCGATTTCAGTTCGCCCGCGTCGTTCGAGTCCGATGACGAGGATGTCTTCGGCACCGCTCCGGAGGCGACCTCCCACGGCTTCGACGCCAGCGAGTTTCCGCTCGCCGAGCTGGAAGAACCCGATTTCAGCGATGACTTCCCGGCCGCCGATCCGTTCGAGGCGGAAGCTCCGCGCCATGAGGCCGAGCCCGAAGCTCTGAGCCTCGCGCCCGCCGAACCCGAACGCCCGCTGTCGACCAAGGACATCATCGAGCAGGCCCGCGCCGCGGCGCGCGCCGCCGCCGCCGCGGACGCCAAGGGCGTGGGCAAGACCAAGACCGATCGAAAGGCCAAGGGCGACAAGGCCGGCGGCTCTTCGCTGTTCGGCGGGTTCGGGGTCTTCTCGGCCCGGAAGACCAAGCGCCGGATCGGCACGACCGTCGCCACCGTCGCGATCGCCGTCGGCAGCGCCGCGGTGGTGGGCGCCGGCGTCGGCGGCCTGCTGCTGCTCGACACCCAGGGCTCCGGCGCGCCACGGGTCGCCCAGCGCCAGGCTTCGGCCGGCCAGTCGGGAACCGGCGCAGCGCCGGGCGCGCCGCGCGCCTCGATCGCGTTGACGGGCCAGGCCGCGCCGGTCCAGGCCACCGCCGCCACGCCGAACCCGACCCAGGCCGATGCGGCCAGGACGCAGTTCGAGGACGGCGTGCGCAAGATCGAAGCCGGCGATCGGTCCGGGCTCGGAATCCTCAAGCAGGCCGCCAGCGGCGGCTACCCGGCCGCGCAGTTCTATCTGTCGAAGCTGTTCGAAGGCGGCAAGGCCGGCCTCAAGCGCGACATGGTCGAGGCCCGTCGCTGGAGCGAGCGCGCGGCAAATGGCGGCGATCCGCGGGCCATGCACAACCTGGCGCTCTACTACTTCAAGGGCGAGGGCGGCGCGCGCAATTCCACGACGGCGGCCACCTGGTTCCGCAAGGCCGCCGATACGGGTCTGGTGGACAGCCAGTTCAACCTGGCCCAGCTATACGAGACCGGCCTTGGCGTCAGCCAGAACCCGGCCGAGGCCTACAAGTGGTACGTGATCGCCGGACGCGCGGGCGACGCCACCGCCCGGGGCCGAGCCAGCGCTTTGCGTCCGCAGTTGACCGCCGAAGCCCAACAAACGGCTGACCGTTCCGCCCTGGCTTTCCGTCCCCAGGCGCCGGTGCAGACGGCCGCTCTCTCCACGCACGCCGCTCAGGCCGACGCCAATCTCGGCCTGGCCCAGACGGTGCTGTCGCAGCTCGGCTACTACCAGGGACCGCGAGACGGTGTCGCATCGCCGGCCCTGCGCATGGCGATCGCCGCTTATCAGCGCGACCAGGGCCTGCCCGCCTCGGGCGTCATCGACGGGGAAACCCTGAGCCACCTGTCGGTCTATTCGCGCTAAAGCCGGCCGGCGTCCTGCTTCACCGGTTCGGCGTGCGTTGACGCGGCCCCGCCCGCCCGGCAATCAGGGACATCCCGACGCCGCAAGGACCGCGTGAGCTTTGCACTTTTATCTTCCCATCGCCGAGGTGTCGGTGAATGCGCTGCTGCTGGTGGTGCTGGGCGGACTCGTGGGCTTCATTTCGGGACTGTTCGGCATCGGCGGCGGCTTCCTGATGACGCCGGTGCTGGTGTTCATGGGCATTCCGCCGGTCGTGGCCGTGGCCAGCGAGGCCAACCATGTCGCCGCCTCGTCGGTCTCCAGCGTCATCGCCTACAGCAAAAAGCGCGCGGTCGACTTTCGGATGGGCGCGGTCCTGGCCAGCGGCGGCGCCCTCGGGTCGATCATCGGGGTCGAGGTTTTCCGCTGGCTGCGCCTGATCGGTCAGGCGGATCTGGCGGTCTCGGTGTCCTACCTCGTGTTCCTGGGGATCATCGGGGCGCTGATGCTGGCCGAGTCGGTCGGCGCCATCCTTCGGCGCCGGAGAGGCCAGCCGCCCAAGCCGCGTCGCGACCGGCGGCCGCTGCTGCTGTACGCCCTGCCGCTGAAGGTGCGCTTCCCGCGCTCGCGGCTCTATATCAGCGTCATTCCGCCGGTGCTGCTGGGCGTCTTCGTCGGGATTCTGTCGGCGGTGATGGGCGTGGGCGGCGGCTTCATCCTGGTGCCGGCGATGATCTATCTGTTGCGCATGCCGGCGCCGGTCGTCGTCGGCACCAGCCTGTTCCAGATCGTCATCACCACCTCGTTGACCAGCGTGCTGCAGGCGGGACGCAACCAGACGGTGGACATCGTTCTGGCCACCCTGCTGCTGGTCGGCGGCGTGATCGGCGCGCAGCTGGGCGCCCGCGCCTCGGGCCGGTTCCGCGCCGAGGAGCTGCGGGCCCTGCTGGCGCTTCTGGTGTTGGCCGTGGGCCTGCGCATGGGCGCGGACCTCTTTTTGCGTCCCGAAGAGGCCTTTGTCCTGATGACGGGCGTGGCGCGATGATCCCCGTGGTCGAAGCATCCCCCGCGCCGGCCGTATCGGCCGCCCTGACCGACACCGAGGTCCGCGTCAGCTCGGGCTTCCGCGGCGCGCGGATCGTGCTCTACGGCGCGGTGTTCGACCCGAAGGACCGCCCCAGCGACATCGTCGTCATCGTGCGTGGGCCCGACCAGCCCATCCGCATCGCGCGCAAGACCCAGGTCGCCGGACTGTGGCTGAACAGCCGGCCGGTGGTGTTCCTGGGCGCGCCCGGCTTCTATCGCGTGGCCTCGACCCGCCCTCTGACCGACATCGCCGGCTTCGCGCCCCTTCGCTACCTCGGCGCGGGGCTGGAGCACCTGGCCATCGCCGCGCCGCTGGAGCAACGGGTCGAGACCCGCTACGGCGTCCGCGACGTCGTGGTCAGCCGCCTGGGCGCGGACTACCTGGATTGGCGGCGAGCGGTGCTGCGCCTGAAGGAGAAGGCCGGGCTGTACGCGGCCGACCCGCACGGTGTCCGCTTCGTCGACAACGGTCTGTTCCGCGCCGAACTGGACCTGCCGGCCGAGGCGCCGATCGGCCGCTATACGGCGCGGATCGTGCTCTTCCAGGATGGAAAGCCCGTCTCGATCCGGGACCGGGAATTGATCGTCGAGAAGGCGGGGGCCGAGCGGGCGCTCTATGTTTTCGCCAAAGATCGTCCGTGGACCTATGGGCTCGTGTCGGTAATAGTCGCGCTCGGGGCAGGGTGGGCGGCTTCGGTCGCCTTCCGAAGGAGTTAAATCATGAACGAGTCCGTGGGTGTGCGGACGCCGGTTCCTCCGGCGGTATGGGTCTTTGGGCTGTCGACCCTCATTCCCTTCTTCGCCTCATCGGTTCTGTTCTGCTACGGCCCCGCCAAGCTTCAGAATTCCGCCCTCATCGCGCTCTTGGCCTATTCGGCGGCGATGGTCTCGTATTTCGGCGGCGTGCGGACCGGGCTGGAGATCGAGAATCCCAGCCCGCGCTGGTCGGTCCTCGGGATCTCGCTGCTGTTCCCGCTGTCTGGTTTCGGCCTGCTGCTGGGCGAACTCAAGTTCGAGCCGGCCTGGCAGCTGTCGGGCTTCCTGCTGGTCTTCCTGCTGCAATGGGTGTGGGACGTCACCGACCACGACGGCCCGACCTGGCGTCCCCGCATGCGGACCCTGATGACCGCCGGCGCGGCCGTGTCGCTGGCCTTCTCGCTGGAGCAGGCGCTGCACATGTGAGCCGGGAAAGCGGCTTGATAGAATAAATGCCGACCGGTCTTTGAGGTCCCAGTCACCGACCGGAGCCCGACATGAACCTCGTCCTTAAGCGTATCGTTCTCTTTTCCGCCGACGTCCCGCGTCTGGCGGCCTTCTATCGCGAGGTCATCGGCCTTGCGGTCCTCGGCAACGAGCCGGGATGGGTGGAGCTGTCGGCCGGGGCCTGCAACATCGCCATCCACGCGGGCAAGTCCAAGGTCGGCGACCGAGCGCCCAAGATCGTCTTCCAAGCGGCCGATGTCGGCATGGCCAGGACCAACCTGGTCCTGCGCGGCTTCAAGGACCTGGGGCCGGTGAAGTCGACGGCGACCTTCGACATGTGCGACGGTCGCGACCCGGACGGCAACGCGATCCAAATATCGAGCCGCCCTTAGTCCGGCCGCAGCGACTTCATCCCCACCGCATGGACCCGCTTGGGCCCGAGCGCGCCCGCCAGCATCGGACCTGCGAACAGGTTCGAGAACGCCGCGTCCAGGATGTTCAGCCCGCCGGTGAACGCGCCGAACGCCGGCAGCACTAGGCGCTGGCCGTCGGTGACGAAGCAGCGGCGGCGCACCGTGGCCCGTCCACTTGAGACCCTGGCCGCCGGATGAAGGTGGCCGGCGACCTCGCCCAGCTGCGCGCCGGGCTGGGGCTCGTGGCGAAGCGTCAGGCCCATCAGCGCCGCCTCGTCGATGATCTCGCCCGGCAGGACCTTGGGGCCGTCGGCGTCGTGGTTGCCCACCGCCCAGACCAGCTCGCGTCCTCGCGCCAGACCTTCCAGTCGGCGAGCGTCGTCCTGGGCCAGGCGAGCCTCGCCGTCGCCGTCGTGGAAGCTGTCGCCCAGGAAGACCAGTCGGTCCGGCGAGAGCAGGGCGATCTCGCGGTCCAAGCGATCCAGGGTCTCGCGGGTGTCATAGGGCGGCAGCATCTGGCCAAACCGCGCGGCGTAGCTGCTGCCCTTCTCGAAGTGCAGGTCGGCGACCACCAGGGTCCGCTCGCGCTCCAGCCATAGGGCGCCGGACCAGCGCAGCATGACCTCGACATTGGCCAGGGCGATCCGCAGGCCACCGCAGCTGGAAGGGGAAAAGCGGGTCACGGCATGGCCTCGGCGATCAGGTCTTCTTCGGCCTCGGCCAGGATCATCTCGCCGGCGGCGTCGCCCGGCGCGCGCTCGCGGCCGATCTCCAGCATGATCGGCACGGCGAATGGCGAGACGCGGTCCAGCGGCATGTGGCGGATATGGCCCTTCACGCGGGTCAGCATGTCCCCGAGACGCGCGATGTCGAGCATGCCGGTGGCCGCATCGTGGCGGGCGCAGCGCAGCATCAGGTGGTCGGGTTGGTGCTTGCGCAGCACGTCGTAGATCAGGTCGGTCGAGAAGGTGACCTGCCGCCCGGACTTCTCGGCGCCGGGGTGGCGACGCTCGATCAGGCCGGCGATCAGGGCGCAATGCTTGAAGGCGCGCTTCATCATGAAGCTCTCGTCGAGCCAGGCCTCCAGGTCATCACCCAGCATGTCCTGGGCGAACAGCTCGTCGAGATCCAGCTCGTCCATCGGCCGCAGCGACCACAGGTTCAGAGTGTAGTCATTGCAGACGAAGCCCAGCGGCCCGACGCCCAGGCGGTCCAGCCGCCGGGTCAGCAGCATGGCCAGGGTGGTATGGGCCAGGCGGCCCTCGAACGGATAGCAGACCATGTGGAAGCGCTTTCCGTTCGGAAAGGTCTCCAGCAGCATCTCGCCTTCATCAGGGATCGCCGAGCGGATCTTCTGCCAGGCCAGCCATTCCTGGACGTCCGGGGGCAGGGCGGTCCATTCGCGCTCGTCGTGCATCATCTGGCGAACGCGGCTAGCCAGATAGGTCGATAGCGGGAACTTCGAGCCGCCCCAGCTGGGCATCTTCGGATCGTCGTTCGGCGCGGGCGTGACGAAGGCGTCAGCCCCCACCAGACTATTGTAGCGCCAGACCTGGCCGGCGAAGATGAAGGTGTCGCCGGGCGTCAGCTGCTCGAAATAGCCTTCTTCGGCCTCGCCGATCTTACGGCCTCCCATGGGGCGCTTGCCGCCGCCGATGCGGATGTTGATCATGCCCGGCGAGACGATGGCCCCGACGTTCATCCGGTGCTGCAGCCTGGCCTGGGCGTTGCGGGCGGTCCACAGGCCTTCGGGCGTCCGCACGATGCGGCGGAACTTGTCGTAGGTGCGCAGGGCGTAGCCGCCTGTCGAGACGAAGTCGACGACGGTCTCGAAGTCCTCCCAGGAAAGCTCCGCATAGGGGCCGGCCGAGCGGACCTCGTCATAAAGCTCGGTCAGCTTGAAGGGCTCCGAGCAGGCGCAGCCCATGACGTGCTGGGCCAGGACATCCAGCGCGCCGACCCGGGGCGGATCACCGTCCAGGTGGTTCTCCAGGATCGCGTCGGCGGCGGCGCGGCACTCCAGCATCTCGAAGCGGCTGGCGGGCACGAACAGGGCGCGGCTGGGCTCGTCCAGGCGATGGTTGGCGCGGCCGATCCGCTGGACCATCCGCGAGGCCCCCTTCGGCGCGGCCAGCTGGATGACCAGATCGACGTCGCCCCAGTCGATGCCCATGTCCAGCGTCGAGGTGCAGACCACGGCCCGCAGCGCCCCGCGCGCCATGGCGGCCTCGACCTTGCGGCGCTGTTCGGCCGACAGGCTGCCGTGGTGCAGGGCGATCGGCAGGCCTTCGTCGTTCAGCTCCCAAAGGCGCTGGAACGCGAACTCGGCCTGGAAGCGGGTATTGACGAAGATCAGCGCGGTCTTGGCCTGCTTGATGATCTCGTAGACCTCGGCCATGGCGTGCTCGGCCGTGTGGCCCGCCCACGGCACGCGGCCCCCGGAGACCAGGACTTCGACGACGGGCTGCGCGCCGCCGGAGCCGAGGACGAGGTCGATGTCGGGTTCGGAGATCCTCCCCCGCGAGCGGGGGAGGTGGCCCGGAGGGCCGGAGGGGGCGAGCTGGAGGTCGGCCGCGCTGGCTCCCTCCGTCGGCTCCGCCGACACCTCCTCCGCTTGCGG
>NZ_DATFAV010000137.1:0-7405 GCF_035254145.1 Caulobacter sp. | reverse complement strand
TCGACGCTGCCGCCCGGATAGGTGATCTCGTAGGGGCTCATGGTGGCGTCGCCGACGAAGATCACCTTGTAGTCGGCCGGGAACTTGTGAAGCACGTCGAAGGTCGGGATCTTCTCGGTGTGGCGGCGCTTGTTGTCCTTCCAGACCGTCTCGTAGAGGCAGTTGTGGAAGTAGTAGAACTCCAGGTTCTTGAACTCGGTCTTGGCCGCGCTGAACAGCTCCTCGCAGAGCTTGATATGGCCGTCCATCGACCCGCCGATGTCGAAGAAGATCAGCACCTTGATGGCGTTGCGGCGCTCGGGGCGCAGCTGGATGTCCAGATAGCCCTTTTCCGCCGTGCCCTTGATGGTGCCGTTGAGGTCCAGTTCGTCGGCCGCGCCGGTGCGGGCGAACCTGCGCAACCGGCGTAGGGCGACCTTGATGTTGCGGGTGCCCAGCTCGACCGAGTCATCGAGGTTCTTGTACTCGCGCTTGTCCCAGACCTTCACCGCCCGGCCATGGCGGCTCTTGTCCTGGCCGATCCGCACGCCTTCGGGATTGTAGCCGTTATTGCCGAACGGCGAGGTCCCGCCCGAGCCGATCATCTTGTTACCGCCCTCGTGGCGCTTCTTCTGCTCGCGCAGCCGCTCCTGCAGGGTCTCCATCAGCTTCTCGAAGCCGCCCATGGCCTCGATCTGAGCCTTTTCCTCGTCGGTCAGGAACTTCTCGGTCAGGGCCTTCAGCCATTCCTCGGGAATGTCGGCGGTCAGGCCCTCGTTGACGGTTTCCAGGCCCTTGAAGACGTGGCCGAACACCCGGTCGAACTTGTCGAGGTTCTTCTCGTCCTTCACCAGGCTGGCGCGCGACAGGAAGTAGAAGTCCTCGACCGTGCGGTCGATGACGTCCTTGTCGAGGGCCTCCATCAGCAGCAGGTACTCGCGCAGCGAGACCGGCACCTTGGCCTGGCGGAGCTCGGAGAAGAAACGAAGGAACATCGGCGCGGCTTTCGAACAGGTGTTCGGATTGTGGAGGCGATCGCGGGCCGGCGCAATCCAATCCTCCCCTAGCGGGGGAGGTGGCGCGAAGGGCCGGAGGGGGAAGTGCTTGAGCGCTTGCCACTTCCCCCTCCGTCGTCTCTTCGAGCCGACACCTCCCCCGCTAGGGGGAGGATTATGAAAACGGCTCAACCCCGTCGCAGGATGAACTCCAGATCCTTGGTCTCGCCGACCGGGAAGAAGTACTCCCCGACCTTCGTGAACCCCAACCGGCCGTAGAGCCGCTGAGCGCCGAAGTTCTCCGACCAGACGCCGATCCACAGCGGGCGGGGGCCGTCCTTTTCCAGCCAGTCCAGGGCCGTCTCCAGCAGGCGCGAGCCCCGGCCGCCGCCTTGTCGCGCCTTCAGGACGTAGATGCGCTTCAGCTCGCCGTCGCCGGGCTTCACGTCGTCGTGGGGCAGGTCGCAGGGACCGGCCAAGGCGTAGCCGATCGCCTCTCCGTCCTCGTCCTCCAGGATCCAGGACGCCTTGTCCGGATGGGCCAGGTCGTTCCGTGTCCGCTCCAGGCCGTAGGCGTAGGCCAGGAAGGTCTCCAGATCCTCGGGCGGATAGAGGTGGGCGAACGTTTCGGTGAAGGTGCGGGCGCCCAGGCTGGACAGGGTGTCGGCGTCTTCGATCGTGGCGCGGCGGAGCTTGTCGGTCATGGCCTCCTTGAGTAGCCGCCGCGAGCCCGGCCTTCAACGGCGCCGGGGGTCTTGCGAAACGATTGGGCCGGCTCGCGCCAGGGCTCGGGTTGTGTCATCGCCCGCGGAGGGCTACGACCACCAAGCGCCGGGGCGTTCCGCCGCCGCGCATGCACGCGCTCTTCAGGAGGGATGAGAGGACGGAACGACCGCTTGGCCGACCGCCTTCTTCTCAACATGGCCGACGTCACGACCGCCGACCAAATATCCCCGCCCGTCCGTCCGGGCGTCATCACCCTGGCTCGCCACGGCGAACCGGCCTTGTCGCGCAAGGTCAGGCTCAACGCACCGGAATACGGGATCTGGTGGGGACGCTACGAGGAAGGCGGGCTGAAGGACGGACAGGTCCCTCCGCCAAACCTCGTCGAACTGGCGCGCGAGGCCGACGTCGTCATCGCCTCGATTCGCCGGCGCTCGATCGAGACGGCCCGCGCGGTGGTGGGCGACCGGGCGTTCGCGACCGATCCGACGTTCATCGAGGCGCCGCTGCCGCCGCCGCCCTGGCCCCGCTGGATTCGCATGTCGCCCAAGCGGCTCGGCTTCTTCGCGCGGTTCTGGTGGTGGTTCTTCGACAACCACGGCGGCCAGGAAACCCGGGAGGCGGCGGAGGTCCGCGCCGGCCAGGCGGCCGACCTTCTGATCGAGCTGTCGGACTCCGGCCAGGACGTCCTGGTGCTCGCCCACGGGTTCTTCAACTGGATGATCGCCCGCGCCCTCAAGCAGCGCGGATTCACGAAGCTGGTCGACCAGGGACATGGCTATTGGAGCATCAAGCGCTTCCGCCGCGCCTGAGTTCAAACCCTCTTCCCTTAAGCACGCCCAGGCTCTACGCGGTTGTCGGGGACCCTGCGGGCCACTAGGCTGGAGCCCGTTCACCTGAGAGTTGAGATGACCGACGCTACGAACCCTTCCGCCGCGGACCTTTCGGGTCTGAGCTTCGAGCAAGCGCTCGCCGAGCTGGAAAAGATCGTGGCCGAGCTGGAGTCCGGCCAGGCCCCGCTGGAGCGGTCGATCGACATCTACGAACGCGGCGCGGCCCTGAAGGCCCACTGCGAGAAGAAGCTGGAAGCCGCGCGCCTGAAGGTCGAGAAGATCGTCCTCGGACAGGGCGGCGCCGTCTCCGCCGAAGCGGCCGAGTTCAACTGATGCGGCGTTTTCGCCCAACGACCAAGGGGCCGAAGATCGAGGGGAGCCGCCCTTGAACGATCTCGCTCCCTCCGACCTGGCCAGGCGGATTGTTCAGGCCGCCGACATCGTCACCGTGGCGCTCGATGAATTGTTGCCGCGCGCCGACGGGCCCGAAAGCCGCCTGACCGAGGCCATGCGCTATGCGGCGCTGGGACCGGGCAAGCGCCTGCGTCCGTTCTTCGCCCTCGAGACCGGCAAGATGTTCGACCTGCCCGAACGGCCGGTGCTGCGCGCGGCCTGCGCGCTGGAGTGCATCCACGCCTATAGTCTGGTGCATGACGACCTGCCGGCGATGGACGACGACGACGTGCGTCGCGGCCGTCCGACCGTGCACAAGCAGTACGACGAGGCCACCGCCATCCTAGCCGGCGACGCGCTGCAGACCGCGGCCTTCGAGATCATGGCCCATCCCGACACCCACGACGACGGCCATATCCGCTCGGAGCTGGTGCGCAAGTTGGCGATCGCCTCCGGCGCCAAGGGCATGGCCGGCGGCCAGATGATCGACATCCTGGGCGTTCGCGACGACCTGGGCGCGGTGGCCCGAATGCAACGTCTGAAGACCGGGGCCCTGATCGCCTTCGCGTTCGAGATCCCGCTGATCATCGCCCGCGCCAAGGAGGTCGAGCGCGCCGCCCTGATGGCCTTCGCCCAGGACCTGGGCCTGGCCTATCAGATCGTCGACGACATCCTCGACGCCGAGGGCGACGAGGAGACCCTGGGCAAGGCCGCCGGCGGCAAGGACGCCGCCAAGGGCAAGGCCAACTACGTCACCCTGCTGGGACTGGATGCGGCCAAGGAGCGCGTGACGCTTCTCGCCGGACAGACACGTTCCCATCTCGAAATTTTTGGCGAACGAGCCGAACATCTCCGCGAAAGCGTTGATTTCGTGCTGGACCGCCGCAACTGACCGCGCTTTTTTCCGATATGTCATCCAAAACGCCTCTGCTCGACACCATCGCCTCGCCCGCCGACACGCGGGGGCTCTCCGTCGCGGAGCTCAAACAGCTGGCGGCGGAAGTGCGCGCCGAGACGATCGACGCGGTGTCGGTGACGGGCGGCCACCTGGGCGCCGGCCTGGGGGTGGTCGAGCTGACCGTGGCCCTGCACCACGTCTTCGAGACGCCCAAGGACATCCTGATCTGGGACGTCGGCCACCAGGCCTATCCGCATAAGATCCTCACGGGCCGCCGCGACCGCATCAAGACCCTGCGCCAGGGCGGGGGCCTGTCGGGCTTCACCAAGCGGGCCGAAAGCGAATACGACCCATTCGGCGCGGCCCACGCGGCCACCTCGATCTCGGCGGCGCTGGGCTTCTGCGCCGCGCGCGACGCGAAAGGCGAGGACAACAGCGTCATCGCCGTGATCGGCGACGGCTCGCTGGGCGCGGGCATGGCCTATGAGGCGATGAACGCGGCGACCGACACCACCAAGCGCCTGATCGTCATCCTCAACGACAACGACATGTCGATCGCCCCGCCGGTCGGCGGCATGAGCGCCTATCTGGCCAACCTCGTCTCGGGCGGCGCCTACCGCTCGGTGCGCAAGCTGGGCAAGACGGTCGTCGAGAAGCTGCCGACGCCGATGCGCGAAGCCGCCCGCAAGGCGGAGGAATACGCCCGCGGCATGGTGACCGGCGGCACCTTCTTCGAGGAGCTGGGCTTCCACTATGTCGGTCCGATCGACGGCCACGACATGGACGCGCTGGTCAGCGTGCTCAAGAACGCCAAGGCCTTCGGCGATAAGCCGGTGCTGGTCCATTGCGTCACCCAGAAGGGCAAGGGCTACGCCCCGGCCGAGGGCGCCGACGACAAGCTGCACGCGGTGGCCAAGTTCGACGTGGTCACCGGCCAGCAGCAGAAGGCGGCCGCCGGCCCGCCCAGCTACACCAAGGTCTTCGCCCAGGAGCTGATCAAGCAGGCGCAAAAGGACGACAAGATCGTCGCCATCACCGCCGCCATGCCCTCGGGCACGGGCCTGGACCTGTTCGGCAAGGCCTTCCCCGAGCGCACCTTCGACGTCGGCATCGCCGAGCAGCATGCGGTGACCTTCGCCGCGGGCCTGGCCGCCGACGGCATGAAGCCGTTCACGGCGATCTATTCGACCTTCCTGCAACGCGGCTACGACCAGGTGGTGCACGACGTGGCCATCCAGGGCCTGCCGGTGCGCTTCGCCATGGACCGCGCCGGACTGGTCGGCGCCGATGGGCCCACCCACGCCGGCAGCTTCGACATCGGCTTCATGGGCGCTCTGCCGGGCATGGTGCTGATGGCCGCCGCCGACGAGGTGGAGCTGGCCCGCATGGTCGCCACCGCCGCCGCCATCGACGACCGCCCGAGCGCCTTCCGCTATCCGCGGGGCGAGGGCCTGGGCCTGGACATCCCCGCCAACGTCGACCCGCTGGAGATCGGCAAGGGCCGCATCGTCCGCGAGGGGACCAGCGTCGCCATCGTCTCGTTCGGCACGCGCTTGTCGGAGAGCCTGAAGGCCGCCGATCTCCTGGCGGCGCGCGGCCTCTCGGCCACCGTCTGCGACGCTCGCTTCGCCAAGCCCCTCGACATCGACCTGCTGCTGCGCCTGGCGCGCGAGCACGAGGCGATCGTCACGGTGGAGGAGGGCGCCATGGGCGGCTTCGGCGCCTTCGTGCTGCAGGCCCTGGCCGAGCACGGCGCCTTCGATCGCGGCCTGAAGATCCGCACCCTGTGCCTGCCCGACGTCTTCCAGGACCAGGACAAGCCCGACGCCATGTACGCCCAGGCGGGCCTGGACGCCGAGGGGATCCTGCGCGGGTCGCTATCGGCGCTGGGCATGGACAATATCAGCGCGGCGGGCGCGGGGCGGCGGGCCTAGCGTCCACAAAGCCTAGAGATCGCCGAGGACCGGGATCAGCTGTTCACCCCTTCGTGCGAGCGCTCCATGGCGCGCTTGTAGGCGTCGCGGCCGGTGGTGCGGGCGAGATAGGCCTGTTCGACGTCGCCCAAGGTGACGCCGCAATTCCGTTGACCCAGGTTCAGGGCGTAGGTCACCGAGATGTCGGCGGCCGTGAAAGCCTCTCCGGCCAGGTAGGGCGAGTGGGCAAGCCGTTGGCTGACCAGCTTCAGCCGCTTCTGGAACGATTTCAGGCACCAGGTCGCGCCCCAATTCTCCCGCTCGGCCTCGGGCGCGACGAAGCGGCTGACGACGACGGGCATCATCAGGGTCGCGAGGCCGGCTTCGCCCAGGTGCAGAAATTGCTGGTAGGCGGGGAAGGTCGGATCGTGCGGCGCGGGCGCCAGCGGAGTCGGCCCGTAGCGGGCCATCACATACTCCATGATGGCGATCGACTCGACCATGACGACGTCGCCGTTCTGGATCGCCGGGATGTAGTCGGCGGGGTTGATCGCCAGGAACGCGGGGTCCTGCTCGGCGGCCAACATGTCCACCTGCCGTATGCGGTAGGGAAGGCCCATCTCCTCCAGCACCCATACGACCCGGATCGATCGCGAGGTCTGTCCGCCCCAAACGGTGATCATGCGCGGCGCTTTCCGAATGTGACTGAGGGGCGACGGTAGGGGATCTTATATGACTCTGGCGCGCCAGACATACGTGAAGCCAGGCGCATGGGAGGCTAGGCCCCGCAGGCCTTGAAGAACGCCCGCACGTGGCCGCGGTCCGCTGAACCCGCCGACAGGTTGTGGCGCTCGCCCTTCGCCAGCAGCGCCAAGTCGCCTGACTTGCGGAATCCGTCCAGAGCCGGGGCGCTGGTCGTCCCGCGCGCCTCCAGCAGGCCTTCCTGGCTCATCGCGTCCTCGACCCTGGCGGCCTTGAAGCGGCTCTCGGCGCGACCCGAGGCGAGCACCAGTTCGCCACCCGACAGGCCGGCGGCCGAGACGTCGACCTGATCCTGGCCGGGTCGGCAGCTGATCATCAGCACGACGTCGTCGCTGTTGGGACGACCATAGGCGAGCCGAGGCGCGTCCTGGTCTTCCTCCAGATAGGCCCAGCGATAACCGTCCAGCGCGACCTTCTCGTGCGCGCAGCCCGCGAGCGTGGCGGCCAGACCCAGGGCGGCGAAGGCGATGATGCGGGACGCCATGGCGGTCCTCCTCGCCCGATCAACGCCGCGCCCGCCTGAATGGCTCCTGAAGACGGAACGGGCGCGGAAGCCTCTCGGCCGCCGCGCCCGTGAAGCTCAGGATCGCGCCGCGCTTAGAACGGCGAGAACTTTTCGACCAGCGACTGGCCGGCCGGGGTCTTTTGCACGCGGCTGATGTCGCCGCGGCCGCCGTAGCTGATGCGGGCCTCGGCGATCTGGGTGTGCTTGATGGTGTTGGCCGAGGAGATGTCCTCCGGACGCACGATGCCGGCCACGGTCAGCTGGCGCAGTTCGGCGTTGGTGCGGACCTCCTGGGTGCCCTGGATGACCATGTTGCCGTTCGGCAGCACCTGGCTGACCACGGCGGCGATCGTCAGGCTGATCTTTTCCGAGCGCTGGACGCTGCCCGCGCCGGCGTTGCTGCT
>NZ_DATFAV010000136.1:0-9143 GCF_035254145.1 Caulobacter sp. | reverse complement strand
TATCCCCGGCTTAGAAATCTGCCGTATTCTCTACCCACCTCGTCGCGAGGAAAGGGCGCATGGCCAGCGACCGATTGCGGCGGCGGGGGGCGATCGAGCGGTGAAGGTCCGAGGGGGATACTTGGACGGTCCGGGGCTGGGCTTGCTGGGCTCACCCGCCCGTCGTCGGCGTGGTTGGGGGTAAAGGGATGTGTCTTAGCCTGGATTGGCTCGTCCTCTCCGACCGCTGGGGTTGCTGGAAACAGCCAACCCCAGGTCCCGGTAAGGCCTGAACAGGGCCACCTGACGGGACGCTGGCGGATAACGGTCGCGCGGAGCGTTCGGGCTTCGTCGAAACGGTACTTACAAACTCACACTCCGGACGTCGTCCGGCGCTCCGCATCCCTTTCCATCCCTTCAGCGAGCGATCGCGTGAAGCTGAGGTCGCGCGTCTAGGCCGCCAGGGCCTGATCAATCGCCTGGACGATCCGCTCAGGCGTTTCGGCGCCCACGACGGCGACCTTGCCGGCGAAGATGGCGAACGGAACACCGGTCACGCCGCCCTGGACGGCCATGGCGTGTTCGCGGGCCACGGCTTCCTTGTCGGCGCCTTCGGAGAGCAGTTGCAGCACCACCATCCGCTCCATGCCCGCCGCCTCGGCGACATCGGCCAGGACCATCGGGTCGCCGATGTCGAGGCCTTGGGTGAAATAGGCCTTGAACAGGGCCTCGACGACCTGGTCCTGCACGCCGGCCGTCAGGGCCCAGCGGATCAGGCGATGGGCGGCGTTGGTGTTGGGCGACAAGGCGATGGCCTCGAAGTCGAAGGTGATGCCTTCCTCGGCCCCGCCCTCGACGAGGGCGGCGTGGACGGCCTTCAGCTTTTCGGGGTCCTTGAACTTGCTGGCCATGTAGGCCTTGCGGTCGACGCCTTCCTCGGGAAGCGTCGGGTCCAGCTGGTAGGGCCGCCAGACCAGCTGGGCGTTCAGGCCCGGCCGCAGCGCCAGCGCCGACTTCAGCCGCCGCCAGCCCAGGTAGCACCAGGGGCAGACGACATCGGCGACGACGTCGATGATCATGGGCTGGCTCACGGCGAGGTCCTCGGCAAATTCCGTCCGTTGGGGGACGGGATCGATATAGGCGCTTGGCGCGGCGCGCCCAAGCGCTCGGCTTCAGCCGACCTCGCGCTTGAGGGCGGCCGCGGCGGCGCGTTCCAGGGCCTTGACCGCGCCTTCGCCGGGCTGGACCTCGGCGACGCCGATGTCGAACTCGCAGACGAACGGCGCGCGATCCTCGCCGGCGTCGAAGGCGGTGCAGCCGATCACCGCGGCGATCCGCTCGGCGGCGGCGCGGGCGGCGTTCTGGTTGGTCGCCGGCAAGGCCAGGGCGAAGACCTCGGTCGACAGGCGGGCTGGCGTGTCCTCGACGCGGACCAGGCGGCCGACCATCGAGCCGATCTGCGGAATGGCCCGGTCCAGCCAGCCGTTCTGGCGAGCCCAGGCGGCGTCGGGCTTGTCGGCGATGCGCAGCACGCAGATCGACAGCGGCCGGGCGCGTTCGCGGGCCGCGGTGGCCAGACGCGCCAGGTGGGCGGCGAACAGATCGCGGGTGAAAAGGCCAGTGGCCGCGTCCATCAGGCCCGAGCTGCGGGCCTTTTCCAACGCGCCGCGGATCGCCTCGCCACGGCGGAAGTTGCGCGCCAGGTCCATGACGCGAAGCGCCGTCTCGGTCTCCGGCGTCTCGGGCGAGGCGACGTCGGAAACGCCGCGATGGAACGCCTCCGACATGGTCACATAGCTCTCGGCCTTCAGGTACAGCATGGCCGGGATGTGGAAAAGGCGGGTGTTGCGGCGCATGCCGGCCGCGATCGACAGGGCTTCCTGCTGACTGTCGCCGGCCCACAGCACCACGGCGTCGAAAGCCCGCTCGTGCAGGTAGTCGAAAGCCGTATAGGCGGTGAACGCCCCGACCACCTCCGCGCCGCTGCTCTGCAGGGCGTTGGACAGGGCCAGGAACTGCGGAGCCGGCTCGCCGACGGCCAGGATGCGGTAGGGCGCTTCGGAAATCTCGGGCAGGTCCAGCCGGCGGCCGCGGTCGCCGAAGGTCTCCAGCCGCAGCTCGAACTCCTCCTCGGCGATGGCCGTGCGGACCAGGGTCTCCAGCCGCAGGGCGGCCTGGGACGGGTGGAGCGGCGGAGACAGGGTCAGGTCGAAGGTCTGGTTGCGATAGTCGCCCTCGGGGTCGCCGATGGCGATCACCGGCAGGCGGCGCGGGGCGACGGCGGCCTTCAGGCGCCGCGACAGGGTCTGGGTTTCGGGACCGGCGCTGGCCAGGTCGACGATCACGGCCTCGATCGGCAGGTCGCCGAGGGCGGCGAGGGCGGCGTAGGGGCCCCGCGCGGTGATCGTGCGCCAGCCCAGCCGGTCCAGCCCTTCGGCCAGCGGTCCGGCGCGAACATCATCGCGCGCCACGATCAGAATCCGGGCGTCTGCCGCCAAACCAACCTCCGCCCGAACGCCCGGCTTGCCGGCCGCCGCGCGACCGCCGAGATTCGACGCCGCAACATAGCAGAGGCGGGGCCTCGTCAAAGGTGCGCAACGCCGCAGGCTGGGGGCGAATCGAAGATCACGTCCCACCGGGGCGCGAGGGCTTGCCTGACCGAACGTCAGGCCCGCTCTAGTATCGAGGACCGGCCGCTTCTGGAGAGCCGGAAGGGAGACGACGTCATGGGCCAGGGGCCGCTTTCAGGACTGAAGATCGTCGAGTTCGCCGGCATCGGTCCGGGTCCGTTCTGCGGCATGCTGCTGTCGGACCTCGGCGCGGACGTCGTGCGGATCGACCGCAAGGGGCAGGGGCGCGGCTCGCCGGCCGACGTCACGGCGCGTGGCCGTCGCTCGGTGGCGCTGGACCTGAAGAATCCCGAAGCGATCGAGACCTGCCTGAAGCTGCTGGAGCAGGCCGACGGCCTGATCGAGGGCTTCCGGCCCGGCGTGATGGAGCGGCTGGGTCTGGGGCCGGACGTGGCCCTGGCCCGCAACCCGAAGCTCGTCTACGGCCGAATGACCGGCTGGGGGCAGACGGGCCCCTACGCCAAGGCCGCTGGCCACGACATGAATTACATCGCCATCACCGGGGCGCTGGCCGCGATCGGGACCGAGGCCAAGCCTGTTCCGCCGCTGAACCTGGTCGGCGACTTCGGGGGCGGGGCGCTCTATCTGGCGTTCGGCCTGCTGGCGGGGGTGATCCACGCCCGATCGAGCGGCCAGGGTCAGGTCATCGACTGCGCGATGAGCGACGGCGCGGCCTCGCTGATGGCGATGTTCTACGGCTTCAAGGCCGGCGGCATGTGGAACGAGGGACGGCGCACCAACCTGCTCGACGGCGGAGCCCACTTCTACGACACCTACGAATGCGCCGACGGAAAGTGGATCTCGATCGGTTCGATCGAACCGCAGTTCTACCTGCTTCTCCTGGAAAAGACTGGGATTTCCGACCCGCAGTTCCAGCATCAGATGAGCCGCGAGGAGTGGCCGCAGCTGCGCGAGAAGCTGGCGGCGGTCATCAAGACCAAGAGCCGCGACGACTGGTGCGCGATCATGGACGCCACCGACGTCTGCTTCGCCCCCGTGCTGACCATGGACGAGGCGCCCAAGCACGCTCACAACGCCGCCCGTCAGACCTTCGTCGAGGTGGCGGGCGTCACCCAACCGGCGCCGGCCCCACGCTTTTCGGCCACGCCCGGCGCCATCCAGGGGCCGCCGCCCAAGATCGGCGCTCACAACGAAGAAGCGCTGGCCGACTGGGGCTTTTCCGACGACGCGGTCGCGGCGCTGAAGGCGTCGGGGGCGCTCTGATTTCGTTCAGGCGCCGTTCAGGCGGAGGGTCCTAGGCTGCCAATGTCGATCGGTCGTCGCGCCATCCGTCCCTCGATGTGGCGATCGATTTCAGGCTAGACCTGCGGAGACGCGCCGCCCCCAAGGTGGCGCGTCTTTGACTTCGGGGGGCGGCGCCGCCATGGTCCGGCTGATGCAAGACCCCCTGCACCACATCCGTTGGCGCGACCTCGACCTCGATCCGATCCACTGGGTTCGCGAAATCCTCCGCGTGCTGGGCCTGGCGCTGTCGCGGCTCTGGGGCCGGGACGTGATGCTCTATGTCGGCGGCGTCTCGTTCTTCGCCCTGCTGGCCGTCTTCCCGGGCCTGGCGATTCTGATCGGGCTCTACAGCCTGTTCCTGACCCCCGAGACCGCCGCCCGCCAGGCCAACAAGCTGGCCGAGCTGATTCCCTCCGGCGCCCGTTCGATGTTCCAGGACGAGTTCGGCCGCCTGGCCCATGCGCCCGGCCAGACCGTCTCGCTGCAGAGCGCGGTCGTACTGATCGTCGGCGCCTACGCCGCCCACCGAGGCTTCAAGGCGCTGCTGGCCGGGCTGTCCTTCATCCACGACGAAGAGGACCAGCGCGGCTTCTTCGGCTTCAACATGATGGCGCTGCTGGTGCTGATCGCCGCCTTCGGCCTGCTGTTCGTGATGTCGGGCATCTTCCTGACCCTGCGGCTGCTCGGCGCGGCCGTGAACCTGCGCCCCCTGGCCGGCGTCTCGTGGATCCAGAGCGAGTGGACCTGGGCCAGCTTCGGCATCGTGGTCGGCATGACTCTGGTCTACCGCTACGCCATGTCCCGCGAGCCGGTGGGCTGGCGCGCCTCGAGCGCCGGCGGCGTGGCGGCCGCCGCGCTTTGCGTCTTCATGTCCTGGGCGAGCGCCTTCTACGTCGAGAAGATCGTCCATCTGGGCGCGACCTACGGCTCGATCTCGGCCGTGATCATCTTCCTGATCTGGCTGTCGTGGAGCGTGAACGCCATCTTCTTCGGCGGCGCCTTGGCCACCGAGGTCGAGATCGCCCTGGACGAGCGGCCTCGCGCCCTGCTCGAGGGCCCAAAGGCGATCCCGCTCAGGCCGCCTTCAGAATACGAAACCTGATCACGCCGCCGTCCTGGTCGGCGATCTCCAGCACGGTCGCGCCGATCTGGCCGGCGAAATGCGGTACGTCGATGCGGGCCATCGGGTCGGTGGCCAGCAGCACGAGCTCCGCGCCGGGGAGGGCGGCCTCGTGGGCCTTGCGCAGTTTCAGGGTCGGAACAGGACAGTGATGACCCCGGGCGTCGACCAGGATCGGCTCGGGAGAAGCTTCAGGCATCGACGAACACCTTCTCGGCTTCGGCGGCGGGAAGGATCCGATGCTGGCCCGGCTCCAGGTCGATAGGCAGCACTAGGCCTCCGATCCGCTCGCGATGGAGGTCCACGACGTGATTGCCGACGGCGGCGAACATCCGGCGGACCTGATGGTAGCGCCCTTCGGTGATGGTCAGGCGGGCGGTCTTCTCGTCGATGACCTCCAGCTGTGCCGGCAGCAAGGGCTTTTCCTCGCCCTCCAGCATCAGGGTCCCCGCGGCGAAGATCTCGCCCTCGGAGCCGCTCAGCGCTCGGTCCAGCCGGGCCAAATAGGTCTTGGGCACGTGGCGCTTGGGCGAGATCACCCGGTGCAGGAAATCGCCGTCATCGGTGATCAGGATCAGGCCGCTGGTGTCCTTGTCGAGCCGCCCGACCGTCGAGAGCGCCGGATCGCGCAGCCGCCAGCGGCGCGGCAGCAGATCGTAGATCTTCTCGCCGTCCTCCTTGTGCGAGCACACCACGCCCAGCGGCTTGTGCATCATCAGCACCAGCGGCGCCGGCGGATCGACGGCGACGCCCCGGATCGTCATGCGGTCCGGAAGAGTCGCATCGACCGCGACCTTCGCGCCGGCGTCCTTCAACGGCTTGCCGTCCAGAACGACCTTGCCGGCGGCGATCAGGGCCTGAACCTCCTTGCGGCTGCCATAGCCCAGATTGGCCAACAGTCGGTCCAGCCGGGCCATCAGCGGCTTGCTCACTTCCGGGCCTCGAAAACCTTGTACCCGCCGCTTTCGGCGACCAGGCGGACCTTGGCGAAGCTCTCGGCCAGGATCGCCTCGTAGGGCAGGTGGCGGTTGGCGACGATCCACAGCGAGCCGCCCTTGCGCAGGGCGTCGGCCGAGGCGCGGATAAAGGCCTGGCCCAGGGTCTTGTCCTCGCCGCCGCCCTCGTGGAACGGTGGGTTGCTGACGACGAAGTCCAGGTCCTTCAGGCCCGCTCCGTGGCGCACGTCGCTCCAGACGAACTCGGCCCTGGGATCGTCCACGTTCCGGCGGGAAGCGTCCAGAGCTCGCCGATCCAGTTCCACCAGGGTGAGCTTCGTGACCTTTTTCGAGGCCAGCACGTTGAGCGCCAGCAGGCCGATGCCTGAGCCGAAGTCGGCCCCGACGCCGGAAAACTCGGGCAGCACCTGCAGCAGGGCGTTGGTGCCCGCGTCCAGCCGATCCCAGCTGAACACGCCTGGCTGCGTCCAAAGGCCGTTCTCGGCGATCTGGCGCGGCGCCCCGGCGGCGATGGCCTGGTCCAGTCCCGGGATCGCCTGGGGGCGTACGACCAGGCAGATGCGATTGTGCCGACGAGCGCTCTCGCCAACCTCGCAACCCAGGGCCTCGAGCTCCTTCTTCAAGCGCAGGCCGCCACGATCCTTCGGCGCGAAGGCGGTGAGCCGGCCGCCGCCGGCCAGAACGCGCAGGCTCTGGGCGAGGACAAATCGTCGCTCCACGGCCCCGGCGGGCGCGCGGACGGTCACGGTCGTAAAGGATTCGTCGGGAATCGAAGCGACATCCGTCGAGCCCACGATCAGCGGCGAGAGCTGGACCGCATCCGCCGCGGATGGGGCCAGGTCCTGATCGGGCTGGCCATAGAGCGCGGTGTGGGTCGCCGACATGCTTGTCCTGAAAGGGTTTTCTATCATCGAGGGTGTGGCGGACAGGGTGGGATTCGAACCCACGGTAGGCTTCCACCTACGGCGGTTTTCAAGACCGCTGCCTTAAACCACTCGGCCACCTGTCCGGAGCAGGCGGCTATATCAGTGCGCCCGCGCCTTAACCAGACTTCAAAACAATCCGGTGACCATGACCGCTCGGAGGGGTGCGACCCCTCGTCTGGGCGTCATGCGCATGGGCCAGCAAATCGATCGGTTTTGGCGGACGGTCCGCCTCCACGGCCTCCTCGTTCTCGCGGCGGCGAGCCTGGCGGCGTGCGCCACGCCGAAATACGATGTCGGCAGGCCGATGGTCGGGGTCCGCAACGCCGCGCCGCGTCCTGGCGACATGGTCGGTCCGAATGGCAAGCCCCTGCGCGGCACGGAAAAGCCCTATCAGATCAACGGCGTCTGGTACTATCCGAAGGAAGATCGCGACTACAACGTCGTCGGCGTCGGCTCCTGGTACGGCGAGCAGTTCCACAATCGCCGCACGGCCAACGGTGAGATTTTCGACATGGACATCCCTTCGGCCGCGCATAAGACGCTGCCGCTGCCGAGCCTGGTCGAGGTCACCAATCTGGACAACGGCCGCCGCATGATCGTGCGTGTCAATGACCGGGGACCGTTCGTCGGCGACCGCGTCATCGACCTGTCCAAGGCCGCGGCCGATGAACTGGGCTATCGTCGCCAGGGCGTGGCCAGGGTGCGCGTGAAATATGTCGGCCCCGCGCCCAAGAGCGTTTTCGAGGCGCCGCGCCAGTACGCCCAGGCGCCGCCGGCGTCGCGCAGCTTCGACGATATAAAGGAGCCGGCGCAGCGCGTGCAGGTGCTGCCGTCGCGCCCGGAGCCCACCTGGTCGGCGCCGATCGCCCAGTCCGCGCCGCCGATCAATCCGCCTGATCCGGTTCCGACTCCGGCGCCGGCTCCGGCTCAGGCCCAAAGCGCCTATCGCATTCAGGCCGCCGCGTTCTCCAGCCGCGAAAACGCCGAAAGGGCGGTTCGGCAATTGTCGGGCGCCGGCTTGGCGCGGATCGAACCGGTCGAGCGTCCCAGCGGCACGCTCTACAAGGTCGTCGTGGTCGCCGGCCAGGACGAGGGCGAGGCCTGGAGCCTGCGCGAGCGGGTCGAGGCGCTCGGCTATTCTGGCGCAACGGTCCTTCGGCCCTAGAGCCTCTGGACAAGCCCTTCGATCCGGTCGAATGGAGGCCGGTGACCCAGGGTTTCTTCATCAGTTTCGAAGGCGGGGAGGGGGCTGGAAAGTCCACCCAAATCCGCCGTCTCGCCGAACGGCTGCGAGCCGCCGGCCATGACGTCGTCGTGACTCGCGAGCCGGGCGGCAGTCCGGGAGCCGAGGCGATCCGGGAGCTGTTGGTCAACGGCTCGGCCGATCGCTGGTCGCCGGTCACCGAGACCCTGCTGATGTACGCCGCCCGTCGAGACCATGTGGAGCGGGTGATCCGGCCGGCCCTGGCGCGCGGCGCCGTGGTGCTATGCGATCGGTTCGCCGATTCCACCCGGGCCTATCAAGGCGCTGGCGGCGACGCCCCCGCCACGCTGATCGCCGCGCTGGAGGATCACGTGTTGGGCGGGACCATTCCGGACCTCACCCTCATCCTCGACCTGCCCGCCGAGATCGGATTGACGAGGGCGGAGGCTCGCGGCGGGGCGGCGCGGTTCGAGTCCAAGGGTCTGGCCTTCCACGAACGGCTGCGCGCCGGCTATCTGGAGATCGCGCGGCGCGAGCCGGAGCGCTGCGTCGTGATCGACGCCGACGCCGAGATCGACGCGGTCACGACCGCGATCCTGGTCGCCGTCGACAAACGGCTGGCGTTCTGATGCACGCGCCGGCCCATCCCCGCGACGTCTATGGCCTGGAAGGCCAATCAGCGGCCGAGGCGGCGTTCCTCGATGCGCTCGAGCGGGGGCGACTGCATCACGCTTGGCTTCTGACCGGACCCGAGGGCGTGGGCAAGGCGACCCTGGCCTACCGCATGGCGCGTCGTCTGCTGGGGGCTCGGCCGGAGCCGTCGCTGGGACTGTTGGGCGCGGCGCCGTCCGACCCGGTCAGCCGGCAGGTCGCCGCCCGCTCTCATCCGGACCTGATGGTGCTGGAGCGTCTGACCGACGACGGCAAGGCGCGTAAGGCCATCCCGGTGGACGAGGCCCGCCGGCTGCCGGAATTCTTCGCCAACTCGCCGGCCGTATCGCCCTATCGGGTCGCGATCATCGACGCCGCCGACGACCTCAACGTAAACGCCGCCAACGCGGTGCTGAAGACGCTGGAGGAGCC
>NZ_DATFAV010000135.1:0-4501 GCF_035254145.1 Caulobacter sp. | reverse complement strand
CCTCACCTCCCGCCGCTACGCGGCGGGTCCCTCCTCTCCCTATGGGAGAGGGGTTGTTTCGGGGCGCTCTTCGGCTCATCTGAAATCCCATGACCGACGACATCCTCGATCGCGCCGCCGACGCGGCCCTGGCCCTGGCGGCTGACCAGCCCTGGCCGTCCGTCTCGCTGCGCGACATCGCCGTGAAGGCCGCCGTTCCCTTCCCGGACCTCTACGCCAAGGCCCGGAGCCGGCTGGCGGTGCTGGCGCGGGTGTCCGAGCGCTTTGACCGGGCCGCGCTCGAGATCGACTATCCACCAGGCTCGGCCGCCCACGACCGCCTGTTCGACGCCGCCATGGCCCGGCTGGAGGCGATGGAGCCGCACCGGACCGCTTTGCTGAATATGGCCAAGGCCGAGGGGCCGCTGGTCTCGGCGACCCGCTTTCCGAGCATCGCCCGGGCGATGCTCGAAGCCGCAGGCGTCCCCGCCACCCCGCCGCGCCTCCTGGCCATGACCGCCGTCTGGGCCCGCGTCGTCCAGGTCTGGCGCGACGACGAAGGCGCGCTGAACCGCACGATGGCCGAGCTCGACAAGCGGCTGAAGCAGATGGCTGAGCGGCTGGGAAAGATCGGGGCGGGGTTTTAGAGGGTAATGAAGATGCTCCCCCGCATCGTGGGGGAGCTGTCGCGGAGCGACTGAGGGGGCGAGCGCCGTGAGGAACCGAGCTGGCCCCCTCCGCCCCTCTGGGCCACCTCCCCGCGTCGCGGGGGAGGATCGTGCGCCTCACCCCGGCAACCGGATCAGCGCCCGTAGCCCCCCCATCGTCGAGCGTGACAGCACCAGATCCCCGCCCAGGCCCCGCGCCATGTCGCGGGCGATGGCCAGGCCTAGGCCCACGCCCTTCTCGTTCTGGTTCCGGCTCTCGTCGAGGCGCGAGAACGGCTTGAAGGCTTCCTCGTAGCGGTCCTCCGGGATGCCTGGCCCGTCGTCATCGACCGCGATCTCGACGCCGCCGGTCTGGCGCGGCGTGGCGGTGACCTTGACCCGGTCGGCATGGGCGACGCCGTTGTCGACCAGATTGGCCAGAGCCCGGCGGAAGGCGAGGGGCCGCACGCGCGCCTCCAGTCCCCGGGTGATCTCGGTCTCGACCAGGGCGCCCGCCCGCTCGGCGTCGGCGACCACGCCCTCGACCAGCTCGGACAGATCGACCGTCCGCGCCTCCTCGCCGCCCTCGCCGCGGGCGAAGGCCAGATACTCGTCGATCATGTGCTCCATTTCGGAGAGATCGCCCTTCATGGCCTCCAGCTGCTCGCTGGGCTCGGACATGGCCATTTCCAGCTTCAGGCGGGTCAGCGGCGTGCGCAGGTCGTGGCTGACGCTGGCCAGCAGGGCCGTGCGCTGCTCGATATGGCGGACGATCCTCGCCCGCATGGCCAGGAAGGCGCGGGCGGCCTGGCGGACCTCGCGCGCGCCGTGCGGCTTGAAATCGTGGTCCTCGCCGCGGCCGAAGGCGTCGGCGGCGTCGGCCAGGCGCTCGATCGCCCGCACCTGGTTGCGGATGAACAGGATGGCAATGGCCGTCAGCAGCATGGTCGCCACCACCATCCACAGGATGAAGATGTGACCCTGGGTGGCGTAGGCGCGGTCGCGCAGGGCGTAGATCTGCAGGACGCCGTCCTTCACCTGCACGCGGATGTCGATATAGGCCGTGTAGCGGGTCGTATCGAACCAGAACGGGTTGTCGAGCCGGTCCTCCAGGGCCTTCTGCAGCGACCGATCCAGCGCCGCGAACAGCGAGGGGCGGTGGCTGGTGGGCAGCTTACGGCCCGGCTGGAAGGCGATCGACAGCGACATCGAGTCCTCGGCCCGCTTGGCCAGCTTCTCGACGGCCGCGGGGCTGGGATCGTCCTCGTAGGACTGCACCGCCCAGGCGATATCGCCGGCCAGGCCCTCCGAGAGCTTGCTGGTCACCGACTGCCAGTGGGCGTCGAAGAACGCCCAGGTCACGGCGATCTGCATCACCGCCACCGGCAGGATGATGATCAACAGGCTGCGCCCGAACAGGGTGGTGGGCAGCAGACGCTTGATCGGGCGGGGGATGTGGAGGCGGGCGGAGAGGGGCACTTCTAAATCCTCCCCCCAGCGGGGGAGGCGGCGCCGAAGGCGACGGAGGGGGAAGATATTCCCACGCCCGCCACTTCCCCCTCCGTCCGCTGCGCGGACACCTTCCTCGCTGGGGGAAGGATTTTCAAATACATGGCCATCAATCCGGCGCCAGCCGGTACCCGATCCCCCGCACCGTCTGCAGGTACCTCGGGTTCTTCGGGTCCGGCTCGATCTTGCGGCGCAGGCGGGTGACCTGGACGTCGACCGCCCGGCCGGTGGCGTCGGCGGTGTCGCGGGCCAGCTCCAGGCGGTCGACGGGGTCGTGGGCCGAGCGGGCCAGGCGGCGCATGAGGGTGACCTCGGCCTCGGTCAGGCGGATCACCTCGCCGTCGCAGGTCAGCTCGCCGCGCTCGGGCTCGAAGGTGCAGCGGCCCAGGCTGAGCGCGGCGGACCGGGTCCCGACCGGCCGGGCGGACGAGCGGCGCAGGATCGCCTCGATGCGCAGCAACAGCTCCTGCGGCTCGAACGGCTTGCCCAGATAGTCGTCGACGCCGTTGGACAGGCCCTCGATCCGGTCGGCCGTCTGGTCGCGCGCGGTCAGCATCAGGATCGGCGTGCGGCCGGCCTCGCCGCCCTTGGCGCGCAGGCGCTTGGTGAAGGCCATGCCGTCCTCGCCCGGCATCATCACGTCCAGCACCATCAGGTCGAAGTCCAGGGCCTCGAACAGCTTGTCGGCCCCGGCCGCGTTCGAGGCGGCGGTGACGCGAAAGCCCGCCCGGCCCAGGAATTCCTTGATCAGCTTGCGCAGGCGGTCGTCGTCGTCGACGACCAGCAGGTGGCGCTCGCGGCGCTCGTCGGGGCTCATGGCGCGGTCCGCCGGCCAGCGCCCTGGCGCGACCCGGCCAAGGCGGCCAGGATCCGCCGCGTGCCCGCCACCCCGTCGAGGCCGCCGGTGCGATAGGCCCTCGCCAGTAGGGCGCGCAGGCGCTCGGCCGTGCGCTGCTCGAAAGCCACGCCCTCGGACGTCAGGGTGGCCGGGCGGCGACGGCCGTCCAGCTCGCCGGCCCCGCGCTCGACCAGCCCGGCCTTCTGAAGGTCGGCCAGGGTGCGGCTGGCGGCCTGCTTGGACAGGCTGGTCAGCTTGGAAAGGTCCTGCACCCCGATGCCAGGCCGGCGGCGCAGCAGGAAGGCCGCGCGCCAGTGCGAACGGCCCAGGCCGACGCTCTCGCTCTCGAGAACGGCGTCGACGGCGGCCCACAGCGAGGCCTCGGCCAGCAGGATCAATTCGAGCCCGCCGTCCAGCTCCTCCTCGCGGAGGATCAGACGCGGATCGTCCGAACCGGGCTGCAGCGGAGCTATCATCAAGCGAAGTCCATTTTATTTGACGCGCTCGCCCTCGGGGCGTCTAAGGGCCGGGTTTCCAATAAGGAGGTCTTGGGCCGATGTCTCTGGTTCCCTTCGACGATCGTGATGGTTGGATCTGGCTGGACGGCCAGTTCGTTCCCTGGCGCGAGGCGAAGGTGCACGTACTGACGCACGGCCTTCACTACGCCTCGTCCGTCTTCGAGGGCGAACGGATGTACGGCGGCGAGATTTTCAAGCTGACCGAGCATACCGAGCGCCTGTTCAAGTCGGCGGAGATCCTCGACTTCAAGATCCCCTACACGGTGGCCGAGATCGACGAGGCCTGCAAGGCGACGGCGGCCAAGAATGGCCTTTCCGACTGCTATGTCCGCCCGATCGCCTGGCGCGGCAGCGAGATGATCGGCGTCTCGGCGCAACAGACCAAGATCCACGTGGCCATCGCCGTCTGGGAATGGCCCAGCTATTTCGACCCGGCCACCAAGGCCAAGGGCATCCGCCTGACCTGGGCCAAGTACCAGCGTCCCGACCCCCGCACCGCCCCGGTCGCGGCCAAGGCCGCCGGCCTCTACATGATCTGCACCATCTCCAAGCACGCCGCCGAGAAGGAAGGCTATGCCGACGCGATGATGCTGGACTATCGCGGCTACGTGGCCGAGGCGACCGGCGCCAACGTGTTCTTCATCAAGGACGGCGTGCTGCACACCCCCAAGCCCGATTGCTTCCTGGACGGCATCACCCGCCGCACGGTGATCGCCATCGCCAAGGACAAGGGGATCGAGGTCGTCGAGCGCCACATCCAGAAGGAAGAGCTGGCCGGCTTCACCGAGTGCTTCATCGTCGGCACCGCCGCCGAGGTGACCCCGGTGTCGGAAGTGGGCGAGTTCAAGTTCACGCCGGCCAAGCTGTCGCTGGACCTGATGGACACCTACGCCGCCCTGGTGCGCGGCCAGGCGATGGCGGAAGCTTAAGCGCTTTCACGCCGGACATGAAGACGCCGCCCAGGGGGACCTGGGCGGCGTTTTTCTGTTTGATTTTCCTCTCGTCATCCC
>NZ_DATFAV010000134.1:0-26573 GCF_035254145.1 Caulobacter sp. | reverse complement strand
CCGGGACGGGCTCCGCCGATCCCCTCACCCTCCCACGCCCGCGGCGCGGGCCCCGCCCTCTCCCTATGGGAGAGGGAGTTTATGCCCGTACCCGCACGGGTATTGCCGTCCGGCCCGGCAGACGGCATAAGCCCTGACCTCGGGCCGTAAGGCCCAATGCCGGCGTAGCACAGCGGTAGTGCAGCGGTTTTGTAAACCGAAGGTCGGGAGTTCGATCCTCTCCGCCGGCACCAGTCTCCGATCTCAGGTTCAGTCGCGATGACCGCCACCCTCTTCATCGACGCCGACGCCTGCCCCGTGAAGGACGAGGCCTACAAGGTCGCCGCCCGCCACGGCTTCAAGACCTTCGTGGTGTCCAATAGCTGGATCCGCGTGCCCCAGACGCCGGTGATCGAGCAGATCGTGGTCGACGCGGGTCCGGACGTCGCCGACGACTGGATCGCCGAGCGCTGCGGGCCAGGCGACGTGGTGGTGACCAACGACATTCCCCTGGCCGACCGCGTCTTGAAGGCCGGCGGCGCGGCCGTCGCGCCGAATGGGCGCGTGTTCACGGCCGACATGATCGGTTCGGCCCTGGCCTCGCGCTCGATCGGCGAACACCTGCGCTCGATGGGCGAGGTCACCAAGGGCCCCGCCGCCTTCGCCAACGCCGACCGCTCGCGGTTCCTGCAGGCGCTGGACCAGCTGGTGGTCAAGGCCAAGCGGATCCCGCCGCGATGACGCTGGACATCACCTCCTGGCTGCGGATCGAAGAGGACGAACTGGTCTGGAAGGCCACGCGCGCGTCGGGCCCCGGCGGCCAGCACGTCAACAAGACGTCCACGGCGCTGGAGCTGCGCTTCGACGTGCGCAACTCCCCGTCCCTTCCCGAGGACGTCAAGGCGCGGCTGGAGAAGCTGGCCGGCAGCCGCCTGACCCAGGACGGCGTGCTGGTGCTGTTCTCGCAAGGCAGCCGCTCGCAGGAGATGAACCGCCAGGACGCCCGCGAGCGTCTGGCCGAGCTGATCCGTCGAGCCACCGAAAAGCCCAAGCCCCGCAAGGCCACCAAGCCGACCTATTCCAGCAAGCTCAAGCGGCTGGAAGGCAAGACCAAGCGTGGCACGGTCAAGTCCGGGCGCGGACGGGTGAAGTTCGACGACTGAGGGCCCGCGCCCTCATGCCGTCTCCGGCGGGACCGGCGTCGAGAACGCGATCACGTCCTGTTTCCAATCCGGTTCCGCTATCAGGCCGGACAGCATCTTCTGCAGGGCGCGGGTCATGGCGGCCTGCTCGTCCGTCGTCAGATTGGAGCAGACCTCGCGGTTCAGCGGACGGATCTCGGCGCGGATCTTTTCCAGCAGCGAGCGGCCGGCGTCGGTCAGGCGCACGACCACGATCCGGCGGTCGGTGGCCGAGGTCTCGCGCAAGACCAGCCCATCGGTGATCAGGCTGTCGATCGACCGCGTCAGCGTCGTTCGGTCGGTGGCCGACAGCTTGGCCAGTCGGGTCATCGACAGGTCGCCGAACCGTCGCAGCGAGATCATCGCCACCCACTTGGCGAAGGTCAGGCCGTGACGCGCCAGCAGATCGGCGGCCATCGCCCGGCGATGCTGCTCGGTCTGGTAAAGTAGATAACCGAGATAGCTCGGCAGCGGCAGCGCATGGTCGTCGACCATCTCGGCGCGCTCATTCCCCTCACGCATAATCGGTCCGCCCCCCAAAGCGGCGCTTTGTGTGTCATAAGGTTAACGGTCACGCAATCAGCGCGACCGTAACGGAAACGAAAAACCCCGCGAAAGGCTTCGCGGGGTCATATCATTCAATTTATGCGGGAATCGCACGCTCGAGCGGAGCAGCCGATGCTCAAGCTTCGAGGGCCGCCCGATTGCGGCTGCGGCCGCGGGTCAACCAGTCGTCGGGATAGGTCTCCCGGACGGTGATCGACTTGAACTGGGTGACCGGGATCCGGGCGTGGTCGCCGGGATTGAGGTCGCGCGAGACCGAATGGCCGGCGAACTCCTCGATGATGGTGATCACTTGGCTGCTGCCGGCGGCGTTTTCGATCAGGACCATGTTCATGGGATTGTCTCGGCGATCGTGCGTGAGGAATGAGGAAGGATCGATGGAGGCGAGAGCTCAGCCGAGGCTCGGCTGGACGCGCCTTTCCTTGACGCCCTTCAGGGCCCAGGCCTCGACCGCCTCGCTGGATGCGAAGCGTCGGAAGGCCCCCTGGCTGTGCTGCTCGCAGTACGAGCCGCGGGCGCTGGACTTGGGACGGCCGCAGAAGCCGAAGTCGTCGTTTTCGGGATGGCCGATCGGCCAGCGGCACGAATGGGCGCCCAGGCCCAGGATGCCCGAGGTCGGCAGCAGGTCTTCCTCGATCCGCTCGTAGGACGGCGCCGCTCGGGTCGCCTGGGTCTCGCGGGCGGGGCGTTGGCGCGAGGCCATCCGCGACGGGGCGCGGACCGAGGCGACGCGCTGGCGGATCGGGGTTTCGCGGACCGTGATGCCCAGGCGATGCACCTTGCCGATCACCGCGCTGCGGCTGACGCCGCCCAGTTGCCGCGCGACCTGGCTCGCGCTGAGACCCTCGAGCCAGAGCTTCTTGAGGGTCGCGGTGCGTTCTTCGCTCCAGTCCATGGTTTTGTTTCCCGCCCTGTCCCGGAGCCAGCCCGCTCCGTGAGGAAATGGGTAAGGTTTATGGTTAACGAGCGTCAAACGGTTATGTGCGGACCCACGGTTTGCGATTTCACTTTTTGCTCGGAGAATCACATAGATACCGCCAATTGTCGCAGGGTTCCCGGCTCGGTACCCTTGTTACGTGACAAGCCGGGGGCCCAGATTTTATAAGGACTTGGAATGCGTCGCGGCGTCGCAGAGCCTGCGGCGAAACGTCAGTCGGGAAACACCATGCGCACGTTGAAACTGGCCGCCGCGGCGGCCCTGGTCCTCGCCGTTTCCGCCTGTTCGAAGGACGGAGGCAGTTCCGGCGAGGCCCCTGCTTCGGCGCCGGCGGACGCCCCCGCCGCCGCCGCTCCGACCGACGCCGACAAGGCCGCGGCCCTGGCCGCCCTGCCCGCCCCCTACAACACCGGCGACCTGGCCAACGGCCAGAGCAAGTTCGCCCTGTGCCGCTCGTGCCATACGATCACCGAGGGCGGCCCGGACCTGACCGGCCCCAACCTCCACGGCGTGTTCGGCCGCAAGGTCGGCTCCAGGCCGGGCTACCCCTATTCCGACGTGGTCAAGGCCTCGAGCTTCACCTGGGACGCCGAGCACCTGGACAAGTGGCTGACCGATCCGCGCGGCTTCATGCCCGGCACCAAGATGACCTTCGCCGGCCTGAAGGATCCCAAGGACCGGATCGACCTCATCGCCTATCTGAAGGTCGAGACGGGCTACAAGCCGGCCCCCTAGACGTGCGCCCGGCCCCGCCAGACCTGCAGGCCCTTGTCGAGCGCCTCTACGACGCCAACCAGCGGCGCGACTACGAGGCGTTCCGGACCCTGGTCCATCCCCAGCTGGAATGGCCGGACGTCACGCGGGGCGGCATGCTGGAAGGGCCCGAGGCCGTCCGAGACTATTGGCGCTATAACGACAGCGTCATCCGCGTGGAGCTGACGCCGGTCTCGGTGTGGATCGACGACGAGGGCCGCGTCGTCGTCGACGCCAACCAGGTGGTCTGGAACCTGTCGGGCCGGCTGTGGTCGGACCTGTGCGTGCGGCATCGTTACACGCTCCGCGACGGCCTGTTCTGGCGCATGGATATCGCGCCCGAGACAGACGGTTCCGAGACAGACAGTTCCGAGACAGGCGCGCCCACAGGCCAATGACCGCCGACGAAGCCCGGATCGCGCCGCTCTACGCGGCGTTCAACGCTCAGGCCTTCGACCGCGTGGCGGCGATGCTGGCGCCCGACGTCGCCTGGCCGGACGAGGCCGAGGGCGTCCCCCTGCGCGGCCGCGAGGCGGTGGCCGACTATCTCGCCCGGATCGCCACGTCCCTGCGCGTGCGTTACGAGCCGATCAGCCTGCACACCGACGAGCACGGCGCCGTCGCGGTGCTCTGCCGTCAGGTCGTCGACAGCGCGACGGACGGCTCGCCCTGGTCGAGCACTCGCGTGCTGCACCGCTATGTCTTCCGCGACGGCCTGGTCGAGCGGCTGTCGACCGAGCAGGATCATCGCGACACCCGCTTTGCCGGGATCGACGCCCTGCTGGAGCGCGTCCACGCCGCGATCAACGCCGGCGACCTTGAGGCCATCGTGGCCTGCTACGCTCCCAACGCCCGCTTCTTCGACACTTTCGAGGAAGGCGTCGTGCAAGGCGCCGAGGGCCTGCGCGCCCACTTCCGCCACCTATTGGAGACGGTCCGGCTGGAAATCGCCATCCTCGACTACGCGCTCGAGCCCGACGACAGCGTGCGGGCGCGGCTGCAGGTGACGACCCGCGGCGCCGACGGCGGCCTCTGGCAGGACGGCCTGGTCACGGTCTGGTACCGGCTGGAATACGGCCTGATCGTCGACCAGGACATCGACGACAGCGGCGTCTAGGCCAGCAGGTCCGCGCAGGCGTCCAGCACGGCGTCGGCGTCCAGGCGGTATTTGCGATAGAGGTCCGGCAGATCGCCCGACTGGCCAAACGCCTCCAGGCCCAGGGCCCGCACCCGCTGTCCCCGCACCGACCCCAGCCAAGACAGGGCCAGCGGCGCGCCGTCGGTCAGGGTGACGAGGCCGGCGTCGCGGTCCAGCGGGGCCAGCAGGGTCTCGATGGTCGAGGCGCCCGGGACGCCCTGCCCCGTCCAGCGCGCGCGACCCGAAGTCGTCCAGTCCCGGTGCAGCACGTCGGCCGAGGTGACGGCCAGCAGGCCCGCCTCGGGCATGTCTTCGGACAGCGCCTGGAACGCCGCCAGGGCCTCGGGCGCCAGGGCCCCGCTATAGACGATGGCCAGTTTCGCGCCTGGCCCCGGGGCCTTCAGCCAATAGGCGCCGTCGACCACGCCCTGGCGCCAGGCGTCGTCCACTCGCTCGGGCTGGGCGATCACCCGCGTCGACAGCCGCAGATAGGTCGAGCCGCCGTCCGCCGCCTGGATACGGTCGAAGGCGTGGGCCATCAGCACCGCGGTCTCGTCGGCGAAGGCCGGCTCGTAGGTGTCCAGGCCCGGCTGGGCCATGCCGATGACTGGCGCGTTGATCGACTGGTGCGCGCCGCCCTCCGGCGCCAGCGTCAGGCCTGAAGGCGTGGCGACCAGCAGGAAGCGGGCGTCCTGGTAGCAGGCGTAGTTCAGGGCATCGAGCCCGCGGGCGATGAAGGGATCATAGAGGGTTCCGACCGGAAACAGGCGCTCGCCGAACAACGGGGCGGTCAGGCCCAGGGCCGCCAGGGCGATGAACAGGTTGTTCTCGGCGATGCCCAGCTCGACGTGCTGGCCGGTCTCGGCCTTGGCCCAGACCTGGGCCGAGGGGATGCGGCGGCGCTTGAAGACGTCCTCGTGGGCGCGGCGGTGGAACACACCTCGCCGGTTCACGAAGCCGCCCAGGTTCGTCGACACCGTCACGTCCGGCGAGGTGGTCACCACGCGGCCGGCGAACTCGTCCTTCCGCGCGGCGATCTCGAACATCACCTTGCCGAAAGCGGCCTGGGTCGACTGCTCGTCGCCGCCGGCCCCCTTGGCGTCGACGGCGGCCAGCAGCTCGTCGGCGGCGGGGGTTGGAACGGCCGGGGCGATGTGCTCGCGCTCGACCTCGGCGGCGAAGGGCGCGCGAGCGACCAAGCCCTTCAGCGCCGTGCGCTCGGCGGCCGACAGGCCCGACAGCGGATCCCACTCCTCGCCCTCGACGACGCCGAGGCGCGCGCGCAACTCGGCGATCTGGGAGGGCGTCATCAGGCCGGCGTGGTTGTCCTTGTGCCCCTGGAACGGCAGGCGCAGGCCCTTGACCGTATAGGCGATGAAGAAGCGCGGCGCGTCGTCCTGGCTGGCTCGCTCGAACGCCTCCAGCAGCGTCTCCAGGCAGTGGCCGCCCAGCTCGGTCATCAGCTCGGCCAGGTCGGGGTCCTTGTAGCCGGCGATCAGGGCCAGGGCGTCGGCGTCGCCCGTCAGGTCGGCGTTCAAGCGCTCGCGCCAGGCCGCGCCGCCCTGGTAGGTCAGGGCCGAATAGAGGTCGTTGGGCGCGGTCTCGATCCACTCGCGCAGCCGCTCGCCGCCCGGCTTGGCGAAGGCCTCGCGCTGGCGCCTGGACCACTTCAGCGTCTCGACCGTCCAGCCGGCGGCCTCGAAGATCTCGCCATAGCGCGTAAACATCCGGTCCTGGGTCGTGGCGTCCAGGCTCTGGCGGTTGTAGTCGACGATCCACCAGGTGTTGCGGATGTCGTGCTTGCAGGCCTCGATCAGGGCTTCGTAGATATTGCCCTCGTCCAGCTCGGCGTCGCCCAGCAGCGAGATCATCCGGCCCATCTTCTCCGGCTTCACCGCGCCGCGCGCGGCCAGGTAGTCCTGGGCCAGCGAGGCGAAGGCGGTCATCGCCACGCCCAGCCCGACCGACCCCGTCGAGAAGTCGACGTCGTCGACGTCCTTGGTGCGCGAGGGATAGGACTGCGCCCCGCCCAGCGCCCGGAAGCGCTGGAGGTTCTCCAGGCTCTGGCGGCCGAACAGATGCTGGATAGCGTGGAAGACGGGGCTGGCGTGCGGCTTGACCGCCACCCGGTCCTGCGGCCGCAGCGCCTTCATGTAGAGGGCCGTCATGATCGTGGCGATCGAGGCGCTGGAGGCCTGGTGGCCGCCGACCTTCAGCCCGTCACGGCTTTCCCGGATATGGTTGGCGTTGTGGATGGTCCACGCCGCCAGCCAGAGAATCCGTTCCTCGAGACGGCGCAGCAGAGCTATTTCCTGCCGCTTGGCCGTCAGAGAGCCGTCAGCCATGCTTCCTCACCTGCTTTAAGCCGGCAAGGTTTCCCCCTCGCCGCCCTTTTCCCGGGCTTCATACTCTTCGATCTGCCGGGCCGTCCACTCCGGCGACTTCGTGAAGCGCGCCAGGAGGTCATAGAAGATCGGCACGATGAACAGCGTCAGCAAGGTGGCGAAGATCGCGCCGGTGAAGATCACCGCCCCGATCGTCTTGCGGCTGCCCGCGCCCGCCCCCGCCCACAGCATCAGCGGCAAGGCGCCCATGGCCGCAGCGATCGAGGTCATGATGATCGGGCGCAGACGCAGGGCCGCCGCCTCGATCACCGCCTCGCGCACGGTCAGCCCCTCGTCGCGCAGCTGGTTGGCGAACTCGACGATCAGGATGCCGTTCTTGGTGGCGATGCCCACGAGGATGATCAGGCCGATCTGGCTGTAGGTGTTGATGGTCGACCCCATGATCAGCAGGCCAAACAGCCCGCCCAGCGCCGCCAGCGGCACGGTCAGCATGATCACCGCCGGGTGGATCCAGCTTTCGAACTGCGCGGCCAGCACCAAGAACACCAGCAGCAGGGCCAGGCCGAAGGCGATGGCGATGCCGCCCGAGCCTTCCAGATAGTCCTTGGCCTGGCCGCCCCACTTGATGCTGACGCCGGGCACCGGGCGCTCGTCGGCCTGGGCCTTGAAGAAGCTGACCGCGTCCTCGACCGTGTATCCAGGGTTCAGCTGGGTGGTCAGGGTGACCGAGCGCAGGCGATCCACGCGCGGCCGGTCGGGCGTGTCGCCTCGCAGCTGGGTGGTGACCACGGTCGACAGCGGCACCAGCGCGCCCGAACTGGCCCGGACGTTCAGCCGGTTCAGGTCCGCGATGCTGCGGCGCTGGTCCAGGTTGGTCTGCAGGATGACGTCGTATTCCTGGCCGTTCTTGATGTAGGTCGTCGCCTTGCGGGAACCGAACATCGTCTCCAGCGCCCGGCCGATCGACTGGGCCGAGACGCCGAGGCTGGCGGCCTTGTCCAGGTCGATCTGCACCGACAGGCGCGGCGCGGTCGGCTCGTAATCCAGGCGCGGACGGGCCAGGCCCGGATTGTCCTGCGCCGCCGTCAGGATCGGCTTCAGCCACTCGGCCAACTGGACGTAGTCGTTGCCGACGGCGATCAGGTCGACATTGGTGCCGCCGCCACCGCCGCCACCGCCGCCCCGCTGGAACGGACCGCGCACGCTGGCCACGGCCCGCACGCTGGTGATCTTGCCGAGATCCTTGTTCAGCTCGGCCGCGACCTGGTCGGCGGTCTTCTTGCGCTCGCCCCACGGCCGCATGACGACGACGCCGTTGCCACTGTTGAACGAATTGCCGCCGAAGCGCGGGATGGTCAGGATCGTCCGTTCCGAGACGCCTTCGGTCCGGTACTTCTCGAGCGTCTTTTCGATCCGCCGACCGACCGAGGCGGTATAGTCATACCCCGCGCCCTCGGGCGCCGAGATCGAGACATCGACCCGGCCGCGGTCCTCGGGCGGCACTAGTTCCTTGGGCAGGGCCGTGAATAGCAGGGCCGCGAAGGCCGCCAGGATCACCACCAGGCCGCCGGCCAGGGCCGCCGACCAGCCGCCGAGGATCCCCTCCAGCGAGGCGCGATACGAGTTCCGCAGCGCGTCCATCGCCCGGTCCACGCGGCGGGCCAGCCAGCCTTCGCCATGCGCCGGCTTCAGCAGCTTGGAGGCCATCATCGGCGACAGCGAAAGCGCCAGCAGGGCCGAGAAGCCCACCGCCGCGGCGATGGCCACGGCCAGCTCGACGAACAGGCGGCCGATATAGCCGGGCAGGAACATCAGCGGCGCGAACACCGAGATCAGCACGATGGTCGTGGCGACCACGGCGAAGAACACCTGGCGAGTGCCGCGCTCGGCGGCGACCAGGGCCGGTTCGCCATCGTCGACCCGGCGCTGGATGTTCTCGACCACGACGATGGCGTCGTCGACGACCAGGCCGACGGCCAGCACCAGGGCCAGCAGGGTCAGCAGGTTCAGCGAGAAGCCCAGCGGCGCCAGGATGATGAAGGTCGACAGGATGCAGATCGGCGCCACGACCGATGGGATCAGGGCCGATCGCCAGCTGCCCAGGAACACCAGATTGACCAGCACCACCAGGCCGATGGACATGCCCATGGTGATCCAGACCTCGTGGATCGCCTCGGCGGTGAACACCGAGTTGTCGACGGCCACCACCATCTTGGTGCCCGGCGGCAGGGTCAGGTTGATCGCGTCCACTTCCTTGCGGACGGCCTGGGAGATGGCCACGTCGTTGGCCTGCGACTGGCGGGTCAGACCGATGCCGACCTGATCGATGCCGTTGCCCCGGAACATGCGGCGGCGCTCGTCGGCCCCCTCCTCGATCCGGGCGACATCGCCCAGGCGCAGCACGAAGCCACTGGCGTCGGCGGCCCGCAGCGGCAGGCGCGCGAAGTCCTCCGGCTTGGCGTAGGAGCGCGCCACGCGAATGGTGAAGTCCTTCGCCGAGCTTTCCAGCGAGCCGGCCGGCAGCTCCAGGTTCTGGGCGTTCAGGGCGCTTTCGACGTCGTCGACCGTGATCCCGCGGGCGGCCATCTCGTTGGCGTCCAGCCAGATCCTCATGGCGTAGATCTTTGCGCCGAACAGGTTGGCCTGGGCGACACCGTCGATCGTCGACATCCGCTCGACCAGGTAGCGGTCGGCGTAGTCGGCCAGTTGCAGCGGGTCCAACGTGGTCGAGGTCAGGTTCAGGATGATGATCGGCGCGGAGTCGGCGTTGGCCTTGGCGATCTGTGGCGGGTCGGCCTGGTCCGGCAGGTTGCTGGTCACCCGGCTGACGGCGTCGCGCACGTCATTGGCCGCCGCGTCGAGGTCGCGGTCGAGGTTGAAGGTGATGGTGATCTGCGAACGACCGTCGCGCGAGGAGCTGTTGACCCGGTCGATGCCCTGGATACCGGCGACCTGGCGTTCGATCACCTGGGTGATGCGCTCCTCGATGACCTCGGCGGAGGCGCCGCGATAGGTGGTCGAGACCGACACCACGGGCGGATCGACGCTGGGCAGCTCGCGGATCGGCAGCGACGAGAACGCCGCCAGGCCGATGACGCAGAGGATGATCGCCGCGACGGCGGCGAAGACGGGACGACGGACGGAGAGATCGGACAGCATCAGCCGGCCTTGCGGGCTTCACCGCCCTTTTGGCCATCAGGCTTCTTGCCGCCGCCGATCGCGGCGCCGTCCTGGACGCGGTTAAGGCCGTCGCCGACGATCTTGTCGCCGGGCTTCAGGCCCGAGCGGATTTCGACGAAGCCGTCCTGGATGATGCCTGTGTCGACATCGGTGCGGCGGGCGACCATGCCCTTGGGGCCCTTGGCGACGCGGTAGACCGAGGCCTGGGTTCCCTCGAATTGGACGGCGGCCTCGGGCACGGCGACGGCGGTGCGCACGCCCTGGTCGATGGCGACCTTGACCAACATGCCCGGCTTCAGTCGGCCGCTGGCGTTGGGGAACTCGGCCCGGGCCTTGATGGCGCGCGTGGCCGGGTCGATGCGGGTGTCGATCTGGGCGATGCGGCCCTGGAAGGTCTCGCCCGGCAGGGCGTCCGGCCGCGCGGCGATCGGCAGGCCGACGCGCAGGGTCGAAAGGTAGCGATCGGGCACCGAGAAATCGACGCGGATCACCGAGACGTCGTCCAGGCTGACGATCGCCGTGCCGGGGCTGATCAGCGTGCCCGGAGCGACGTCCGAAATGCCCACCCGTCCCGAGAACGGCGCGCGGATCACTCGGTCCAGCTTCTGGGCCTGGACCGAGCCGACCGCCGCCTTGGCCGTCTCGTAGGCGGCCAGATACTGCTCCGCCGTGGCGCGTGGCGCGATGCCCTTGTCGGCCAGGGTCTTCCAGCGCTGATAATCGCGCTCGGCCTGGGCCAGGCGCGCCTTGGCCTCAGCGATGCCGGCGTTCTCCTGGTCGGCCTTCAGTTCGACCAGAACCTGGCCGCGCGACACCGTCTCACCATCGGTGAAGTGGACGGCGGTGATCATTTCGGCGGTGTTGGAGGTGATGGTCACCGACTGGCGGCCCTTGGCCGCGCCCAGCACCTCGATGCGATCCGTGAACGGACGCTGCCCGACCACCAGTTGCGCCACATTGGTCGCCCGGCCGCCGCCGCCCGCGTTCTGCTTGTCCTTGTTGGCGAAGGCCAGCTTCAGGCCGCCGACAACCAGCATGAGAACGACGGCGACGAGCGCCACCACGAGAAAGAAGTGCCTGCGGATCAACGAACGGCTCCGGGCGCCGCGAACGGCGAAGTTTAGAAGTGCGGCGAGATATGACCGCAGCCTAAAGCGGCGTCCAGTGACAGGCGGATGACTGACTGTTGCAGTGCTGAAACAAGCTACAGACGACGCCATACGGCGAGCACGACGCCGCGATCGCGAGCGGTCTCGCGGCCCGAGACCGTGTCGCGCCATCCCCCCTGCACGCTCCAGTCGCCGAACGCGCGGACGACCGAGATCTCGGACTTGATCCAGCGCGCGTCGACATCGGCGCGATCGGCCTGGCCGGCGTAGGTCTGGGCCAGCAGCAGCCAGGCTTTGGCGGGCCTGAGCCCCAAGGTCGCATCGATGCGGGTCTCGTTGGCCAGGCCCTGCCGCTTCAGCCGCGCCGCCTGCAGGTCGACGAACACCTGGCGTCCCCGCCAGACGCCCGAGCGGCCGTAAAGAACCCGCGCCTCCAGGTCGAGACTACCGCGACCCGGCGCGGCGTAACCGGCGTTGCGCCCGACGCCCGCCTCGCCGGCGCCCAGATAAAGAGCAAGGGCTGAGCGCGGATCGCGCCGCACGGTCCAGCGAATCCCCGCCTCCACCGGCCCGCGACCGGAATAGGCCGCCCACCGATCGTGTCCGCGAGTCGCTCCCGCCTTGCCTTGCAAGGTCAGCCGCGGGGTCAGGCCATGCTCGACGAACACCGACAGCGTCTCGTCACGGCGAGGCGCGATGTCGACCACGGCGCCCTCCGGATCGTAGCCTCGGTCGGCCGTGGTGCGCTCGTATTTGGCGATCAGTTGGGTGCGGTCGGGCTCGATGGGCCAGGCGCCGGCGCGCGCCTTCGCTGTGTCCAGGCACGAAAAGGCCGCCGCGACCACGAGGATCGCGGCGGCCCTGAAAGCCGACGGAGCAGGTTTTACTCGGCGTAGCCGGGCAGTTCGCGGTCCAGCTTGCGCAGGCAGCCGGGCCAGGCCAGCCCGCCAATCAATCCCATGCCCATGCCGGTCTGACGACGCACTTCCTCCTGGGCCGCCTCGGGCGCCAGAAGGACGTTGTCGCGTCCGATCGACAGAGCCATCACTTGCTGCGCGCACGCCCGCTCCAGGAAGAACATCCCCAACCAGCACTCGGCCGCGGTGGCGCCCACGGACAGAGTCCCGTGGTTGCGCAGCATCATCAGCTTCTTGTCGCCCAGGTCGGCCACCAGCCGCTCCCGCTCGTCCAAGTTGAGAGCAATGCCTTCATAGTCGTGATAGGCGAGCTGAGGCAAGACGATCAATGAATGCTGGGTCAGCGGCAGCAGGCCGTCCCGGTGCGCCGCCACCGCCACGCCCTGGTCGGAGTGCAGGTGCATGACGAAGTGGGCGTCCTCCCGCGCGGCATGGATGGCCGAGTGGATCGTGAAGCCCGCCGGATTGATATAGTACGGCGTCTTGTCGACGATGTTTCCGTCCAGATCGACCTTCACCAGGCACGAGGCGGTCATCTCGCCGAAGAACATGCCGTACGGATTGATCAGGAAATGATGTTCCGGTCCCGGGATGCGGGCCGAGATGTGGGTGAAGATCATGTCGTCCCAGCCGTGCAGGGCGACCAGGCGGTAAAGCGCCGCCAGATCCACGCGCGCCTGCCACTCGGCGTCGCTGACCTTGCCCTTCAGGGATGTAATCGGCAGTGAGCCGTCGGCCATGGGAGCCTCCCGTAAGTTATCGTTGTTGAGTTGAGCGTCGCGCCGGGCCGCGGGGCCGTCAAGAGGGGGACTTGCGCGCGGCCGCGCGCTGAAGTTGATGGGCGCCGATGACCGCCCCCGCCTTCCGCTCATGACTCTGGCCCGCTCGTGACCCTGGCCCGCTCGACCGCCTCGCGCTTCGCCAGGATCGCGCTCGGCCACCTGACCCGGGAGTTTCCGAACCATCCGGACCATGTGATGGCCGGGCCGGAGGATGTCCGCTCGCCCCGCGCGCTGCACCCGATCTTCTTCGGCAGCTTCGACTGGCATTCGTGCGTGCACGGCTATTGGCTCTTGGCGACCCTGCTGCGCCTGCGTCCGGAGATGCCGGAAGCCGAGACGATCATCGCCCTGTTCGACGACGCCTTCACCGAGGCTAAGGTCGCCGGCGAGCTGGCCTACCTCGCCCGACCCGAGAGCCGGGGCTTCGAACGTCCCTATGGATGGGCCTGGAATCTCATGCTGCAGGCCGAACTGCTGCGCCACGATCGAGCCTGGGCGGCTATTCACGCGCCGCTGGCGCGGGCCTTCGCCGAACGGTTCGAGGCCTTCCTGCCGGTCGCCGACTATCCGGTGCGGGCGGGAACCCATACGAACACGGCCTTCGCCCTGGTCCTGGCCAGCGAGTACGCCGACATGGCGGACCTGCCGGCCTTCCGCCAGATGCTGCAGAACCGGGCCCTGGTCTGGTACGGCCAGGACGCCGCCTGCCCGGCGTGGGAGCCGTCCGGCGACGACTTCCTCTCCCCCGCCCTGATCGAGGCCGAGGCCATGCGCCGCCTGCTCCCGCGCGAGCGCTTTGGCCTGTGGTTCCCTCGCTTCCTTCCCGACTTGGCGGACAAGCGGCCGGCGACCTTGTTCGCCCCGGCGCGGGTCAGCGACCGCACGGACGGCAAGATCGTGCATCTGGACGGGCTGAACCTGTCGCGCGCCTGGTGCTGGCGGACCCTGGCCAGCGCCATGTCCGAGGCCGATCCGGCCAAGCCGCACGCGATCACCGCCGCGCTGAACCACCTGGCGGCGGCGATCCCCCACGTCTCGGGCGACTATATGGGCGAGCACTGGCTTGCGACCTTCGCCCTGCTGGCTCTGGAAAACGGATGACCCGGCCAGCGCCCTGACATTGCGCCCGAACAAGGTCGCGCGCGATGCGATGTGGGATCTTGATTCGCGCGCCGTGGGGGCGTGGGCGACGGGAGATCACATGGCTCAGACGCGATCGGAGATCCGCGCGGACGTTCACCGCTATCTCGTCGTCAGCGCCGCCGCGTTCGCGTTCGGCCTGACCCTCGGCTTTCTGGTGATGCGGGGTCTGGGCTAGGTCCCAGCCCGGACGCATTGGGACTGGCGAGGTCAGTCCCCCCGGTCGCCCTTCATCAGCCGCGCCTTGTCGCGCTGCCAGTCGCGGGCGGCCTCGGTTTCGCGTTTGTCGTGGGTCTTCTTGCCCTTGGCCAGGCCGATCTCGAGCTTGGCCAGGCCCTTGTCGTTCCAATAGAGCTTCAGCGGGATCATTGTCCGGCCTTCGCGCTGCACGGCGCCGATCAGCTTGTCGATCTGCCTGCGATGCAGCAGCAGCTTCCGATGCCGGCGCGGCTCGTGGTTGAAACGGTTGGCGTGGCCGTAGGGCGGGATGTCGGCGTTGATCAGCTTGATCTCGCGCCCTTCGACCGAGGCGTAGGATTCGGCGATGTTGGCCCGGCCGACGCGCAGCGACTTCACCTCCGTGCCGGTCAGCATGATGCCGGCCTCGAAGGTCTCTTCGATGAAGTAGTCGTACCGGGCGCGCCGGTTTTCCGCGATCGGCTTGACCATTATTCGAGACCGGCCTCGCGCATCGCGTCCAGGATCGTGGGACGCACGGCCTGCGCGCACGGCGCGATCGGCAGGCGGACGTCTTCCGAGCACAGGCCCAGGTGCGACAGCGCGAACTTGGTCGGGGCCGGCGAGGAATCCAGGAACAGGGCCTTGTGCAGGCGCACCAGGCGATCCTGCCAATAGAGGCCCTTGTCCCAGTCCTTCTGCAGGCAGGCGTTCATGAAGGCCGCGCAGGCGTCGGGCGCGACGTTCGAGGTGACCGAGATCACCCCGTGGCCGCCATGGGCCATGTAGCCCAGGGCCGTGGGATCGTCGCCCGACAGCAGCACCCAGTCGTCGCCGCACATCAGGCGCTGGACGCTGATGCGGGTCAGGTCCCCGGTGGCGTCCTTGATGCCGACGATGTTGGGCAGCTTGGACAGGCGCGCCAGGGTCTCGTTGGAGATGTCGACGCCCGTGCGGCCCGGCACGTTGTAGACGAAAACCGGCAGTTGGACGGCGTTGTTGATCGCCTCGTAGTGGCGATAGAGGCCTTCCTGGCTGGGCCGATTGTAATAGGGCGTGACGACCAGGGCGGCGTCGGCGCCGACGGTCTTGGCGTGACGGACCAGCATGATGGCCTCGTCGGTCGAGTTGCTGCCCGCGCCGGCGATCACCGGCACGCGGCCGGCGGCGGTCTTCACGCACAGTTCGACGACCCGCATGTGCTCTTCGTGCGACAGGGTCGAGGTCTCGCCGGTCGTGCCGACGGGCACCAGGCCATGGACGCCGCCCGCGATCTGACGCTCGACCAGGGCCACGAAAGCTTTCTCGTCGACCTCCCCGTCCTTGAACGGGGTGACGAGGGCCGGAATGACGCCCTTGAACGGGGAATGGACCATGACTTGCAAATTGCCGTGAGAATGGCGCCGCATCGGTTGCGGCAGGACGATGGTGGCGGACAATATGTCCCTGCCCCGCCGTCCCGCAACCGGTGCGTCGAGGCTGGAGCGGTTTGATGGGAGGCGGCCGTCGGGTCAAGTCCCGCCAACCCTCCTTTAAACATAATCCGGCCTGATCGTGTTTCGGGCGCGGACTTGCGATTCGAGGACGGCCCTCTCGCCGGCGCGCGTTCGGCCAGCGGAAGGACCGGGAGCTCCCGCTCGGGGAGCTGATTAAGGAGTGCGTTTTGGCTTCAGTGTTGCGCCGCGTCATGCTCGGGGGAGCCTGCATCATCGCGATCTGCGGCGTCGCCGACGCCCAAACGGCCGCGCCTGACCTGGCGTCGTCGCCGGCCGCCGCGACCTCCGTTTCCGACACCGACTCCTCGACCCTGCAGACCGCCCTGTCGGCCGCCAAGCGCGGCGACGTCTCGGGCGCGCGGGCGGCCATGGCCGGCCTGAGCGATCCGGTGGCCCGCAAGATCGCCCTCTGGGCTCTAGTCGACAGCAACGCCGAGGCGCTCAGCTTCTACGACCTGGATTCGGCGCGACGCGACCTGGCCGGCTGGCCGCGCGGCGCTCGCCGAGACGCGGCGACCGAGCGGGCCCTGTCGACCTCGGGCCTGGATCCGGCGCGGATCATCGCCTGGTTCGGCGGCGCCCAGCCGGCCACGGCCGACGGCGCCATGGCGCTGGCCAGCGCCTATCAGGCCATCGGCCGGCAGCAGGAGGCGACGGACCTGATCCGCCGCACCTTCCGCGACAAGGTGTTCGAGGCCGACGCCCAGCGCGCCATGATCGCCCGCTTCGGGTCGATGCTGACGCCCGACGACTACAATCGCCGCGCCGACATCCTCCTTTACGGCCAACAGGGCCCGGCGGCGCGCGACATCGTGGCCCTCCTGTCGGAAACCCAGCAGGCCGCCGCCCGCGTGCGAATGGCCTATCGCCAGAGCGCCTCCAACGCCAACGACCTCTACAACGGCCTGACGCCGGATTTGCAGGCTTCGCCGGGCGTCGTTTTCGAACGCGCCGCCTATCTGCGCCGCAAGGGCATGGAGACCCTGGCCCTGCCGATGGTCGTCAACTTCCCGGCCCCGCCGACCGAGGAAGCCTCGACCGCGATCTGGAAGGAACGCAAGCAACTGGTCGTCGCCGCGCTCAAGGCCGGCGACAGCGCCGGCGCCTACGCCGCGGCCGACAACACCCAGGCGTTGGGGCCGGCTGACATCGCCGAGTCGGAATTCTACGCCGGCTGGATCGCCCTCACCCGCCTCAAGAACGCAGATCTGGCCGCCGCCCACTTCGCCCAGATCGCCGCGGTCGGCGCTTCGCCGATCACCAAGGGCCGGGCCCTCTACTGGCAGGGTCGCGCGGCCGAGGCCCAGGGCGACCCCATCGCGGCCCAGGCCTTCTACGCCGAGGGCGCGCGTTACATCACCACGTTCTACGGCCAGCTTTCGGCGGAAAGAGCGGGCTACAAGGAGCTGCGCCTCGATCCGGATCCGGTCATCACCCCGGCCGACCGCGCCCGCTTCTATGGCCGCGAGCAGGTGCGCGCCGCGCGGATCCTGGCCGACATCGGCGCCCGGGATCAGTTCCGCAGCCTGGTGCTCTATATCGACGACACCTTGCCGAACGCCCAGGAGAGCGCCCTTCTGGTCGACCTGGCCCGCGGCTATGGCGACCAGGACCTGGCCATGCGCGCCGTGCGCACCGCCGCCCAGCGGGGCTTCATCCTGGCCGAGCGCGGCTACCCGCTGCTCGACCATCATTTCACGCCAGGACCAGGCGCGGCCGAGACGGCGTTCGTCTATTCGATCTCGCGTCAGGAAAGCAATTTCGACCCCGAGGCGCGGTCGGGCGTCGGCGCGCGCGGCATGATGCAGCTGATGCCGGCCACCGCTTCCCTGGTCGCCCGCAAGCTGGGCGAGGCCCACTCGGTCGATCGTCTCACGGACGCCTCCTACAACATGCGCCTGGGCTCGGTTTACCTGGGCCAGATGGTCAACAGCTTCAGCGGCTCGTACGTCATGGCCGCGGCCGCCTATAACGCCGGTCCTGGGCGGCCGGCTCAGTGGGCGGGCCTTTGCGGCGACCCGCGCGGCGCGAGCACCGACCCGCTCGACTTCATCGAGTGCATTCCGTTCTCGGAGACCCGCAACTACGTGATGCGGACCCTGGAGACGACCATGGTCTATCGCGCCCGCCTGAACGGCGGCGTCGCGCCCCTCACCCTGTCCGGCGACCTCAAGCGCGGCGGCTACGCCTATAGCGCCGCGATGGCCTCAGCGGAGATGGCGGCCACGGCGCAGCCTTAGGACGATCGACGTTCAAGGCGGTTGGCTCGATAATTCGCCTTCCTGGGCCCTGTGCCCAGGACCCATGCCGGCGGCAGGCTGCGATTGAGAAGCGAGCCGTGGCTGAACGGCCCGGAGCTCTGGTCAAACTCGGCGACTTCGGAACGATGGGTCCTGGGCACAGGGCCCAGGAAGGCAGAAATTTTGTACTGCCTTAAATGTCGATCCGTCGTAGGGGCTGGAAGGTAGGTCCGCGACCGTAAAAACACCTCGTCATCCCAAAGCCTCTGCGAGGCTTCCGGGATGACGAATGGTTCAGCTGAGAGCTTCCCTAAACCCGCCGCGCGGCCAGAACCAATCCGACCGGCGTCTCCACCAGCGCCCCATCCAGCCCGAACACCCGGGCGAGGATCTCTCGCGACAGCGCCTCGCGCGGCGGTCCTTCGGCGACCAACCGTCCCTGGAAGACCACCACGATCCGGTCGCAACTCCGCGCGGCCAGACCCAGGTCGTGCAGGGTGACGACCACCGCCACGCCGCCAGCCGCCTCGGCGCGCAACAGATCCAGTGTCAGCAGTTGGGCGTCAGGGTCGAGGCCCGCCACGGGCTCGTCGGCGACCAGCAGCGGCGCCCGCGTCGCCAGCAGCCGCGCCAGCAGCACCCGGGCCCGCTCGCCGCCGGACATGTCCAGCACTCCGCGCTCGGCCAGATCGCCGGCCCCGACCCGCGTCAGGCAGGCCCGCGCCAGGACATCGGCCTCGGCTTCGGGAAGGTCGCTCGCGCCCAGGGCGGCGACCATCCGTGCCGGCAGGTTCCAGGCCGCCCGACGCTCCTGCGGCAGGTAGCCCACCCGCTGGGCGCGCTCGTGCGGCTTCAGTTCCCCGACCGCGCGCTCGGAAAGCCGCGCCGAGCCCGCCTGGACCGGCAGCAAGCCAAGACCCGCGCGCAACAGGCTCGTCTTGCCCGCGCCGTTCGGGCCGACGATGCCGACCAGCTCGCCCGTCGCGACCGACAGGCTGGCCGCCTCCAGCACCGTCTTGCGGCCCTGTCGGGCGCTCAGCCCCTCCAGCGTCCAGACCGCGCTCATGAGCGCCAACTCCGCGCCGCGCGCCAGGCCAGCAGGGCGAAGGCCGGGGCGCCGAACAGCGCCGTGACCACGCCTAGCTTCAGCTCCTGCTCGGTCGGGATCAGGCGCGCGGCGAGATCGGCGACCACCAGCAGCAACGCGCCGGCCAGGGCCGAGGGCCATAGGATCCGCTTGGGATCGTCGCGCACCAGCGCCCGCACCAGATGCGGCGCGGCCAGGCCGACGAAGCCGATCACGCCCGCCGCCGCCACCGCCGCGCCGGTCAGCAGGGCCGAGCCGGCCACCGCATAGACCCGCAGCCGCGCCATCGGCAGGGCCGACATCCGCGCGGCCTCCTCGCCCAGGGTCAGCATCCGCAAGCCCTGCCCGGCGCGGACGCAGAGGGCCGCGCCGATCGCCATCGGAACCAGGGCGCGCACGGCGTCCAGGGCGTCGCGGTTCTGCACCGAGCCCATCAGCCAGGCCAGAATCTCGGCCGTCGCGACCGGCGAGGGCGAGAGGTTGAAGACCAGCGCCGTCAGCGCCCCGCCGAAGGCCGACAAGGCCACGCCGAACAGGATCAGCGCCTCCGGCTCGCGGAACCGCGCGGCCAGGGCCACGACCAGGGCACCGGCGACGAGGGCTCCAACGAGGGCGGAAAGCTCGATCGCGCCCGGCAGCACGGCCAGGCCGGCGGAAATGGCCAGGGCCGCGCCAAGGCCCGAGACCGCCGAAACGCCCAGCACGCCGGGATCGGCCAGCGGATTGCGCAGCAGGCCCTGCATGGTCGCGCCGGCCAGGCCGAGGGCCGCGCCGACCAGGGCGGCGACGGCCACCCGCGGCGCGCGGATCGTCCACAGCACCTCTCCGGGAGGCGAGCCGGGATGGGTCATCGCCTGTACGTACTGGCTCCACGCCAACGGGGTCTCCCCAAGCGACACCGCCAGGATCGCCACGCCCGCCAGGACCAGCAACATCAGCAGGCAAAGTCGGAGGAGGCTCATCGCGCGGCCTCGGCGAGCATCCGGCTGCCGTCGGCGGCGAACCAGCCCGGACAGCCGACCACCGACGCGGGCAGCGAGGCCGCCGTACGGGTCGCGACGACCCTGCGAAGGGCGGCGTGGCGGCCCGGTCCCCAGCGGTCAGAGCCGGCGCGGGCCATGTCGAACAGGCCAAGCACCACGGCCGCCGGCGGCCGCATCACCATCGCCTCCAGCGAGACCGGCGAGAAGTATGGGTTCGTCGCGGCGTTGGAGTAGCCGGCCGCTTTCAGCAGGGAATCGATCAGCGTGCCCGGTCCCGCCGTATAGCCGCCCGGCGTCAGATAGAGCGCCGGCCGCCCCTTCCCCGCCCCCTTCCCCGCCTGGGCCGCTCGGGCCAGTTGGGCGTCCATGCGCGCGACGATCGCCTCGCCCTCCGCCCGGCGATCCAGAGCGGCGGCCACCTTGCGGACGTTGGCGCGAACCCCGTCGAAGTCGGCGGCGTCGTCGAGGGTGACGGTGGAAACGCCCTTCTTCTCCAGGGCCCGCGAAAGCCGCGCGTCGCCGCCCCAGAGGCGCACGACCACCTGCGGGCGCGCGGCCACCAGGCTCTCGAAGGTCGCCCGCCGCAACGGCAGGCCAGCCGCCGAGGCGCGCATGTAGCTGTCGCGGGAGACCGCCCGATGCGAGAGGCCGACGATGCTGTCGCGCGGCGCCAGGGCCAGCACGTACTGGTCGGCGCAGGAATCCAGCGACATCACGCGCGGCGCCGCGACGGCCAGAACCGGCGCGAACGCCAGCGCCGCCGCAAGGACGCCCAAGACCTTGGCGGCGCTCATCAGATCAGTCCGTGACCAGGCCGTGCAGCAAGCCGTCCAGCATCACCTTCATCAACCCCTCGGACGAGGACCAGCCCCGCGAGGGCTTGGTGATCAGCAGCGAGACCAGGCCATGGCAGCCGGCCCACAGCACCTCGGCCGCCTCGACCGCCGAGCCCGAGCGCAGGCGGCCCTGGGCGGCGATCTGGTGCACCGGCTCGCTGAACTTCTCGAAGCACCGGTCACCGAGCGCCAGCAGATCGGAAATCTTGTCCTGCGAGATGTGCTCGCCCGTGCTGCAGAACACCAGCTGGTAGGTGTTGGGGTTCTCCAGGGCGAACTTCATGTACGCCTCTAGCATCAGGCGGACGCGCGCCACGGGATCGACCGGCTGGGACGCGATCTGGGTGTTGAGAGCCAGCAGACGCTCGATGGCGTCGTTGCTGATCTCCATCAGGATCTGGTCCTTGTCGCGGAAGTGCATGTAGAGCGCCGTCGACGACACCCCCACCGCGTCGGCGATCTTGCGGATCGTCGCGCCTGAATAGCCTTCGGCGATGAAGATCTTCTCCGCGGCCTCCAGGATTTCGCCTCGGCGCAAGTGCCCGTCGCCTTTCGGCTTTCGGGCGGACTTGTGAGGCTTCTTCAGAACGACCGTCACGGATTTGGCTTCCCCTGGCTTTCCCCACCCCACACTAAACGGGAATCACTCAGCCGTCGCAAGAACGTGCGTGGTGGGAGCGTTTTGGCGTCGCGCGCGCGAAGCCGCGTCGCAAAACGCGTGTTTTTCCATTTGACAGCTTTTGGTTGTGGTCCCGTTATTCGCGCCGTTGGGGCGTTGGGCGTTCAGGGGCTTCCATGGCGCGTGAAGAAGGACGGCTGGACCTTGCGTCCATGCCGATGGGCGGACCTGCGCCTGCGGAGCAACTGGCAGGCGCGCCATCGCGCGAACGCGACGGGGCCCACCAGACCCTGTCCAGCGCCCAGGCCGTCTCTATCGCGCTCTTCGGATTGCTGGCGGCGGTCACCTTCGCCGTGGATCCGGGCGACGCCTTCACGGTCGTCCACCACCTGTTCTTCGGCGTCTTCCTGCTGGGCGGGCTTACGCGCCTGGCCGCCGCGTGCACGCCGCTTCCGCTGGTGGCGTCCGCGCCGCTCGCCGAATGGGACCTGCCGAGCTACACGATTATCGCCCCGCTCTATCGCGAGGCCGAGGTCGTGGCCGAACTGGTCGAGAACCTGGCCGCGCTCGACTATCCCCGCGACCGGCTGCAGGCCCTGATCGTGCTGGAGGCCGACGACGAGGTCACCAAGGCCGCCGTGCGCGCCATCGCCCTGCCCGTCTTCGTCCAGGTGCTGATCGCTCCGCCAGGAACGCCCAAGACCAAGCCGCGCGCCTGCAACCACGCCCTGGACCGGGCGCGGGGCGAGCTGGTGGTGATCTACGACGCCGAGGACATGCCCGACCCTGGCCAACTGCGCGAGGCGGCGGCCCGCTTCGCCGCGTCCGATCCGCGCCTCGCCTGCCTGCAGGCGCCGCTGCGGATCGAGGATCCGGGCTTTTCCCTCTTCCTGCCCTCGCAGTTCCGGCTTGAGTACGCCGCCCATTTCGAGGTCCTGCTGCCGGCCCTGTCGCGGTGGGGTCTGGCCTTTCCGCTGGGCGGCACTAGCAATCACTTCAAGTCATCGGCCCTGCGCGAGGTGGGCGGCTGGGATCCCTACAACGTCACCGAGGACGCCGACGTCGGCTTTCGCCTCGCCGCGGCCGGCTATCGCCTGGGCGTGATCGGCCGGCCGACCTGGGAGACCGCCCCGACCACGGCCGAGCAATGGCTCCCGCAGCGCGCCCGCTGGATCAAGGGCCACATGCAGACCCTGGCGGTGCACGCGCGCGGTCCGGTTCCGCGCCAGCCGCGCAACGCGGTGGCCCTGGTCCTGACCCTGGCCCAATCGGTCGCCTCCTCGCACCTGCACGGGCCGGTGATGCTGGCGGCCATCGCCGCGGCGACGGTCGACTACCTGCCCGACGGCGCCTTCAGCATCCCGGCCTGGGACCTGGTTCTCTACATGCTGGGCTGGAGTTCCGCCGCGATCGCCGGCGCGCGCGGCGTGCTGCGGGCTGGCGGCCAGCCAAGGCTGCTGCACCTGTTCGGCATGGTCGGCTACTGGCTGCTGCAAAGCGTCGCCGCCACCAAGGCGCTGCACCAGTTCGTCACCGACCCGCACCGTTGGGACAAGACCCTGCACGCGCCGCGCTCTGGACGGGTCAGGCTGTAAACAGGTATGGGCGGGCGATGGCTCCGAAGATCGCCCCCGCCCCCATCGTCATGCGCACCACCGGCTGGGCGGACTACGCCCTGCTGGACAGTGGCCATGGCAAGAAGCTGGAGCGCTACGGCCGCTACACCGTGGTGCGCCCCGAGCCGCAGTGCTTCTGGGCGCCGCGCCTGCCGGCCAAGGTCTGGGAAGCCGCCGACGCCGTCTTCGATCCCACCGACGAGGACGAGGCTGGCCGCTGGCGCTTCAAGGGCAAGCCGATCGAGAAGTTCGACCTGGCCTGGGGACAGGCCAAGTTCCATGGCCAGTTCACCCCGTTCCGGCACCTGGCCTTCTTCCCCGAACAAGCGGCCAACTGGGCCTGGCAGGACGAGCGCGTGCGGGCCTACGCCAAGGGATCAGGTCCACAGCCCAAGATCCTGAATCTGTTCGGCTATACGGGCGTGGCCTCGCTGGTCTGCGCCGCCGCCGGCGCGGCCGTCACCCACGTCGACGCCTCCAAGAAGTCGGTCGGCTTCGCCCGCGAGAACGCCGCCTTCTCGGGACTGGCCGACAAGCCGATCCGCTGGATCGTCGAGGACGCCCGCAAGTTCGTGGCTCGCGAGGTCCGGCGCGGCAATCGCTATGACGGCATCATCCTGGATCCGCCAAAGTTTGGGCGCGGCGCCGACGGCGAGGTCTGGCGCCTGTTCGAGGACCTGGCCGCCCTGACCAAGGACTGCGCCGAACTGCTCAGCGACGACGCCTCGTTCCTCCTGATGAACGCCTATGCCGCCCGGGTTTCGGGCGCGGCGATGTCGGGCCTGCTGGCCCAGGAACTGGAAGGCCGCGGCGGCGTCATCGACTGGGGCGAGCTTTCGCTGGTCGAGGAAAAGGGCGACCGCCAGATCGGACTGTCGTTCTTCGCGCGCTGGTCCGCCCAAGAAGAGACGGGTGAAGGCTGAGGGACATGAGCACCAAGACCGTCACCTCCCTGACCAACGCCACCGTCAAGGCCGTCCGCGCCCTGCACATGCGCAAGGAGCGCGAGGAGAGCGGCCTGTTCCTGGCCGAGGGCCTGAAGATCGTCATCGAGGCGATCGACTGCGGTCACGCGCCCAAGATCGTCATGTACGGCCCCGACGCCGCCGACCATCCGATGCTGAAGAAGGCCGTCGCCGCGTGCCTGAAGACGGGCGGCGAAGTCATTGAGGTCAATCGGGAAATCCTCGAGAAGGTCTCGCGCCGCGACAATCCCCAGGCCGTGGTCGCCGTCTTCCGCCAAGTGTTCACGCCGCTGTCGGCCATCGTACCGGAAAGCGCGCCATGCTGGGTGGCCATGCAGGCCGTCCGCGACCCAGGTAACCTCGGCACGGTGATCCGCACCGCCGACGCGGCCGGCTGCGGCGGGGTGATCCTGGTGGGCGACTGCGTCGATCCCTATTCGGTCGAGGGCGTGCGCGCGACCATGGGCTCGATCTTCGCGGTCAAGATCGCCAAGGCCACCATCCCCGAGTTCCTGGCCTGGCGCGCGACCTGGCCGGGCAGCGTGGTCGGCACCCTGCTGACCGCCACGGTCGACCACAAGTCCGCCGACTATGTGAAGCCCTCGCTGATCCTGATGGGCAACGAACAGCAGGGCCTGCCGCCGGAATTGGCGGCGGCCTGCGACGTGAATGTGAAGATCCCGATGCGTGGCCGGGCCGACAGCCTGAACCTGTCGGTGGCCACGGGGATCATGATCTATACGGTGACGGGGTAGAGCGCTCCAATCCTCCCCCTAGCTCGGGAGGTGTCGACGCGTAGCGACGACGGAGGGGGAAGAGGCAAGGTCTGCAAAACTTCCCCCTCCGGCGCTTCGCGCCACCTCCCCCGCTAGGGGGGGGATTTTGTGATCCCGTCCCTCAAGTCCCGCGCGGCTTGGCCCGCGTCACCGGCGCGGCGTTCGCCGGATCATCCGGCCAGACGTGGCGGGGATACCGCCCCTTCATCTCGACCTTCACCTCGCGCCACGAGCCCTTCCAGAAGCCGGGCAGGTCCTTGGTGATCTGGATCGGCCGGTGGGCTGGCGACAGCAGGGCGAGCGTCAGCGGGACCTTGCCGCCGGCGACGCTGGGATGTTCGGCGAGGCCGTACAGCTCCCCGACCCGCACCTCGACGCGAGGACCGCCTTCCGCGGCGTAGTCGATGGCGAAGGTGTTGCCCGTCGGGGCCTCGAAGCGGGCCGGCAGCAGCGCGTCCATCTTCCGCTGCAGGTCCCACGGGACCAGGGTCTTCAGGGCGTCGTGCAGCGTCCCCTCGTCCAGGCTGGACAGCGAGGCGCGGCCAGGCAGCAGCGGCTCCAGCCACTCGCCCATCCGGTCGACCAGGGCGGCCTCGGAGAGATCGGGCCATTGGTCGCCATCGACCGAGCGCAGGAAGGCCACGCGGTCGAGAAACGCCTTGCCCCGGTCGCCCAGCCGCAGGCCCGAGAGCCCCTCGGCGCGCACCTGGTCCATCAGGGCGGCGGCGATCATGGCCGGGTCGGGATTCTCGACCAGCCGCTCTTCCAGCACCAGCTTGCCCAGGCGCAGCAGACGCTTGGCGCGCACCTTGCCACCGAAGGTCTCCAGGCGGTCCTCCGCCACCAGGCGGTCGGCGAAGGCCTCGCGCAGGTCGGCTTCATCCACGGCGGCGGCCAGCAGGATGCGGTCGCGGCTCTCGCCGCCGCCCAGCTCGCCGACGGCCAGCCAAGCCTCGCGAGCCAGCGGATCGGTGGGCTCCAGATAGACGCCGCGCCCGCCGGCCAGCTGGAACTCACCCAGCTTGCCGCGCGCCTTGGCGACGCGTTCTGGATAGGCCTCGGCCAGCATCAGGCCGGTCTCCATCGCGCGCGCGCCGGAGCGCCGCTTGCCGGCCGCGCGGGTCCAGCGCTCGACCAGGGCCATGGCGTCGCGGGCGCGGGGCGAGCGGTCGCGGTGCAGGTTTTCCAGCCGCCGTCGCAGATCCACGTCCCTGCCGCCCAGTCCTTGCTCGGTCAGCACGGCGGCGATCTCGGCGGCCTCGCGGGCCTGGCCCGAGGCGGCGGCGCGCACGACCATGTGGGCCAGGCGCGGCGGCAGCGGCATCTCGGCCAGGGCCTTGCCGTGGGCGGTCAGGTCGCCCTGCCCGTCCAGCGCCTGGATGCGGGTGAGCAAGGTCCGCGCCTCGGCGAAGGCCGCGGCCGGCGGCGGGTCCAGGAACGTGAGGCTCGAAGGATCGCGCGCGCCCCAGCGGGCGAGATCCAGCGCCAGGCGCGAAAGGTCGGCCTCCAGGATCTCGGGCCGCGCGAAGGCGGGCAACGACCGGGTCTCCGGCTCGTCCCACAGGCGATAGCAGACGCCCGGCTCGGTCCGGCCGGCGCGGCCCCGTCGCTGGTCGGCGGCGGCGCGGCTGACCCGCACCGTCTCCAGCCGGGTGATGCCCGAGGCCGGATCATAGCGCGGCACGCGCGCCAGGCCCGCGTCGATGACCACCCGCACGCCCTCGATGGTCAGGCTGGTCTCGGCGATCGAGGT
>NZ_DATFAV010000133.1:0-19842 GCF_035254145.1 Caulobacter sp. | reverse complement strand
GCCCAGGTTGAGGAGTTCGTTCTGCGCTTTCTGGACAAAGCTGCCGAACAGACCTTCGGCGGTCGGCTGAACCCCCTGCTTGTACGGATTGAACGCGCCGTTGTAGCTGGGCTGGGTAATGACCGCCGCCAGGACCGTGTTGCCCTGCGGCTGGCAGGTCGCGCAGCCGTAGTTGTTGCCGTAGACGCCCGTGCCCGTGAACTTGAAGTCGCCAGCCAGATTGACCGAATAGTCGACCAGCAGGTTGAACGTGTTTTCCGTGTTGTTCTGGTCCAGGGTCCGACCGGGATTGTTGGCCCGGAAGTTATAGACGACCGTCTGGTTTCCCGCGCCCAGACCCGCGATATAGTACGGGCTGGTCGGGGCGACGGTGATGCCGACGTTCGTGAAGGCGCCGTCGCCGGTGCCAGGCGAATTGTTCTTGCGGTTGTTGAACAGCAGGGTGGCGGTCAGGTCGCCCGCGCTGCCGAAATTCTGATTGAAGCGAACGACGCCGCCGATCCGCTCGCGCTGGGTGTAGTAGTCCAGGTACTTGGCGGTATCGACCAGCGAGGGATTGTTCTTCAGCGCCAGCACTTCGGCGGCGGTCGGGACACGGCCGTTGAGATTGGCCGGTAGGCCATAGACCGTGGAGCCGACGATCAGGGCCCCCGACGCGTCGGGCGTCACCGTCGTGCCGATGAAACGATTGTCGTTGCCGCCGAACGGCCGCAGGTCCTGCGCCAGCTCCGGCACCTGGCTGCGACGAATGCGATCGTTCTTCTCCCAGGTCAGGCCGACCATGACCCCGCCCGAGCCCCACTTGCGGCCGGCGACGCCCTCGACGGTGTACTGATGGTAGATGCTGTCCTTGTAGCGCGCCGTCACCTCGGCCCCGTTGAACGGCCGGCGCAGGATGAAGTTGACGACGCCGGCGACAGCGTCCGAGCCGTAGATGGCCGAGGCGCCGTCGGTGACGACTTCGACGCGCTCGATGGCGGCGAAGGGAATGACGTTCGGGTCGGCGATCTGGTTGGTCACGCCCTGCGCGACTGTCCGGTGGCCGTCGAACAGCAACAGCGTGGCGTTGGTGCCCAGGCCGCGCAGGTTGACGCCGGCGTTGCGCCCGGCGTTGTTGGCCAGGGTGTTGCCCAGGCCCGAAGCCTGGGGCATCTGACTGATCAGAGCCGAAGCGTCACGCTGCGGGGCTTCAACGATCGTCTCGCGATTGACCTCAACGGTGGCCGAGCCGACTGGCGCCACGCCCCGGATGGCGGTGCCGGTGACGACGATGGCTTCAACCTCGACGGCGTCGGGTTCGGCCTTGGGCGCCGACTGGGCGTGGGCAACGCCCGCCGATATAAGAACGAAGGTCGCGACCGAGGCCAGAAGGACCGACTTGGTGTCGAGGTCGCGCGAAGACGCGAGGCGTTTCACACGCCCGCAAACTGCCTGCTTGGACATTTCCATTCCCCTTTGATCTTTTTTTGGTTGGTCTCGATCACGCGCGGCGTAGGCGGCGCGAGCCGCCGGGCCGGGCGTGATCCGTCAACTTCGCCGACGGGCCAAGGCGGCCTCCCGAGACTTGATCGCGGCGTAGCGCTCCAAGAGCCGTTCGGCGCGCCGTTCGATCGGCGTATCGATCATCCTGCCGTCGATGGCGAAGGCGCCGCGGCCCTCGGCGCGCGCCGCCTTGGCGCCTTCGACGATCCGCAGAGCGCGCGCCACCTCTTCCTCGGTGGGCGAGAAGGCTTCGTTCAGGATCGCGATCTGAGAGGGGTGGATGCAGCTCGAACCCTGGAATCCGAAGCGGCGTGATCGCCGCGCCAGAGCGCGATAGGCTTCGAGATCGGCGTACTGCGTGGCCGCGCCAATCAGCCCGATCGGCATGACGCCGGCCGCCGCCGCGGCGATCGCCATTTGCTGGCGGGGCAACTGGAGCGTTTCGTCGTCCACCTCCATGCCGATATCGAGCGCGAGATCCTCGTTGCCGAGGTTCAACGCCATGACGCGTGGGCTCGCCTTGGCGATATTGGCCATGTCGAGCAGGCCGCGGGCGCTCTCGATCAGGACGAGGAAGCCCGTCGCGCCCGGCGCCATGCCCCGGTCGGCCTCGGCTTGCGACACCAGTCTGTCCAGAGCCAGAAGATCCTCGACACTGTCGACTTTCGGCAGCACGAGGGCGCTCACCGCCGCTCCGACCGCCGCGACGATGTCCGACGCCGCCAGCATCGGATCACCGTTGATCCGTACAAGGACATCGGCGCCGGCCTGCCCGACCCGGCGCGCGGCCTCGGCCAACAGGTCGCGGGCGCGTGTCTTTTCGTCGGGCGGGACGCTATCCTCCAGATCGAGAATGATCGCGTCGGCGCCGCGCGTATGCGCCGTGGAGACGAACTTCTCCACGTGAGCGGGGACATACTGCAGCGAGCGCCAGACAGGGGTCATCGTACGCAGGCCCCGTCTTCGACGGCGACGCCCGACGACACCAGTTCGGCGTAGGCGGCCTCGTCGATCCCCACCTCGGCCAGCAGGTCTCGGTTGTGCTGACCAAGGCTGGGCGCCGGGGACCGGATCGACCCCGGGGTGGCCTCGAGGCGCGGTACGACGTGATGCATCGGCAAGGCGCCCAGCTCGACGTCGGGGTAGTCGGCGAGGATCTCCCGGTCGATGACATGCGGATCAGCCATGATCTGATCGATGTCGTAGATCGGTCCGACCGTGACCTCGGCCGCCTCCATCAGCGGCACGAGCTCGGCCAGATCGCGCTCGGCGATGAACGTCCCGATGACCTCGTCGAGCACCTCGACGTTCTTGAGCCGGTCGGCGTTGGTGCGGAACCGAGGGTCCTCGATCAGATCGGGACGGCCGATGGCGCGGAAGATGCGCTCGGCCATCGATTGGGTGGACCCCGACAGGCCGACATACTTGCCGTCCTTGCAGCGATAGGCGTTGCGCGGGGCCGAGTTGCTGGAGCGACTGCCCGTGCGGGGGCGAAGCATCCCTGTCAGCCGGTAGTTGGCGGCCTGCGGCCCCAGCAGGGCGAACAGCGGATCATAGAGCGGCAGGTCGACGATCTGGCCGGCGCCGCCTTCCCGCTCGGCTTCCCGCAGCGCGATCATCGTCGCCGAGGCGCCATAGACGCCGGCGACGCCGTCGGCCAGGTACATCGGCGGCAGAACGGGCTCTCGGTCGGCGAAGCCGTTGATGGCCGCGAAGCCCGACATCCCCTCGATCACCGTGCCAAAGCCGGGACGCTGGTGGTAGGGCCCCTCCTGGCCCCATCCGGAAATGCGGACCACCACCAGCTTGGGATTGCGGGCCAGCAGAATTTCGGGACCAAGCCCCATCTGCTCCATGACCCCGGGCCGGAAGCTCTCGACCAGGACGTCGGCCGTCGGGACGAGGTCGAGCAGCAGCGCCTTGGCCCGCGCGTTGCGCAGGTCCAGGCAAAGGCTCTTCTTGTTGCGGGCGTAGATCTTCCAATGGGTCGAGACGCCCTTGACCTTCCATCCGCGCAGCGTGTCGCCGGTCGGCGGCTCGACCTTGATCACTTCCGCGCCGAAGTCGCCCAGCATCTGGGTCAGGACGTTGCCGGCGAAGAGACGCGACAGGTCGAGGATGCGCACCCCGGCCAGCGGCCCTGACGCCTCGGCGTCATACTCGTGGCGATGCAACGCCGAGCCCATCGGATCTGATGCGGAAAGGTCAGTCATTGCCGCCCTGCAGGAAGTCAGCGATGTCCCAGTAGCCGGTGCGCGGCATGGGCAGGTCACCGCGGGTGCGGACCTCGAGAAGGAAGGGCGCGTCCTTGGCCATGGCGCTCTTCAGCGCGGCGGCGACGTCGTCGGGCTCCTCAACCAGGGCGGAATCGATGCCGAACGACTTGGCCAGCAGCATGAAGTCGGGGTTGTAGAGCTCGCCGTCGGGCGTGCGGAACTCCGTGCCGTACTTGTTCTGGAAATAGGTGTTTCCGACCGTGCGAATGGTCGAATAGCAGAAGTTGTTGAACAGGACCCAAAGCACTGGGATGTTCAGCTCGACAGCCGTGGTCAGGGCTCCGATCACCGACAGCAGGCCGCCGTCGCCGATCAGGCAGACCACCTTGCGGTCGGGCGCGGCCAGCTTGGCGCCGATCGCCGCGGCCGGCGAGAAGCCCATGGTGGCCATGCCCCCGCTGGTGATGAAGGCGCCCGGTTGCTTGACCTCCAGCTGCTGGCCGGCGCCGTTCTTGTTCCAGCCCACGTCCGTGACGAAGACCACGTCGTCGGGCGCCGCCAGCGACAGCTCCTTGAGCAGGCGAGCGGGATGGATCGGCTTGTCGCCGTTGTCCTGCGAAGCCTTGAGCTCCTCGCGCCAGGCCGCCTTGCGCTTGGCGACGACGTCCAGATGGGCGTCGATCGTCGCCTGCGGCCGGGGCGCCCGCGCCAGCAAGGCGTTCAGGGCCGCCAGCGTGGCCTTGGCGTCGCCCACCAGGCCGATGTCGACCGGATAGCTCTTGCCCAGCTCCTGCGGATCGATGTCGATCTGGATGAGCTTGGTCCCGTTGGGGATGTTGAAGACGTAGTCGGCGTTCCAGGAACTGCAGTCTGCCTCGCCGAAGGCCGTGCCGATCGCTAGGACGACGTCGGCGTCGCGGCAGGTGTCGTTGGCCATCCGAGCGCCCCAGATGCCGGTCACGCCAAGCGCGCGCGGGTCGGTCTCCGGGAAAACGCCCTTGCCGACGAGGGTCGTGGCGACCGGCGCCTGCAGAAGGCGCGCGGTCTCGGCCAGTTCGGCCACGGCGCCCGACAGCGCGACGCCGTTGCCGGCATAGACCACCGGACGCTCGGCGGCGGTCAGCAGGCGGACGGCCTCGGCCAGCCCCTGCGCGTCGGCGACGCTGCGCGGAAAGTTCGGACGACGCGCGATCGTGTCGATCGGCGCGGCGAGCTTGGCCGAGAACATGTCCATCGGCACGTCGAGCAGCACGGCGCCCGGCCGGCCGGTCTGGGCCACGTTCAGCGCCCGGTGCATGACGTCGCGAAGCCAGTTGACCTGATCGATGCGCCACACGCGCTTGCAGACCGGACGGAAGATGTCGCCCTGCGAGGCGTCCTGGTGCAGGCGGATCACCTGGTGGGCTTCGCGCGGGTGGTGGTACGACGGCGTGTTGCCGGCGATGACCAGCATCGGCGTACCGTCCGTGGCGGCGGAGACCACGCCCGTCAAGGCGTTGGTCAGACCCGGCGACAGATGGACGTTGATGACCGCCAGCTTCTTGGACAGACGGTAGTAGGCGTCGGCGGCGTGGACGGCCTGTTGCTCGTGCCGGAACGAGATGTAGGCGATGCCCTCGCGTTGGCAGGCGTCGATCAGCGCGTAATTGGTGTGGCCGCATTGGCCGAACACCATCTCCACCCCTTCGTTCTTCAAGCATTGGGCGATGTAGACCGCCCCCGTGACACTGGCTTCGGACATCAGGCTTTCCATCAAAGGGTGATCGTCACGAGACGCTCTTCGGTCATCTCGCGCATGGCGTAGCGGGGGCCCTCGACCCCCACGCCGCTGTCCTTGACTCCGCCGAACGGGATCACGTCGACCCGGCTGCTCGAGGCGTCGTTGAGGTGGACGACCCCGACATGGATACGGGCCGCCCCCTTCAGGGCGCGCTCGATGTCGCGCGTGAACAGGCCGGCGGCCAGGCCGAACTCGGTGGCGTTGACCTCGTCGATCGCCGCGTCGAGGTCGTCGAACGGGATGATCGACAGGACCGGGGCGAAGATCTCCTCGCAAAGCACGCGGGCCGTCTTGGGAACATCGGCCAAGATGGTAGGCTGCAGGACGGCGCCCTCGCGCTGGCCGCCGTTGATCAGACGCGCGCCCTGGGCGATCGCCTCGCGAACCCAGGCTTCGGCCCGGATCGCATCCTTTTCGCTGATCAGCGGTCCGACATCGGTGTCGCGCTGACGCGGATCGCCGACCTTCAGCTTCTTGGTCTCGGCCGCCACCATGTCGGTGAAGCGCTCCAGGATCGGCCGCTGGATGAACAGGCGCTGGGTCGAGGTGCAGGCTTGGCCTTGGCGGCGGAAGCCCGATTGGGCGCAGCGCACGGCCGCGCGGTCCAGGTCGGCGTCCGCGCAGACGATGGTGGCGGCGATGCTGCCCAACTCCAGGGCCACCGGACGCATGCCCCGGCTCTGGCGGATCGCCTTGCCCACGGGCGTGCTGCCCGTGAAGGTGACGAAATCGATGTCGTCATGTTCGACCAGGGCGCGTCCGACCTCGGCGCCGCCCAGAACGAGATTGACGTGGCCGGGCGGGAAGCCCGCCTCGAGCATCAGTTCGAAGAGTCGTACGCCCGAAAGCGGCGTCGCCGGCGGTGGCTTGACCACCACCGTGTTCCCGGCGGCCAAGGCCGGCGCGGCCTTGTGCGCCACCATGTTGAGCGGCGAGTTGAAGGCGCTGATCCCCGCAACCACGCCGCGCGGCACGCGGATGGTCATGGCCATGCGGTGGCTCTGGCCCGCCGCGCCCTGGATCGGCACCATCTCGCCGACCAGGCGCTTGGCCTCCTCGGCGGACGTGCGGAACGTCTCGGCGGTGCGCGCCACCTCGTTGTCGGAATCCTTCCACGGCACGCCGGACTCGGCGATGATCGTGCCGGTCAGTTCTTCCCGGTTCGCCAGGATCAGGTCGGCGACCCTGGAGAGCAGGCGGTAGCGCTCGTAGGGCTCCAGGCGGACGGTCTCGAACGAGCGGCGGGCCGCGGCGATGGCCGCGCGCACCTGATCGGCCGACGCCTCTCGCCCTTCGGCGATCTCCTCGCCCAGGAACTTGTCCACGACGACGAAGTTGGCGCCCTCGCCCTCGACCCAGGCGCCGTCGATCAGTTGCTTCAAGCGGCTTGCGCGGCTCATGTCCTACCCTTCGTCTCGCCTCTTCGGAGGGCGATAGAGTAGCGAAGGACGGGTTCAGGCCGATGCGGCCTTAGAGGAATTGAGAGGGCCGCCCTTCGCTAGGACCTGTGGTAGCCGCGGGCAGTGTGAAAAAATAGCGATGTTTCGTTCAGCAAAAGATGACAAAACATCACGAGTCTATGTGAATGCCCTATCGGCGAGTCATTTAAGGTTCGAGAGCCGGGCGCCGACCTGTTGCAGCGGTTCGATGCGGTTCTTGAGCCTCCGATGATGCAGTATCCTCAAACGATTGTCCGACGATTGGTGAGTTTGCCTTGAAGTTCGAATTCCTGATCACGCTCGACGCTATTCTTCGACATGGCAGTTTCGCGGCGGCGGCCGAGGACGTCGGCTTGACGCCCAGCGCCGTCAGCCTTCAGGTCAAGCGCCTTGAGGAATATCTTGGACAACCCTTGTTCGACCGATCCGGCCGGATCGCCAGACCCACGCCGCTGGCGCGGGAGCTTTCAGAGAATGTGCGCGGCGCCCTCGACGCCGTCGAGGCGGCCCGCCACCGTTCCACGGGGGCTGTGACGGGACGCGTCGTCCTGGGCACGATCCGGTCGCTGCAATCGGCCATGATGCCGCCGGTGCTGAGGGACGTCGCCGAACGCCACCCAGCCCTGAGCGTAAGGGTGATCCAAGGCGACTCCACGGAACTTCTCAATCAGCTCAAGGCCGGTGAACTCGATGGAGCGGCCCTGGTGCGTCCGACCTCGGGCGGTTCGAGCCGATTGGCCTGGCACGACCTCCAGCGACAGCCCTTCGTGTTCGTGGCGCCCCACGATACGGGAAACGCCACCGTGGCCGAGCTCGTCAAGCGCCACAACTGGCTCCAGTTCGACACCTCCCTAACCAGCGGGCGGGTGGCCGCCAGCTACCTCCACCGCTTGGCGCCTGCCACCCGCCCCAAGTTCGAGTTGGAATCGATCGAGGCGGTGCTCTCGATGGTTTCGGCGGGCCTGGGCGTGTCGGTCATTCCGCAGGTCGGCCCGATCACCGAAATCCACCGCGTCCGTCAGATCTCTTTGGGCAAGAACGCCCCGTCCCGGCAGATCTCGTTCGTTTGTCGCGCCTCGGATGCAGACAACCGCCGGGTCATGGCCCTTCGGGACGCCTTTAAACGCAGTTACGCGAGCTTGGCGTCAACCTGAGCGGAGCTCGAAGGAGCCGCCGCCGCGCCCTCGCTCCTCAACGCCTCGCCCAGGGCCGTCAGGAACAGACGCAGCTTCGGGGTCATCATCCGTGTCGTGGGGTAAAGGGCGGATACCGGCGGTGAATATGGCGTTGCGTCGAGCGGCAGTTCGACCAGCCGGCCCGTCTCCAGGTCGTTTGCCGCGGACCAGCTGGCGAGCATGGCCACACCCAAGCCGCGCCGACAGGCCGCGTGGAGGCCGTCGATGGCGTCGCAGACGAAGCGTCCGCTCACGCGCGCGCGCTCCGCGCCGCTCGGTCCGAACGCCCAGTGAGTGACCCCGATCAGGGTCAGGCAATCGTGTTCGCCAAGCTCCGCCAAGGTCTGCGGCCGCCCCCGCAGCTCGAGGTAGTCCGGGGAAGCGCAAACAATCCGCCGAACCGAGCCGATGCGGCGGGCGACAAGGTTTGAACTGCGAAGATCGGCGATGCGTATCGCGACATCGAACCCCTCGCCGACGACGTCCACCAACCGCTCGGTCAAGTGCAGTTCGACGCGCAACTGCGGGTTTGCGCCCATGAGGGCGGTCAGCATCGGCACGATGATCTCTCGGCCGAGGGCCGCGGGGGCGGTGACGCGAAGGAGGCCCGCCGCGCCGCGATCGCCGGGCGTTAGCGCCGCCAGCGCCGAAGCTTCACGTTCGAGGATATCTCGAGCGTAAGGCATGAAGTCCTCGCCCTCGGGCGTCAGCGAGATGGAGCGCGTCGTTCGCTGCAACAGGCGCGTCCCAAGTTCGCGCTCCAAGGCGGCCAATCTGCGCGAGGCGACCGCGGGCGCCAGCCCTAGCCGGCGTGAGGCGGCGGAGATGCTCCCAGCCGCCACAGCGTGGCTGAAGACAGCGAGGGCTTCGGTATCCATAGCGGCTCCGTGGCGCAGATTACGCCGTTTTTGTATCAACCGGCTTGGCGCTTCTGACAATTGTGAACGTGCCGGGCCTGCCGCATGGTTCGCGCTCACCAGTGGGGGAGCGACAGCCATGATCGACCTTTCCGGCCAGCGCGTGCTGGTCATCGGCGGCAGTTCGGGCATTGGCTTGGCGACCGCGCAACTCGCCTGCGAACAGGGCGCGGCGGTGACCATCGCTTCGCGTTCGGCCGATAAGGTGTCCTCGGCGGCCAGCTCGATCGGTCCGTCTGTGATCGGCCAAGCCCTCGACTTGACCAACGACACGGCCGTCGAGACGTTTTTCGCGAGCGCCGCGGCCTTCGACCACGTCATCGTCACCGGCTCGCAGACCAGCATCGCGGCCGTCCGCGACCTCCCGCTCGAAACCGCCTACGCCGCTGTGAACAGCAAGTTCTGGGGCTTCTACAGGGTCGCCCGGGCGGCCAAGATTTCCAGCGGCGGCTCGCTGAGCGTTGTCTCGGGCTTCCTGGCCAGTCGGCCCGCCGCCGGTCGCGCGCTGATGGGAGCGATTAACGCTGGGCTTGAGGCTCTGGTGCGAGGGCTGGCTCTGGAGTTGAAGCCAATCCGGGTCAACGCCGTTTCGCCCGCCGTCGTTAGGACCGAGATGTGGGCGGAGATGACCCCGGAGGCGCGCGCAGCGATGTACGCGCGGATGTCGGCGACCTATCCCGCCGGACGGGTCGGCGAACCGCGGGACATCGCTCGCCAGTTGTTACTGCTCGCCGCCACCGGGTACGCCACGGGCACGATCGTTATGCTCGACGGCGGCGCGTCGATCGCGTGAGGTCGCCGTCCATGTTCAAGCGCATGTCTGTCCTCGTTCGTCGGCTCGACCACGACCGCTCGACCTTTTCGCGGCTGTGGGAGCGCCATGCCGCGCCAGTATCTCAACTGCCGAAAGTTCGCGGCTATATCCAAAACCATGTCGAGGAAGACTTCTCGCCAGCCTCGCCGATCAACGCCGATGGCTTTGTCGAACTCTTGTGGGATCGGCCCGAGGACATGTCAGACGCCTTCGCGAGCCCGGCCGCGAGGCCCATGGTCGAGGACGAGCCAGGCTTCCTTGGCCACGGTTCTGGCTACGCGCTCAGGGCGGCCGAACCCCTGCGGGAGGCGATGGGCGGCAAGTTGATCGTGGCGGCGCTAAGCGAGGGCGCAGCGGCGTCGCGGGCGGTCGAGGCCGCTGCCCGCGGAATGAACGGCCTGACCGAGCTGCTGCACGATCAAGTCGTCGATCTGATCGCCAAGCCCGGCATGGCGCCGCCGCAGCCGGTGAGTGATTTTTTCCATCTTTGGTTTGATGACCTTTCCGCCGCCCGCGACGCGGGTCGCCGGCTGGCCGAGAGCAACACTCCACGGGTTCGGCTCGGGATCTACCGAGTGCGGACCATCCGCTTCGTTTGAGGCCGGCCTGATGTCGAAGATCGTCTGAGCCGAGGCCAGCAGTGACGGCGCCCGCCGCGATGCTGTGCGCTTCCTTGCTATTCGCTATGACCCGTCGATATCAGGGTCTCCCCGCCGTCTCCGCCATCTCTTTATGGGGCCTGGTCGCTTCGACGATTTACCTTCTCTCGCGGATCATCCCGCAGGCGAAAGGAAAGAAAACAGTTCGGCCAGCCAGAAACTGAGTACCAAGATCGACCGGTATAAGATCAACAAAGAGTCATCTTTCCTCTAGCCCCGCCGGCCTGGGAGGCCGACGGGGCTTTGTTTACCGATACGCGAGTTCGTTTTCGATCAGAAGCTCAAGCGAGCCGAGGCGGAGATCGTCCGGCCGTTGAAGGCCCGCCCCCAACCAATCCCGTTCGCAGGAATGGCCGTCTGGTTGAGCTCGTAGAAGGCCATCTTGTTGAACAGGTTGTTGACGTTGACCATCACCTGTAGGTTTTCGGTCACCGGCACCTGCGCGAACGCGCCGACGATGACGTAGCCCGGCTGGTGCAGCGCCGTCTGGTTGTTGTCGTGCGAATAGCTCCAGGTGTTCGCGATGATGTTGGCGCCCACCGTGGCGTACTTCGTCTCGAATTGCGGCGTGGCCGAGAAGATGAACTTCGGCTGGCGACGCGGCGTCATTCCGGCGAGAACCGGATTGGCGGTGTCGCTCAGGATCTCGGCGTGCGTGTAGGTCATGCTGCCGAAGACGCTGAACGGCCCCTTGCGAACCGAGGCTTCGATTTCGGCGCCATACGAACGGTACTTCCGCTCAGGCTGAGCGCCGCCGCCGGACTGGATATTCGTGTCCTCGGTGTTCGCCAGGAAGGCCGTGGCGTTCAGGGTCATGTCAGCCTTGCGGAACTTGAAGCCGCCTTCCAACTGCTTGACCAGGTCGTAACCCGTGCCCTTGCTGAGCAGATCGCCGGTCACGGAGCTGACGCCGGTGGTCGACGAGAACAGGATCTTGTCCGCCCCAGCCCGAGCCCCACGGCTGTAGCGGGCAAAGACCGACAGGGGCTCGGCCACGCGGTAGTTCGCACCCGCCGAATAGCTCACATATTTGTAGTCGTAGTGCACCGGCGCCGGCGAGCCGGTCGGCAGGAACGCGGTCTTGGCTTCCGCGACCGAAATCTTGCCGTCGCTGTTGAAGTCGTAGGATCCCAGGCCGACGCGGCCGCCCCCCAGGTCCGAACCGTAGAGTTGGCCGCGCACCTGACCCAGATCGTAGCGAAGGCTGCCGCCGATAGCGAGCTTGCCGATCTTGTAGTTGGCCGAGGCGAAGGGCGCTGTGATGTCGTAATTGACGTCATACGCTCGCCGATAGAGGCCGCTCGCGCCGTTCAACGAGTAACCGGTGACGCCGTCCTGCGTCTGGGCCACGCCCGCCGCGTTGGTGAAGTCGATCAGCGACGAACGGCCATCGCCGAGAAGGTCCTGGTTGTAGGTCTCGTAGTACCAGTCCGTGTCCACATCCTGGCTCGAATGGTAGACGCCGCCGGTCAGCGTGAGGCTGCCCTCGCCGACATTCCAGCTGCGCGTAGCGCGCAGGTCGTTGGCGAAGTAGTTGAGGCTTTTGATGTCGAGCCGATTGGCCAGGGTCTGAACAATCAGGCCATTGCCGTTCAGGCTGGCCGGATTGGTGATCGTCTGGCCACGCAGCGGACCGCTGGCGTAGGTGAGCGTACCGGCGCCGGCGCCCAGGGTCGCGGGAAGCGCGTTGCCGGCGAAGACGTTGGAAATCTGGGCGCGGCCGATGCTGCCCCCGATGCCGGAGATGCGGCCGCGTTCAGTGATCGTCCAGCCAGCGATGTCGAATTGGGCTTCGAGGCCGATCGACTTGACCTTGGCGTGCATGCCATTGGAGGTGGAAACCACTGAGGGCAGGTTGTTCCGGTCCAGCGACGTGAACGTCGGGATGTTCCGCGACAGCAGCGTGTCTTGCCGGACGTCGAAGTTGTTGAAGTTCTCGAACGTCGGCTTGTCGGGCGTGCCCGAGATCTTGACCGGAACCGTGAAGTACCAGGGCGAGCGGTCGTCGAGGTACTTGCCGCTCAGACGGATATAACCGTTCGGCAGGGTCTTGGTGACGTTGAACTTGAGCTGGCCGCCCTTGACGCCATTGAAGCCGATGTTGCGAACGCCTTCACCGCTCCGATAGAAGCCGCCGAAGTGGTAGCGCAGCGTGTCGGTCATCTTCCCGCCGTACTCGAAATCGAGCCGCTTCTCGCCGTAGTCGACGCCGGTGCTGACTTCGATCGCACCGCCTTCTTCCTCGCCGGTCTTGGAGATCAGGTTGATCACGCCGCCGGGCGAGTTGGACGCAAAGGTCGACGCCGAGCCGCCGCGCACCGCCTCGATCGAGCCGATGTTCTGGTCATAGCGGATGAAGGTGTCGGACGACGCGTTGAAGAGATCGCCGAACTCGAGGACGGGAAGGCCGTCCTCCTGAATCTGCATGAACTTCGAGCCGCCCGAGGTCAGCGGCAGGCCGCGGATCGTGTAGTTGGAGTTGCCGTCGCCAAACGAGCCTTCGGTGCGGATGCCCGGCACGTTGCGCAGGACGTCCGCCAGCGAACGGGCGCTCAGCTTAGGGACGACATCGCCGCCCAACGAGCTGGCGGAAATGGCCGAGTCGAGCAGGTCGCGACCTTTCGCCACGCCCGTCGAGAAAACTTTTTCGCGATGAGCCGTCGCGCCGGCGGTCTTAACGGGCGCGTCGGCGGCCTCGTGGCGGATCGTCTCGGCATGCGCCGGCATGACCATCAGAAATGGCAAGAGCGCGGCGGACACGTAGAGATGTCTCATAGGATTTCCCCAATTCTATTTCTATAAGAATTTCACTGGACAATGGTAATGAGGCATATTTTGTAATTTAAGTGTAAATTGTCCACCCCTACACATGCATGTTGGATGCGACATATTGTTCTTACACATGCGTCATTCAGTCACATGCAAGAGCTCAACCTAATCTATACTTGGATATAAGAGGTTGTAGAAAGAATTGTCGAGGGCGCGAGCGCCCTCAACCTGCCTCGTGTTCAAGGCGTCGTTCTGGAAGTTCGGGAAGCGCGGGCGCTCTTGAGGCGCGCCCGGGACCTGGAGGCCCTACCTCGCCCCAACGGCCATGCGCATGCCCGGCCGCCCTCCCGCGCCCCACGTGTCGGCGTCGGCGTCGGTCGAACGCAGGCGGAAGCGGGCCACCAGCGTGGTCAGCTCGTCGGCCTCCGAGGCCAGGTTGCGGGCGGCCGCGGTCGCTTCCCGGACCATCGCCGCGTTCTGCTGGGTCATGCTGTCCATGCTGGCGACGGCGCTGTTCACCTGCTTCAGGTTGTCCGCCTGGATTTCGGTGCTTTGCGCGATCTCATTGATCAGAGCGTTGGTGTCGCCGATCTTCTCGCCGATCAGCTTGAGCATCTGACCGGTGCCTCCGACCCGGCCGACGCCGCTCTCGACCTGCTCCGAGGACGTGTGGATCAGCGACTTGATGTCTCGCGCGGCGTCGGCGGAGCGCTGGGCGAGCGCGCGAACTTCGGACGCCACGACGGCGAAACCCTTGCCGGCGTCGCCGGCGCGCGCGGCTTCGACGCCCGCGTTCAAGGCCAGCAGGTTGGTCTGGAAGGTGATGCCATCGATCAAATTGATGATCTGGCCGATTTCCTCGGAGCTTGTCTGGATGGCGTCCATCGCCGAGATCGCCTCGGTCACGATAGCGCCGCCTTCGGCGGCGTTGCCATTCGCAGCCTCGATCGCCTTCTTGGCGTCCGCGGCGCGTTGAGCCGTCTCGCCAACCATCGAGGTCACCTGTTTGGTCGCCACGGTGGTTTCCTGCAGACGCGAAGCCTGCTGTTGCGTCCGGTGCGAAAGATCCTCGGACGCCGAATAGATCTCGGCCGCGCCCAGATGGACGCTCTGCGCCGATCGCGCGACGCCCGAAATGCTCGCCTCGAGCCCTTCCACGGCGCTGTTGAACGACTGTCGGAGCCGCTCGTATTCGGGTTCGAACGGCGTGGCGATGACGTGGGTCAGGTCGCCGGAGGCGAGCGCGGCCAGCGCCGTGTCGAGCGTCTCCACCACACGACGCTGGGCCGCCTCGGCGCCGATCTTGGCGCGGTCGGCTTCTTCCTTGGCGCGGTCGGCTTCTTCCTTGGCCCGATCGGCCTCGGCCTTGGCCAGAGCGGCGTCGCGGAAGACGAGCACGGCGCGAGCCATGTCGCCGAGTTCGTCGGCCCGGACGGCGTCGACGGTGATGTCGTTGTCGCCCCGAGCAAGCTGGGTCATCGCCTCGGTCAGGGTCGTCATGGGGAGCGCGATCGTGCGCCTCAGCATCCGAGACAGGGTCATGGCGATCGCGATGAGGGCCACGCCGCCGACGGCCAAGGCCACCATGGCCGTGACGATCGCGGTCTGCTGCCGCGCGCCGTTCTCGGCGATGTGCTTGACCTCGGCGTTGCGGACGTCGCGCAGAGGCAGCACCGCGGCGCTGACCAGGACCTTCTTGCCAGCGTCGCGCACCATCTGCTGCGCCTCGTCACGCCGGCCGGCCTGGACGATTGCGATCATCCGATCGCCCCAATCCTTCCGCCACGCGAGCGTCGCGACACGGGAGTCCTCGATGGCCTTCAGCATGGCCGGGTCGGTGAGAGTCGACGACAACTTCGCCGAGACCCGATCATATTCGTCGCGTCCTTCGTAGTAGGACTTCAGATAGGTCTTGTCCCCGGTGACCAGAAAGCCCCGAAACTGGCTGTTCTGCCTGAGAATGGCCGTCTCAAGCGCCAACGCGTCCGCGTGGATCGACTGACTGCGGTTGTTGCTCTCGGTGGAGGCGCGAACCATCAAGATGGTCGCGAGAAAGACGATCATCATGATCGCCGCCGACACGCAGATCAAAACGAACGACAGACTGAGTTGCTTCGGGATGTTCATCTTGAAGGTCATCGTTCCACTAATAGCCGGCCCGGCTATCCCCTGATCCGGGCGTCTTTCGAAGCGCCCTCACAAAACTTTCGCGGCGAATTCCTGCCTCGATATTGATCGTAGGATCTAGGCAACAGCCATTTCCTGTTCATTAAAAACGACCCCACATCCCCGTTTTGGGCCTGCGACATAAGGTCTCTGCAGGTCTCTCCTTTCATTTATGCGGCATTAATCGCCGCGGCTGTTCATTAGATTCTACCGTACTGCCAATACTAGATTTGGGCCTTACACGCAGATGCTTCTTTGACGTGATCGGCGCAAGCAGTTTCACCTTAAATTGCGCGACAGCGCGTCGCTCGTGTGGATTGTGAATTTATGAAAGTACTCACGAGAACTGGCGCCACGCAGGCGTTCATGGAGCAGGCTGAAAGCTGCCGCTCCACGGGCTCGCCCTTCCTCGCCTCCGTGCTCGAAGCGGTCGATCGGCAGTTGCACCTGGCCCCGATCAGCGGCCGGATGATCCACGACTGGCCGGGGGATCCGGCCGCGGCCGCCCTCGCGCTTCGCGTCAACGGGGCCCTCCATTCCCTCGCGCGGCGCGGCGAACCTCGATATCTGGCGGACCTCTACAACGGCGAACACGACGACTTCGACGGCGCGATCGCCGAGGCGTTGTCGCAAGAAGACCAGTTCATCGCCGACTGGATGCGCTACCCGACCCAGACCAATGAAGTGGCTCGGGCGGCGGGGATCATGTCCGCACTCTTGGTGGTCGCCGCGGAGCGGCCGACGCCTTTTGAGATCCTTGAGCTTGGCTCCAGTTGCGGCCTGAATCTCAATCTCGCGCGCTATGCCTACACGCTAGGCGGCGCCTCCGCCGGCGACCCCGCGTCAGCGGTCCGCATCGCGCCGCGGTGGATTGGCGCCGATCCGCCGGCCGCCCTCGTGAAGATCGTCACGGCGCAAGGCGTCGATCTCAACCCCCTGAGCGCCTTGAATCCCGCCCATCGCGAACGGTTGCTGTCCTTCACTTGGGCGGATCAACCCGCGCGTTCGAGGCGACTGGAAGCGGCCTTGCAGATCGCGCGGACCCATCCGCCGAAGGTTCACCGCGGCGACGCCAAGCTTTGGCTCGCGCAGCGCTTGGCCGAACGCCAGTCCGAAGGCGTGTGCCGGGCCGTCGTGCATTCGATGTTCATTCAATATCTGAGTGACCAGAACCGATCCGAGGTCGCGAAGATCATGGCCGCGGCTGGCGCAGCCGCGACGGCGTCACGGCCGCTCGTGGAGATCAGCCTCGAATGGACGCACGACCGTCGAGAGGTCCAGCTGCGCTGCACCCGTTGGCCGGACGGTGACAGCACGGTGCTGGCCATCTGCCATGCCTATGGCGACTGGGTGGAGTGGCGCGGCCTCGGTATCGTTGCTCGCTAGAGCCGATCGGCTAAGTCGCTGATAATGCTCAAGCGGCGAATTTCGACAACTTAAGCCTGACAACATAAGGCCGCCCCTAAAAGGTAGGTTGGCAACCTAACGCCGCCCCAATGCTCTGACGGCCCCCTCAACTTGTTCACTGTGTACGTCAAAGTTGGACGTCGAACGCCCCGCTGGTAGACGCACGTCAGCGCCAGTCGGTGCGCGCCATCGCACGCTCGGTGGCGAACCCTCTGAATTAATCTCAGCTGCCCTGCTGAACGCGCGGCATTCAACTCGACTGACTGGACACGCTGGCACGCTGTTGGTCAGGAGACGGCTCTAGGCGATCTTGATCTTCCGGCCGAGCTTCCCGTCAACTGGCCACAGATCATAGCCGATGCGGAAAACAGACCTTACCAATAAGCACTGAATCACTCAGCCGGCCCGCCCAACGGAAATCTCTGGGCGAAGAAGGCCTCTACGTCCGCCCGAGGCCAGAACGGGCCGGTGCACCGCGCGATACCATGCTTGGCGGGAAGCGCGTCGCGGAGGGCTGGTGAAACCCTCCACCTCCACGCAATTTCCCGTGACGAGATCAACTCGTGGCCAAGCTGCGTGATCTGGTCAGAGGGAAATTCGGCGCTCATACGGCCACTGCACAGCAGCCAAGCCACGTCTCTAGGGAAGCAGTTCAGGTACTGCTCCGCCTCGCCACGGCTGAGATTGGCCTGAACAAGGCAGTCTTCGTAGCTCGCGGGCACCTCGAGCAACTCCGGTCGCCGCTTGGCCGCTAGATCCCACGCGAGGCGCTTGGATATGTGGAGATCCTTCACGCTCAACGTCTCGTGCGGGTCGCCATTCCAATAGAGCTCCAAGCGACGCTCAAGCGCAGCCTTGATCATCGCGCTCCATGGCTTTGGCTGATCCGGTGTCATAACGATCGTCGCCGAGCTTGGCGTCACGGCGCCATGGTCACCGTGCTTTCGCTTCTTCAGTGGCGCGAGGATCGCATCAATCAGCGTGAGCAGTTTAGAGCGTCGCTCAAAGGCGAGCGGCGTCTGCGCGCTCGCCCAGTCGTTTGTGTGTTTGTTCATGTGTCTCTCCTTGTTTTGGGAAGGCGGAGCACAGGCGTGTTTCGTCGATCGGCCCGGCGGGGGCCGTTGACTCCGTCGGCTTGTGGGGAGAGAGTTCCGCTCGCTTACCAACGAGTTTCGGATTCGCTCCGGAACCGGTTTCCGGGAAGGCGGCAACCTTCCCGGGTCCAGCTTCTCCGCCAGATGGCGGTGTGATTTAGCTGAGCCTCATTTTCATTCCTTTCGATCTGTGACGGCGAGGCCTGACAACCAGGCAAAGCTTCGCCCTCCCTGCGCGCCAGAGGCTCGCAGGTTGAATAGCCGAAATGGCTAATCGCTATTCAGATCGAAAAACTGAGTCTTATCAAGTGTGTAGCGCGACATGCTCTGATGCTGCGGCGTGGGTATATTTATGCCCGATCGGGCATATTCTAATTATATGCGGTACATGATCTAAATTTTCAAAGCACACTGAGTATCGAATACGGAAGTTTTCCAGAATTTCACGCAGCGCTATCTCGGCGCGAACGTAAGAATACGTTTGCACATTAGAAGGCCGCCCCCGCTCTTTGGTAGACGCACGAGCTTAGACACTCCGCCGCGCGCGTTGTTTCTGCAGCGCCCCGCTACGGAGCCTCAATCAGCGAAATCCCGCCGAGCATGAGCGCCAGAAAGGCGAAGACTGGCTCTTCTCGGACCTTGGGAACGGCGGCTCCACGATCGCTCGTTGTCGCCATTGGTCCGTGCCGGCAATTTCAGCGAGCGACCGCGTTGACAGCAGTACTGCCGACGACAGGCCGTCGATCGCTCCTAGCTCGCGGATGAGCCGACGATATGCCTCGTAGACGAAGGGAATAGTTTGCCGAGGTGTTGTCGTTCGTGGAAGGCGCTGGTGCACTCGAGTGTCCTATCAGCCGCGAACGGATTCTGCCGTTGTAGGCCTGCAAGGTTGCTCCCGGAGAAGCGAACATCAAGATGAGTGCTTCAGGTCGGAGCTGGTCTCCATAACTTAGATTTCCAACTTCGCCTTTCTGGAGCCGGTTCAACGTCTTCTATTGGCGCTCTTCCCCAATTAGGGGGGATCCTCGTCGGTGAGAATAGAAGCGGGTCCCGTGATTGCTGAGGCCCGCTTCCAGTGCTGTGACTGACTGGCCTTATTTCATGTGGCCGCGCGTTGCGGTTCGGACATCGTGATGCGGTCGCGCACACTGGGTCGCTCTTGCATCCTTTGGTTCCAAGCCAGCAGCGCCTCGCAGTCCCCAGGCACGGCCAACTCCACGAGTTCAGCAAAGATCAGGCCGCCGATCACCGTGATATCGGCCATCGAAAAGGCGTCTCCGGCAACGAACCGCTGTTGGCGCAATACGCTGTCGAAATAGCGCATGCCGTTGATCGCCTTGTCGCGCTGGCGCAATCCCCACTCGGCATTCTGATAAATCTCCACGTCCGGCCCGAGCCCAGGCGTGGCGTGGTGGAAGTAGACGCTCACCGCATCGAGCAGCTCTAGTTCAGCGCGTTTGCTCATCATGTGGATCACGCCTTTTTCACGCGCTGTCCGGCCGGTGAGGACGGGGGCTCCATCTAGGGCGTCGAGATATTCGGTAATGGCCGTGCACTCGGCGATGAACGTCCCGTCGTCCAGTTCGAGGACCGGCAGCGTCCCCGAATAGTTCTTTGCGCGAAACTCATCGGTCTTGTGCTCGCCCTTCCACAGATCGACGGACTCGAAAGTGACGCGGGACTGAAGGCCTTTCTCAGCCAAGGCAATGCGAACACGCGCGGGGTAGGGACCCGTATGCCAATCGTAAATCTTCATGATGGTCCTCGGCTCTACCAACCAGATGGTAGAACCCTTTCTACGGGCTTGGCAATTGACGGTCAATGATTATCTGCCATGTGGTAGGTAGGTTTCCGGTAACCCTGGTAGCGGGCGCGAACGATGAGCTTGAACGCAAAAGAAGAGATACTAGCCGCAGCCAGGAAG
>NZ_DATFAV010000132.1:0-5079 GCF_035254145.1 Caulobacter sp. | reverse complement strand
GATGAGCGGCAGCGCCGACGCCCGCGACATCGGCCGCGCCTTCGCCGAGCTGGCCGACCTGATCATCGGCGGCCTGGCGCCCGCCGCCCTGGCGGAGGTCGAGCGGCTGGGCGGCGCCTTCCCCGGCCAGGTGGCGGTGGTGGCCCTGGGCAAGGCCGGCTCGCGCGAGATGACCGCCAAGTCCGATCTCGACCTGATGACCCTCTACGTCGCCGATGGGCCGGCGGCCCAGTCCGCCATCAAGGAGTGGAGCGCCGACGTCTTCTACGCCCGCTTCACCCAGCGTCTGACCTCGGCCCTGTCGGCGCCGACGGGCGAGGGGACGCTGTACGAGGTCGACCTGAAGCTTCGGCCCTCCGGCACGAAGGGGCCGGTGGCGGTCAGCTTCGCGGCCTTCGAGGACTATTACGAGCGCGAGGCCGAGACCTGGGAGCTGTTGGCCCTGACCCGCGCCCGGGTGGTCTGGGCCAGCTCGCCGGACTTCAAGGCCCGCGCCGAGGCGGCGATCGAGGCGGCCCTGCGCCGGCCGCGCGAGTGGAAGAAGACCGCCGCCGACGTCATCGAGATGCGCCAGCTGATGGAGCGCGAGCGCCCTGGCAAGGGCGACTGGGACCTGAAGCTCGATCCCGGCGGGCTGGTGGACGTCGAGTTCGCCGCCCAGTTCCTGCAGCTGGCCCACGCGGCCCAGGGCGGCCCCCTGGCCCAGAATACCGGCGAGGCCTTGGCGTCGCTGCGCGCGGCGGGCCTGGCCGACGACGGGGCCCTGGCCCGGTTGGAGACCGCCTGGCGGCTGGAGCAGGATCTGTCCCAACTGATCAAGGTGGCCCTGGAGGACGGCGGCGACCCCGAGGCCGAGCCCAAGGCCTTCAAGGCCCTGCTGGCCAAGGCCGGCGGCGTCTCCCAGTTCAAGTCGCTGAAGCCCAAGCTGGCCAAGGCCAAGGCCGAGGCTCGGGCGGCGTATGAGGCTGTGGTGATGGGGTAGGGGTTGGTAGATAGCGCCTGCTCTTTCTCCGTCATTCCCGCCCTTGTGGCGGGAACCCCTGGTTCAGCTGACGCGTGAGACGCAAGCGGACTGCTTGGCAGTCCGCCCCTTCCGCCCTTGCGGCCGACAGAGGGGTTCCCGCCACAAGGGCGGGAATGACGGCAGAGTGGGATGGCGAGGAGCGTATCGGCGGAAATTCGAACGCCCTTCGCGACGGAATCCCCCACGCCACGCGTTTCACTCTCCGGGACGGGCCTTCCACCTTCGGAGACCTTGAGACAGATGATCGTACGCACCCTGATCGCCGCCGGCGCTTTGCTCGCCGTGGCGGCGCCCGCGCTGGCCCAGACCGCCGCGCCAACGGGCCAGGCCCCCGCCGGCATGACCCTGCAACAGTTCCAGACCGCGAACGGCGACAAGATGTTCGCGCGGCTGGACGCCGACAAGGACGGCAAGATCTCTCCCGAGGAGTTCGCCGCCTTCCGCGAGCAGAACGCCAAGGTCGACGCCAAGGCCGCCAAGGCGGGCAAGCGGGGCCATCGGATGTTCGCGCGCTTCGACGCCGACAAGGACGGTTCGCTGTCGCGGGCCGAGGCCGACAAGGTCCTGGCCTGGCGGTTCAAGCGGATGGACGCCAACAACGATGGCGTCCTGACGCTGGAGGAGTTGCAGGCCAAGCACGGCAAGGCCAAGGTCGGGGTCTGATGGCCACGTGCGCGGCGAGTTGAAGCTTGGCGTCCGACGGGAACGATCCCGACGAAACCTTGCTGCAGGGGGTGGGGCGGGGCGACCCCACCGCCGTCCGCGCCCTGCTGGACCGACGCCTCCCGCGTATTCTGGCCTTGGCTCGGCGCATGCTGAACGACGCGGTCGAGGCCGAGGACGTCGCTCAGGAGACCTTCCTGCGCGCCTGGAAGCAGGCCCGGGCCTGGAGACCGGGCGGGGCGCGCTTCGACACCTGGCTGCATCGGGTGGCCCTGAACCTTTGCTACGATCGCCTGCGGCGTCGGCGCGAGGTCGTGACCGACGCGCCGCCGGAACAGGCCGATCCTGGCCCCGCGCCGGACGCGGGTCTTCTGGGCGCGGAGCTGTCGCGGCGCGTCGAGGCGGCGCTGGCGGCCCTGCCGGCGCGCCAGCGCGAGGCGATCGTGCTTTGCCACCACCAGGGGCTGGGCAATATCGAGGCCGCGGCGCTGATGGCGATCAGCGTCGAGGCCCTGGAGAGCCTGCTCTCGCGCGGCCGCCGGACGTTGAAGGCGTCGCTGGCCGATCTGCGAGCGGGATGAAGGAGGCGCGGTGATGATGACGGAAATGTCCGAAGGGCGCTTCGAGGCGCTGGCCGACATCCATGGCGGCGAGATCGCGCGCTGGCCCGAGGCCGAGCGCGAGGCCGCCCGCGCCCTGCTGGCGGCCCATCCTGATCGACTGGCGCCGGTGCTGGACGCCGCCGCCCACCTGGACCGCCTGCTGGACCTCGCCCCCGCCCAGGCGCCCGACTCCGCCTTGCTGGGCCGGCTGGTCGCCGCCGCGCCGAGCGCGCCTGGGGCCGCCGGCCGCTGGATCGCGGGCCTGTCGGCCGCGCTGGGCCTGTCGGCCGCCGCCTTCGCGGGCGTGGCGGCCGGGGTGGCGGTCGGCGGGCGAGCCGATCCCGTCGTGGCCCCGGCCGTCCAGACCGCGACGCCGCGCGGCGACACGGTGACGGCCGTCGACTTCGCCACCGACCTGCAGGACGCCCTCGAGGAGCCCGCCGCCCTATGACCCTGTCGCGCTCGCTGCTGGTCGGCCTAATCGTTTCGGCGGCCCTCAACGTCTTCCTGATCGGCGGCCTGGCCGGGGTGGCCTGGGTGCGGCTGTTCAGCCCGCCGCCCGCGGCCCTGTCGCCCGCGCCCCAGCCGGCGCCGCCCACGCCGGTCGTCGCCCCGCCGCCCGGGCAACCGCCCGAGCAACCGGCGGCCAGGCGGCAAGCCGGCGCTGGGTCCGCGCCGCCGACGAGCCCGGCGCCCGTGGCCGAGCGGACGGCCCGTCCGCCGTTGTGGACAGCCGGCGAGGGGCTCTCGCCCGAAAGCCGTCGCGCTCTGCGCCAGGCCCTGCACGCCGCCAACCAGAAGAACCAGCCGATCAGCCGTCAGGCCCGGGTCGAGCGTCAGGCGGCGCTGGCGGCGCTGCGCTCGTCCAGCTACGACCCGGCCGAGGTCGGGCGACGGCTCGCCGCGGCCCGCGCCCTGGACATCCAGGCGCGTGGCAATGTCGAGGCGGCGCTGGCCGCCTACGCCGCCACCCTGTCGCCCGCCGAACGCGCGGTGCTGGCCGAGGGGCTTTCGCGGATCTACGCGCCGCGCCAGCGCCTGCTTCAGCGCGGCGTCGAATAAATCGCGCGCCGACGTAACCAAAGGCCGGCGCCCGTCGTATCACTGACGTAGCCCGCTTCGGAGCGTCCCATGCTGATCCGCCACGCCCCCGACCTGACCGACAACGACGTCACCGACCATGGCCTCTACCTGGAGCGCCGGACCCTGATGGCGGGCCTGGCTGGGGTAGGCCTGGCTGGAGTGGGGTTGGCCGGCGCGGCGGCGGGCGAGGCCCAAGCCCAACAAGCAAAGGCGGGGCTGGCGTTCAGCAAGGGCTTCTCGACGACCGAGAAAGCGACCCCGCGCGAGGACGTCACCGGCTACAACAATTTCTATGAGTTCGGCGTCGACAAGGGCGATCCGGCCGAGAAGTCGGGCCGCTTCAAGCCGCGCCCCTGGACCGTTCGCATCGACGGCGCCTGCGAGGCGCCGCGCACGGTCGGGATCGAGGACCTGATCGGCAAGAACAAGCTCGAGGAGCGCATCTACCGCATGCGCTGCGTCGAGGGCTGGTCGATGGTGATCCCGTGGGTCGGCTTTCCGCTGAAGGACCTGCTGGCCTCGGTCAAGCCGACCTCGAAGGCCAGGTTCGTGGCGTTCGAGACGGTGATGCGGCCCTCGGAGATGCCCGGCCAAACCTGGAACACCCTGGACTGGCCCTATCGCGAAGGCCTGCGGATCGACGAGGCCATGCACCCCCTGACCTTGATGGCGGTCGGTCTCTATGGCGACGTCCTGCCCAACCAGAACGGCGCGCCGTTGCGGCTGGTCGTGCCCTGGAAGTACGGCTTCAAGGGCATCAAGTCGATCGTGCGGATCAGCCTGGTCGAGCAGCAGCCGGCCACCGCCTGGAACCGGCTGGCGCCGCGCGAATACGGCTTCTATTCGAACGTCAATCCGGCCGTGGATCATCCCCGCTGGTCGCAAGCCACCGAGCGCCGCATCGGCGAATTCCGTCGCCGCGAGACCCTGCCGTTCAACGGCTACGGCGAGTGGGTGGCGGACCTGTATCGCGGGATGGATCTGAAGCGGTTCTATTGATGGCGTCCGCCAAGAAGAAGCGCCCCTCCAAGCTTCGGGACAACGCCGTCTACGCCCTGGTCTGGCTGGCCTGTTTCGCGCCGCTGGCCTGGCTGGCGTGGCGAGGCTTCGCGGGCGACCTCGGCGCCAATCCGATCGAGACCCTGATCCGCCAGCTGGGCGTCTGGGGGCTGCGCCTGCTGCTGGTCGGCCTGGCGATCACGCCCGCCGCGCGGATCTTCAAGGCGCCCAGGCTGGTGCGGTTTCGGCGAACCATCGGCCTGTTCGCCTTCAGCTACATCGTGCTGCATCTCTTCAGCTACGTGGGCGTCGACCTGTTCTTCGACTTCAAGCAGCTGTGGAAGGACATCCTCAAGCGGCCCTTCATCACCCTGGGCATGCTGGGTTTCGTGCTGCTGATCCCGCTGGCGGTGACCTCGACCAACGGCTGGGTCATCCGCATGGGCCGCGCGGCGTGGAGCCGCCTGCACCGGCTGGTCTATGTGATCGTCCCGCTTGGGGTCGTTCACTACTACCTGCTGGTCAAGGCGGATCACCGACCGCCGCTGGCGTACGGCGCAATCCTGGCGGTGCTGCTGGGATGGCGGGCGTGGGAGGCTTGGCGGCCGGCGCCGAAATCCTCCCCCTAGCGGGGGAGGTGGTCGCGAAGCGACCGGAGGGGGGAGTTGTCCTGGCCCGGCCTCTTCCCCCTCCGTCGTCTCTTCGAGC
>NZ_DATFAV010000131.1:0-5056 GCF_035254145.1 Caulobacter sp. | reverse complement strand
AGGCCAGCTCCAGCGCCCGCAGCACCGCGAACTGGTCGTAATAGGGGCGTTCGCAGACGATCTTGTCGCCGCCCGGTGAAAACTCGAAGCTGGCGGCCATGCGGATGCGGAACGGCTTGCCGGTCGCCTCGACCGTGCGGCCCGGCAGGCTCAAGGGTCCCAGGTGCGTGCCGGTCAGCCAGAATTCCACCAGCACCGTGTCGCCGCCGTGGGCGATGGCGATGATCTCGTTGCCCTGGTCGGGGAACGGCGTGCGAGAGGCGGAAAAATAGCCGCGGACGGCGGCCTCGCCGTCGAAGACGGTCCCGGGGCCGTGCATCTCGTAACGGGGATGCTCGAAGGTGGCGATCACGGCGTCCCAGTCGTGGACGCACTCCAGCGCCATGTGGTCGCGCACGACCTGGATGCGGCGTTCGGCGAGGTCTTGGTCCGCCCCTGGGGCGAGATTTGGCATGGTGTCTCCTCCGTATTTTCGAGGAGCCTCGCCCGATCGGCCTCAGAAGTCGACCGCCACGCCCTTCTTCTCCCAGTCGCCGAAGCGCGTGGGCTCGGGACCGTCGCGGCCGCCCTTTTCGGGGGGGAGAGCCGGATCGTGCTCGGCCGCGCGGCGGGCCGCGGCCTCTTCCAGCGCGCGGCGGGCCGCGGGGCTCAAGGCCTTGCCGGGCGCGGCCCCAGGGGCCTCCGGTTGGGCCTCCGGTTCGGCCTCCGGTTGGGCTTCGGGCGGAGTATCGTGAAGGTCAGACATGACAAAGGTTTAACATCAACGCGATTGCTACCGCCAGCCAGATGCTGTTCAACCCCCGGCCCAAGATAACAACGTTCGAATACCGGGGTAATTTCAGATGAACCGCAATCGTTGGCCGCAAGCCTTCTTCGCGTCGGCCGCCTTCTACGCCATGATCGGGGTCGGCTGGGGCCTGGCCATGGGAATCACCAAGAACCACGCCACCTATTCGGCCCACGCCCACCTCAATCTGCTGGGCTGGCTCAGCCAGGCGATGATGGGGACCTTCTACGCGACCGTGGGCCAGGGCGTGTCCAACAAGGTCAAGGCCACGAACTTCGCCCTGACGAACCTGGGCGTGCTGCTGATGATCCCGGGCGTGGGCATGTATCTGGGCCAGGCCGCGCCGCCAGCGGTGTTTGGGCCAATGATCACCGCCGGCTCGCTGCTGGTCGCGGCGGGGTTCCTCCTGTTCGGCGTCACCGTGATCCTGAACCTCTTCAAGGGCTCGGCGAGCACCGCCGCGGCCTGACGAGACTCGAAACCGCTTGCGCTCGCGCCCGCCTCTTGGCACGGCGGGGCGGTGACTCATGAACTGAACGACGGCCTCCCCGCGCGGGAGGCCGCCCTGACCCTAATCGACGCGGCCCTGTCGCGTCGCGGCGGCATCGACGAGGCCGCCTCGGCCAACGGCTTCCGCTTCCTGGAGCCGCGCGAGCGCGCGTTCGCGCGGGCCCTGGCCATGGCGGTGCTGCGCCACCTCGGCCCCATCGACCGCGCCCTGGCCGCCAAGCTGCAGAAGGCCCCGCCGGACCGGGTGATGCACATCCTGCGTCTCGGCGCGGCCCAGGCCTTCCATCTGGAGGTCCCGGCCTTCGCCGCCGTCGCCACCAGCGTCGAGCTGGCCGGCGCCAACAAGGCCAGTCGCCCCTTCAAGGGCCTGGTCAACGCCGTGCTGCGCGGCCTGCTGCGCGACGCCCCTCCAAGCGAAGATCCCACCCTGCTGGCCCCGCCGTGGCTCTATTCGCGCTGGACCGCCGCGTTCGGCGAGGCGACCGCGCGTCAGGTCGCCGCCGAGATCGCCAACGAGCCGGCCACCGACCTCTCCCTGAAGCCCTCGGCCGACGCGACCGCCCTCGCCGAGGCCCTGGAGGCCGAAATCCTCGACGGCGGCTCCCTGCGCGTGCGCCGCAAGGGCGACGTGGCCGGCTGGCCCGGCTTCGAGGACGGGACCTGGTGGGTGCAGGACGCCGCCGCCGCCGTGCCCGCCCGCCTGCTGGACGCCAAGCCCGGCGAGGCCGTGCTCGATCTCTGCGCCGCGCCCGGCGGCAAGACCCTGCAGCTGGCCGCGACCGGCGCCGAAGTGGTCGCCGTCGACCGCTCGGCCGCCCGCCTCAAGCGGGTGAGCGAGAACCTGGCCCGCACCAGCCTGTCGGCCGAGGTCGTCGCGGCCGACGCCGCCGCCTGGGACGACGCCCGGACCTTCGACGCCATCCTGCTGGACGCCCCATGCAGCGCCACCGGCACCTTCCGCCGCCATCCCGACGTGCTGTGGGCCGCGCGCCCCGGCGACGTCGCCAGCCTGGCCGCCGTCCAGGCCCGGATCCTCGACAGCGCCGCGGGTCGCCTCAAGCCCCAGGGGCGCCTTGTCTACTGCGTCTGCTCGCTGGAGCCCGAGGAGGGCGAGGCCCAGGTCGAAGCCTTCCTGGCCCGCCGCCCCGACATGGCGCTGGATCCGATCGCCGCCGACGAGGCCCCCGCCGCCGGCTTCCCGCCCGCCAGCCTGACCGCGCGCGGGACCCTGCGGCTGCTGCCCCACCAGCGGGACGGCGGCCAGGACGGGTTCTTCGCGGCCCGTTTCCGCAAAAAGGGCTGACGCCGTCGCTTGTGGCGGAAAGCCGACGCCGCTATCCCAGGACCATGACCGCGCCGCTCATCGCCCCTTCGATCCTGGCCTCCGACTTCGCCCACCTGGGCGAGGAGGTCGCCGCCATCGAGGCGGCCGGCGCCGACTGGGTCCATGTCGACGTGATGGACGGCCACTTCGTACCCAACATCACGCTGGGCCCCGACATCGTCAAAGCCATCCGGCCGCACGCCAAGATCCCGTTCGACGTGCACCTGATGATCAGCCCGGCGGATCCTTATCTCGAAGCCTTCCGCGCCGCCGGGGCGGACATCATCAGCATCCACCCCGAGGCCGGCCCGCACCTGCACCGCTCCCTGAAGCGCATCCGCGAGCTGGGCGCCAAGGCGGGCGTCGTCTTCAACCCCTCGACCGGGATCGACCACGTCGAGTGGATCCTGGAGGACGTCGACCTGCTGCTGGTCATGTCGGTCAATCCGGGCTTCGGCGGCCAGAGCTTCATTCCCGGCCAGCTGCGCAAGGTCGAGGCCTTGCGCCGGATGGTCGACAAGGCCGGGCTCGATATCATCATCGAGGTCGACGGCGGGGTCACCCCGGTCACCGCCCCGCAATGCGTGGCCGCCGGGGCCACGGCGCTCGTCGCCGGCTCGGCGGTGTTCAAGGGCGGCCGCGAGGCCTATGCCGGCAACATCCGCGCCCTGAAGGGCGGCTGATCCCAGACCATGGCCGTCAAGCGATCTTCCGCCAGCGGCTTGAAGTTTCCCGCGCCCTCGGCGTCGAAAGGGCGCGGCGGCGTGCTGTGGCGGGCCGTGAAGGCCGAACTGGCCAGTCATGTCGAGCGCGAGTGGTACGGCTCGCCCCCGCACCGCCTGCTGCTGGCCCTGCCCCGCGTCGAGGGCCTGGCCGCCCGGCCGCACGATCCCCGCCCGGCCCGGCCCGGCGACGGCCGCCGCCTGCTGGCCGGGACCCTGGCCCTGGACGGCGGCGCCCTGCGGCTAGGTCCCGACGGCGACCCATTCGACACCGCCAGTCCCACGCGCCGCTTCGCCGTCAGCCTGCACCGCTTCGACTGGCTGCCCGACCTGATCGCCGCCGGCCCCGACGGCGCGCGGCGCGCCCTGCGCCTGATCGACGACTGGCGGCGGGTGTTCGGCAAGTGGAACGCCTTTTCATGGTCGGCCGAGTGCCTGGAGCGGCGGGTCTTCCACCTGGCCTGCGCCGCCCGCGCCCTGACCATGGAGGCTAGCGACGCCGAGGCCGCCGACCTGCGCCGCGACCTGGCCCGCCAGGCCCGTCATCTGGCCACCGTCGGCAAGGCCCCGGCCCGCGCCCTGGAGCGCGCCGTCGCCGTCACGGTCGCCGGTTGCGTTCTGGCCGGCAAGCCGGGCGAGGCCCTGATCGCCAAGGGTCTGAAGGCCTTCTCGCGCCATATCGACCAGATCGTGCTGGCCGACGGCGGCCACGCCACCCGTTCGCCCGAGGCCGGGGTGGAGCTGCTGTTCGACCTCCTGACCCTGGACGACGCCCTGGGCCAGCGCGGCCGGCCCGCGCCCGAGAGCCTGTCGCGGGCCATCGACCGCCTGTCGACGGCCACGCGCTTCTTCACCCTCGGCGACGGCCATCTCGCGGCCTTCCATGGCGGCGAGGCGATCCCCGCCGCCCGCATCGCCGCGGCCCTGGCCCATGACGACGCAGGCCCGCGCCCGCTGAACGCGGCCCCGCACAGCGGCTACCACAAGATGATCGGCGGCTCGCTCGAGCTGATCGCCGACTGCGGCCCGCCCGCCGCCGGCCCCCTGAGCGTCGCGGCCTGCGCCCAGCCGGCCGCCATCGAGATCGTCTGCGCCAAGGACCGGCTGATCACCAGTTGCGGCTGGAGCCCCGAGGCCGCCGGCGCCCACGCCTTCCGCCTGTCGGCCGCCGCCTCGACCGTCTCCGTCGGCGACGGCTCGGCCGGCCAGCCGTTATCCGGCTTCCGCGCCAAGGCCCTGGGCCCCTGGCTGGTCGACGGCGCGACCAAGGTCGCGGCCGAGCGCCACGACGACGTCGGCGGGGTGTGGCTGGACATCGTCCACGACGGCTGGCGACGCCTGGGCCTGACCCACACCCGGCGCCTGTTCCTCGACGCCGTGGCCGACGAGCTGCGTGGCGAGGACGCCCTGACCCCGATCGTCGCGGCCGACCCGGACGGCCCCCGCCGCTACCTGCCCTTCGCGGTCAGGTTCCACCTCCACCCCGAGGCCCGCGCCTCGATCGCCCGCGACGGCAAGAGCGTGCTGATCCGCGGCCCCAGCAATGTCGGCTGGTGGCTGCGCAACGACGCCGTCGACGTCGAGATCGCCCCGAGCGCGCACTTCGATCACGGCCTGGCCAGGAAGGCCGGCCAGGTGGTGCTCAAGAGCCAGGTCCGCCCCGAGGTCGGCGCGAAGATCCGCTGGAAGCTGACGCGCGCGGAGGGGTGAGGG
>NZ_DATFAV010000130.1:0-8207 GCF_035254145.1 Caulobacter sp. | reverse complement strand
ACTTCCGCGGCACGTCCTACGTCTTCGACCTCGACCGCTTCACCAGCTTCGAGGGCAAGACCGGCCCGTACCTGCTGTACCAGTCGGTGCGCATCAAGAGCGTGCTGCGCAAGGCCGCCGAGGCCGGGGCGACGGCGGGCCAGATCGTGATCGGCGAACAGGCGGAGCGGGACCTGGCCATGCTGCTCGACGCCTTCGAGGGCGCGCTGCAGGAGGCCTACGACAAGAAGGCCCCGAACTTCGTCGCCGAGCACGCCTACAAGCTGGCCCAGTCGTTCTCGAAGTTCTATGCCGCCTGCCCGATCATGACCGCCGACAGCGACGCCCTGCGCGCCTCGCGCCTGAGCCTGGCCCAGACGACGCTGCGCCAACTGGAGTTGACGCTGGACCTGCTGGGCATCGAAGCGCCGGAACGGATGTAACGGAGGGCGCTCAGGCGCCTTCCAGGTCCTTCAGCACCGACAGCAGGTCCTCGACGCCGCCGCGTTCGAGATACTGCTGGGCGACCAGAACCAGCCGCAACTGCTTGGCCAGCAGCGCCAGCTGCCGATGCTGGTTCTCGGTGACGCGCTGGGCCGTCTCGGCCTCGACCGCCTCGGCCTCCGCCAGCAGCTTGCGCACCTCGGCCAGGGTCTTCTCGTTCTGGACGCCGGCCTTCTTCAAGTACTCCTTGATGCTGCGCAGGCCTTCGGCGGCGATGGCGTGGGCTTTTTCGCGCACGGTCGTCTGAGCCACAGGATCGGCTATGGCGTCCAGCACCCGACCGAGGGCGCTGCTCAGCTTGCCCATCAGTCCGATGCGGGTCTCGCTCTCCAGCGGAAGCAGGCGGCGCGCGTCGATCAGGCTGGGAAGGTTGCGACCGTCCGAGGCCAAGGCTCGGCGCCGAGCCTCGACGAAGACCTTGATGATGAACCGCGTGGCGGCGATGGCCTGTTCGGACTTCACGATTGTCGCGGCCATGACGACGCCATGCTCCGTGAAAACGTAGGGCCTGTACCGTCGGCCGCCCCTGCCGACGTTTGAGGTCGCAAAATGCGATCTCAAAGCTGCGAACTCGGCTGTCGTGAGTTGGAAGGCGAAGCTCTCGAACTTTTCCGCATTACGCTTCACCTGCTCGTTCAGCCGGCGGACCTCCACGCCGAACAGGTCAGCCAAGTCCACGTCCGAGATGACGGACTGGCCCCGGAGTTCGAGTACATGGAGCGATTGGTCGATCGTCGATGGAGGTTGTTCGGTCATGACCGCTCTTTGAAGTCGCATTTTGCGACTTCAAGTTTGACTCCGTTCCTGCATTGTTCGCAATCGTCGGTCGAGTGGCGGTGTCCGCCGTTGACTCTCGACCCCGCGTCGCCCAAAGAGCCGAGGACCCTCGCGGGAGACATCGGGATTCGCTCCCGAGGCCGAAGGCGCAACCGCCCCGGAAACGCTCAGGCAAAAGGACCGCGCGAGTTTAGGAACGCTGGAAAGAGGCCTCCCGCAAGGGCGGCTCGCCGAAGGAGCAAGGGACGCGACGTCCCGGAATCTCTCAGGCCCAAGGGACAGCGGGGGCGCGACCAGTCGGCGAGAGCCGGCCGTCTCGCCGACCCCGCTTGGAGCCCGTCCCGTGTCCGATCAAGACCTCAAGAAGACCCCCCTCTTCGACGCCCATGTGGCGGCGGGCGCACGCATGGTGCCGTTCGCGGGCTATTCCATGCCGGTGCAGTACAAGGACGGGGTGCTGAAGGAGCACCTCTGGACCCGCGAGCACGCCGGCCTGTTCGACGTCTCGCACATGGGCCAAGCCCGCATCCGGGGTGAGAACCCCGCCAAGAGCTTCGAGAAGGTCGTCTCGGCCGACTACCAGGGCCTTAAAGCCGGCAAGCAGCGCTACGGCGTGCTGCTGAACGCCCAGGGCGGCGTCGTCGACGATCTGATGACCGCGCGTCCCGACGACGACGGCCTGTTCGTCGTGGTCAACGGCGCCTGCAAGGACAACGACTACGCCATCATCGCCCGCGAGCTGGCCGGCGAGGCCACGGTGACCCGCCTGGAGGACCGCGCGCTGCTGGCGCTGCAAGGGCCCGAGGCCGCCGCCGTGCTGGCCGCCCACATCCCGGAAGCCGCCCAGATGGTGTTCATGGACGCCCGCGCCCTGACCGCCTTCGGCGTCGACGCGATCGTCTCGCGCTCGGGCTATACCGGCGAGGACGGCTACGAGATTTCGGTCCCGGCGGACGCCGCCGAGCGGGTGTGGAACACCCTGCTGGCCGACGAGCGCGTCAAGCCGATCGGTCTGGGCGCGCGCGACAGCCTGCGTCTGGAGGCGGGCCTGCCGCTCTATGGCCACGATCTGGACGAGACGGTCTCGCCGATCGAGGCCGGGCTGAACTTCGCCGTCGGCAAGTCGCGCCGCGAGGCGGGCGACTTCCTGGGCTCCGACCGGATCCTCAAGGAACTGGCCGGCGAGCTCACGCGCGTCCGCGTGAACCTGAAGGTCCTGGAGGGCGCCCCGGCCCGCGAAGGCGCCGAGATCGCCGACGAGACCGGCGCGGTGATCGGCAAGGTCACCAGCGGCGGCTTCGCCCCCAGCCTGGGTTTCCCCATCGCCATCGGCTTCGCGCCCCCGGCCTATGCCGCCGTCGGGACGAAGTTGAAGGTCATCGTGCGTGGCAAGCAGGCGGCCGCCGAGGTGGTGGCTACCCCGTTCGTCGCCAACCGTTACGTCCGCAAACTCTAAAGCGCGACAGCCAAAAGTGGCCGCCGGTTTTGGCGGCCGTCGCGCGCTAAACTCAAGAAGAAGGGCTCACAGATGCGTTTCACCAAGGATCACGAGTGGGTCATCGTCCAGGGCGACGTGGCCACCGTCGGCATCACCGCCTACGCCGCCGAGCAACTGGGCGACGTGGTGTTCGTCGAGACCCCGGAAGCCGGCAAGGTCGTCAAGCAGGGCGACCAGCTGGCCGTCGTCGAAAGCGTCAAGGCCGCCTCGGACGTCTACGCCCCGGTGTCGGGCGAGGTGATCGAAGGCAACGCCGAACTGGGCGATGCGCCCGAGACCGTCAACGCCCTGCCGGAAAGCGGCGGCTGGTTCGCCAAGATCAAGCTGAGCAACCCGGCCGAGGTCGACGCTCTGATGGATCGTGACGCGTACGAAGCGTTCCTGGCCACGCTGTAACTTCACCTGTCATCCCGGACGGCCGGAAGGCCGAGCCGGGACCGCCGGAAGCGCCGCGCTTTCCGAGGTCCCGGCTCTCCGCTTCGCTTCGGCCGGGATGACAAATTGGGCACGAAAAGAATGCGTTACCTCCCCCTGACCCCAGAAGACCGCGTCGAGATGCTGGGCGTGATCGGCGTGAAGTCGATCGACGACCTCTTTGTCGACGTGCCCGCCTCGGCCCAGCGCTCTGGAACCGTCGACCTGCCGCTCCATGCGGGCGAGCTGGAAGTCGAGCGCGAGATGGCGGGCCTGGCCCGTCGTAATCGCGCCGCGGGGGAGGGACCGTTCTTCTGTGGCGCCGGCGCCTATCGCCACCACGTGCCGGCCACGGTCGACCACATCATCCAGCGGTCGGAGTTCCTGACCAGCTACACGCCCTACCAGCCGGAAATCGCCCAAGGCACCTTGCAGGTGCTGTTCGAGTTCCAGACCCAGGTCGCGGCCCTGACCGGCATGGAGGTGGCCAACGCCTCGCTCTATGACGGTTCGACCGGCGCGGCCGAGGCCGTGATGATGGCCCAGCGGGTCACTCGCCGGAACAAGGCGGTGATGTCGGGCGGCGTCCACCCGCACTACATCGAGACCATCGAGACCTTGGCCCACGCGGCCGGTGTCGCGACGGAGGCCCTGGCCCCCGCGGTCGACGCCGAGGACGCGGTGATCGCCGCCATCGACGCCGACACCGCCTGCGTGGTCGTCCAGACCCCGAACGTGTTCGGCACGGTCACCGACGTCACGAAGATCGCGGAAGCGGCCCACGCCGCCGGCGCCCTGCTGATCGTGGTCACCACCGAAGCGGTCTCGTACGGCCTGCTGAAGTCGCCGGGCGAGATGGGCGCCGACATCGCCGTGGCCGAGGGCCAGTCGATCGGCAACGGACTGAACTTCGGCGGCCCCTATGTCGGCCTCTTCGCCTGCAAGGAAAAGTTCGTCCGCCAGATGCCGGGCCGCCTGTGCGGCGAGACGGTCGACGCCGACGGCAAGCGCGGTTTCGTCCTGACGCTGTCGACCCGCGAGCAGCACATCCGCCGCGACAAGGCGACCAGCAACATCTGCACCAACAGCGGCCTGTGCGCCCTGGCCTTCTCGATCCACATGAGCTTGCTGGGCGAGACGGGCCTGCGCCAGCTGGCCGCCCTGAACCACCAGAAGGCCGTGGCCCTGCGCGACGCCCTGAAGGCCGTGCCGGGCGTCGAGATCCTGACCCCGCGCTTCTTCAACGAGTTCGCCATCCGCGTTCCGGGCAAGGCCGACGAGGTCGTCGAGGCCCTGGCCGGTCACGGGATCATCGCCGGCGTGCCGTTCTCGCGCCTCGACGCCGGCGCGGGCCTGGACGACGTGCTGCTGGTCGCGGCCACCGAGACCACGCTCGATATCGACATCCCCTTCTTCGCCAAGCTGCTGACCAAGGTGACGGGCCAATGAGCATGAACAACGTCGGCCGCCCCACGCGCCCCGAAGCCGCCAATGAAGGCGCCATCGGTCATGAGACCCTCAGCGGCGGTCGCGGCCTCCTCCAGGACGAGGCCCTGATCTTCGAACTGGACGGCTGGAACAAGACCGGCGTCGACCTGCCGCAAGCCACCGCCCCGTCGGACGACCTGGCCGGCCTGCTGCGCGCCGAGCCGATCGGCCTGCCCGGCCTGTCGGAGCCGGAAGCCGTCCGCCACTACGTGCGTCTCAGCCAAAAGAACCACGCCATCGACCTGGCGCTCTATCCGCTGGGCTCGTGCACGATGAAGCACAACCCGCGCCTGAACGAGAAGATGGCGCGCCTGCCGGGCTTCTCGGACATTCACCCGCTGCAGCCGGCCTCGACGGTGCAGGGCGCCCTGCAGCTGATGGACCGCCTGGCGCACTGGCTGAAGACCCTGACCGGCATGCCGGCCGTCGCCCTGTCGCCCAAGGCGGGCGCCCACGGCGAGCTGTGCGGTCTCCTGGCCATCCGCGCCGCCCACGAGGCGGCCGGCAACGGCCACCGCAAGACCGTCCTGGCCCCGACCAGCGCCCACGGCACCAACCCGGCCACGGCGGCCTTCGTCGGCTACACCGTCGTCGAGATCGCCCAGACGCAGGATGGTCGCGTCGACCTGGCCGACCTGGAGTCGAAGCTGGGCGACCACGTGGCCGCCATCATGGTCACCAACCCCAATACCTGCGGCCTGTTCGAGCGCGATGTCGTCGAGATCGCCCGCCTGACCCACGCGGCCGGGGCCTATTTCTACTGCGACGGCGCCAACTTCAACGCCATCGTCGGCCGGGTGCGCCCGGGCGACCTGGGCGTCGACGCCATGCACATCAACCTGCACAAGACCTTCTCCACGCCGCACGGCGGTGGTGGTCCGGGCGCGGGTCCGGTGGTGCTGAGCGAGGCGCTCGCCGCTTTCGCCCCGACACCCTGGCTGGTCCACGGCCATGACGGCTTCGCCCTGGTCGAGCACGCCGGCGAGGTGGGCGCCAAGACCGCCTTCGGCCGCATGAGCGCCTTCCATGGCCAGATGGGCATGTTCGTCCGCGCCTACGCCTACATGCTCAGCCACGGGGCCGATGGTCTTCGCCAGGTGGCCGAGGACGCGGTGCTGAACGCCAACTACATCAAGGCCCGCCTGAAGGACGTGATGAGCCCGGCCTTCCCCGAGGGGCCGTGCATGCACGAGGCCCTGTTCGACGACCACTGGCTGGAAGACACCGGGGTGACCACGCTCGACTTCGCCAAGGCGATGATCGACGAGGGTTTCCATCCGATGACCATGTATTTCCCTCTGGTCGTACACGGCGCCATGCTGATCGAGCCGACCGAGACCGAGAGCAAGCAGGAGCTGGACCGCTTCATCGAGGCGCTGCGGCTTCTGGCTGGCGCGGCCAAGGCTGGCGAGACCGAGCGCTTCAAGGGCGCGCCGTTCCACGCCCCGCTCCGGCGGCTGGACGAGACGATGGCCGCCCGCAAGCCCCGGTTGAGGTGGAAACCTGTGGCCGCGGCGCCACTGGCGGCTGAATAGCATTCTCCATACCCCTGTTGCGACCCAAGGGCGCCTTTACGGCGCCCTCATCGCTCCACATATCGGTGGTGCGCGTCGGGGCTGGCTGGGTGATCCAGGGAGCAGGCGAAGCGCAAGCCCGTTTCGTTCATCCCATGACTGCTCTCGCCCTCGCCATGCCGCGCGCCCGCCGCACCGCCGATGATCTCGCCCGTGAGCTCATCGCGCGATTCCTGCGCGTCATTCTGGTCACGCTCGGCGTGCTGCTGGTTATCGGCGGCATCGTCATCGCGCCGCTGCCGGGGCCGATGGGCCTGCCGCTGACCGTGGTCGGCCTGATGCTGGTGCTGCGCAACTCGTTCAAGGCCCGCAAGCAGTTCGTTCGCTTCCAGCACGCCCACCCCAAGCTGATCTTCCCGCTGCGCCGCCTGCTGCGCCGCGAGCCCGAGGTCGTGCTGGTGGCGTGGCAGCAGGCCCTGCGCGTCGAGCGGCTGGTCGTGCCGCGCAAGTGGCGGGTCGCCGTCCGCTGGCGCAAGTCGTTCAAGCGCCGCGCCGCGAAGCAAGTCTCGCGGTGAACGCTACGGTCGCCACCATCGACATCAAGCACCGGGTTCGCCGCCGCGCGCGTCTGGCCCTGTTGCTGCGCGAGTCGGCCGCCCGCGCCTTCCGCTGGATCGCGATCGGCTTCGGCGCCCTGGTGATCCTGGCCGGGGCGATCCTGACGCCGCTGCCCGGGCACGTGGGCCTGCCGCTGCTGGTCATCGGACTGATGATCGTGCTGCGCTACTCGTTCCAGGCCCGCAAGACCTTCATCCGCTGGCAGCGTCGCCATCCCAAGCTGGTGTTCCCGATCCGCCGCCTGATGCGTCGCGAGCCGGAGGTGCTGCTGGTCGTCTGGCAGCAGATGCTCCGCACCGAGAAGATGGTGCTTCGCAAGGCCCGCTGGCGGCTGCTGAAGAAGACCCGCAAGCGGGTGAAGAAGTACGTGGCGCGGAAGATGGCCAAGACGAGCTAGGGCATTCTCCGACGAAGCGGATGCCGGCTCGTCGTCGGTAAATGCGTCAAAACAAAAGACTAGAGCATTTCACCGATCCAGTTGGATCGGAAAATGCTCCAGGCATGGCGACGCCCGCCACGACGTCCTGAACCCATCGGGGTCCGGGGAATTGATACGGAATGGCGCGGCCGACCCGGTCGCGCCGATCCGTGATCTCAGGACAATCCATGCGTTTCGAGGTCGAAGCTTCGCTGACTTACGACTTCCCCGACCCTTGCGAGGTCCTGCTTCTGGTGGAGGCCGCGCATGGGCCTGACCAGACCGTACGCTCGGAGGCCCTGACCTTCTGGCCCAATGTCGAGGCCGCGCGCGTCGACGACCCGGTGACGTTCGAGCGGCGGACGGTCTTTACCGCCTCGGGACGGGTCAACGCGCTCTATCGCGCCAATGTCGAGGTCATGCCCCGCGCCCACGACCTGGCCGATGAGCCAGCCATGGCCATCCGCGACCTGCCGAGCGCCGTCCTGCCGTTCCTGCGCGCCAGCCGCTACAGCCCCTCCGACCGGCTCGAGCGCTTCGCGCATCATGAGTTCGGAAACCTGGAGGGCGGGCGGCGGGTGATGGCGATCCTGGCCTGGATCGCCGAGCATGTGACCTACCAGGCCGGGGTCAGCGACGCGGGCACGACGGCGGTCGACACGCTGGTGGACAGGGCGGGCGTCTGCCGCGACTTCACCCACCTGGTCATCGGCCTGTGCCGCGCCGCCGACATCCCGGCCCGCGCCGTCAGCGCCTATGCTTGGCGCCTGGAGCCGCCGGACCTGCACGCCATCGCCGAAGTCTATCTGGGCGGCCTCTGGTGGCTGGTCGACGCCACGGGCCTGGCGCCGGTCGAGGGGCTGGTCCGGGTCGCGACCGGCCGCGACGCCGCCGACATAGCCTTCATGACCATCTTCGGCCAGGCGATGCTGGTCGAACAGAGCTTCTCGATCAAGGCGGTGGGGTGAACCGGTGGCGGTCGGCCAACGGCCCGTTG
>NZ_DATFAV010000129.1:0-17754 GCF_035254145.1 Caulobacter sp. | reverse complement strand
CGGGGGCACCGCGCCGATCAGCACGACCTTGGCCACGCGGCCGGGCTTGGCGCGGGCGGCGTAGTGGATCGCCTCGCCGCCGCCGGTCGAGTGGCCGACGTGGATGGCGTTCTTCAGGTCCAGATGGTCGGCCAGGGCGATGACGTCGGCGGCGTAGGTGTCCATCTCGTTGCCGGTGTCGGTCTGGGTCGAGCGGCCGTGGCCACGACGGTCATGGGCGATGACGCGATAGCCCTTGCCCAGGAAGAACATCATCTGAGCGTCCCAGTCGTCGGCCGACAACGGCCAGCCATGGTGGAACACGACCGGTTGGGCGTCCTTGGGACCCCAGTCCTTGTAGAAGATCTGGACGCCGTCCTGGGTGGCGACGAAGCCGCTCTGGGCGCGGCCGGCGACATGGGCGGCGGCGTGGCCGTGACCATGGGGGGCCTGGGCTGTAGCGGCTTGGGCAGTAGCAGCTTGGGCGGCCAGCGGCAGGGCGGCGGCGAGTCCGAAGCCGGCGGTCATCACGCCGCGGCGGGAAGCTTGGTTCGACTGGCTCATGATCATCCCTCATTTGATGTTCGCGATAATCGTTATCGCGATAACGAGATGTGACTTAAACCCGAAGTCGGGCCATGTCCACGAATTTCTTTATCGCGATATCATTTTTCGTGGTAATCAAGGTTCAGTGACAAACGGAGACGCCGCCGATGCGCCCCTTGGATCAGCAGATCTGCTTCACCCTGTACGCGACGAGCATGGCGATCACGCGGGCCTACAAGCCCCTGCTGGACCAGCTGGGCCTGACCTATCCGCAGTATCTGGTGCTGAGCGTGCTGGGCGAGAACGGCAGCCAGACCATCGGCGGGGTCGCGGCGCGACTGGACCTGGAATCCAGCACGGTGACGCCCCTCGTCAAGCGCCTGGAGGCCGCGGGCCTCGTCGAGCGCCGGCGTGGCCGCGAGGACGAACGCAAGGTCGAGGTGACGATGACGCCGGCGGGTCAAGCCCTGCTGGAGCGTTCGGTCTGCCTTGGCGATCTGCTGATGGAGCGCTCGGGCATGGACGGTGAAGCGCTCGAGGCGCTGAACAGGCAGGTCCAGGCGCTGCGCGAGAGGATTGTCGGGGGATAGCCCTCCCCGTCAGGGGAGGGCTTCGGTGTCAGACCAGCCCTTACAGCTGTTCCAGCAGGTACTCGGCCGACGAAACCTTGAATTGGCCGGCCTCTTCGACGTTCAGCTGGGTGACCACGCCGTCCTTGGCGATCAGGGAGTAGCGCTGCGAGCGCGGTCCCATGCCGAACTTGCTGCCGTCGAAATCCAGGCCGATGGCCCGGGTGAAATCGCCGTTGCCGTCGGCCAGCAGCAGCACTTCGTCGCTGATGCCTTGATCCTTGCCCCAGGCCTTCATCACGAAGACGTCGTTGACCGACACGCAGGCGATCGCGTCGACGCCCTTGGCCTTGAGTTCGGCGGCCTTCTCCTTGAAGCCCGGCAGGTGCTTGGCCGAGCAGGTCGGGGTGAAGGCCCCGGGCACCGCGAACAGCGCGACGGTCTTGCCCTTGAAAATGTCGTCGGTGGTGATCGGCACCGGCCCTTCGGCCGTGCTGGTCATGAAAGTCGCCGCCGGCAGCGTGTCGCCAACCTTGATCGCCATGGGCCTTGTTCCTCTGTTGGTTCGTTATGGATGTCTGGAGATATCCCCCCGGCGGTCGGTCGCCAAGGCGCCGTGCAGGAACGTGGGGCGGCGAAGACGGTTTCGAACGTCCAAGACTTGAAAGCGTCACACGGAGAGCCAATGCTTCGCGTATGGCCAGCATGATCGACGACGACGATGGCGAGTTCCTGACCGGACGGCTCCTGGTGGCCATGCCGGGCATCGAGGACCCGCGTTTCGAGCGGGCGGTGCTCTATCTGTGCGCCCACGACGAGGAACAGGCCATGGGTCTGGCCGTCAATCGGCCCGTGGACGGCCTGACGGTTTCCGAACTGCTGGAGCGCCTTGGCGTGAAGTCCGAGATCCAGGCGCCGAAGGACCTGGTCCTGCTGGGCGGCCCGATCGAGCGCGAACGCGGCTTCGTCCTGCACACCGACGATTTCCATTCGCCCGACTCCAGCCTGCCGATCGCCGACGGGCTCAGCCTGACCGCCACGCGGGACGTGCTCGACGCCATGGCCAATCCCATGCGCCGGCCGCGCAAGGCGATCCTGGCTCTAGGCTACGCCGGCTGGGGCCCAGGCCAGCTGGAGCAGGAGCTTCGCGACAACACCTGGCTGATCTGCGACGCCGACGAGGGCCTGCTGTTCGGAGAGGACCACGAGCACAAGTGGACGCGCGCCCTGGCCAAGCTGGGGATCACGGCCGATCACCTGTCGGCGACGGCCGGACGGGCTTAGAGAAGAGAAAATCCTCTCCCCAAGGGAGAGGTGTCGGCGCAGCCGACGGAGAGGGAAGAAGCAAGGTCGGCAAGACTTCCCCCTCCGGTCGCTTCGCGACCACCTCCCCCGCCAGGGGGAGGATTTTGAAGGCCTTATCCCCGCGCCTTCACCGGCGCGGCGCCGTCGACATAGGCTTCGTTCAGATAGACCTCGGCCTCCTGCGGCGACAGGGCCGGGGCGTAGCCGAAACCCTGGCCGTAGTCGCAGCCCAGGCCTTGCAGCGCGCGGGCCATCTCGGCGTTCTCGACGCCTTCGGCGACGACTTCCAGGTCCAGGTCCTGGCCCAGCTTGACGACCGAGCGGACGATCTTGGCCGAGCCGGCGTTGGCGCCCATGGTTCGCACGAAGTAGCGGTCGATCTTCAGCGTGTCGAACGGCAGGCGGGTCAGATAGGACAGCGACGAGAAGCCGGTGCCGAAGTCGTCCAGGGCCAGGCCCGCGCCCGCCTCGCGCAGGGTCTTCAGCACCATGGCCGCCCGCTCGGGGTCGCGCATGATGTCGCTCTCGGTGACTTCCAGCTTCAGGGCGCCGCGCGGCAGCCGGTTGGCCCGCAAGGTCTCGGCGACGTCGTTCACCAGGCCGGGCCGGTCGATCTCGCCGGTGGAGAGATTGACGCTGACGGTCAGGGCGCCCATGGCCGGATGGCAGTCGCGCCAGATCGACAGCTGCTGGGCGGCGGCGTGCATCATGTGCGCGCCCAGCTCGCTCATCAGCCCCATTTCCTCGATCAGCGGCAGGAACTCGTCGGGCGGCAGCATGCCCCGGCGCGGATGGATCCAGCGGGCCAGGGCCTCGAAGCCCGACAGCGCGCCGGTCGACAGGCGCACCACGGGCTGGAAGTAGGGGATGATCTCGCCACGGCCGATGGCGCCGCGCAGGTCGGCCTCCAGCGCCAGGCGCGACAGGCCGTCGGTCTCCATCGAGCGGCCATAGGCGGCGGCCCCGCCACGGCCGGCGGCGGCGGCGGCCTCGACGGCCAGCTCGGCGCGGCGCAGCAGTTCGGCCGCGTCGGGCGCGTCCATCCCGCCCTCGGCCGAGACGGCGCCGACCGACAGGGTCGGGTGAATGTCGAAGCCGGCGATGCGCAGCGGCTGCTCCAGCGCCACGCGCAGCATCTCGGCCGGCTCATAGCCCTCCGGCGTGCACAGAACCGCGAACTCGTCCTCGCCGATGCGGCCCAGCAGGGTGTCGGACGGGAAGGCCGCGACCAGGCGCGAGCCCAGCGCGGCCAGAACCAGGTCGGCGCGATCGTGGCCCAGCGCCTCGTTCAGGCGGCGCAGGCGATCGAGGTCGGCGACCACCAGTTCGTGCACCCCGGGTTGGGTCAGCCGCTCGCGAGCGCGCGCGATGAAACTGCGACGATCCAGAAGACCGGTCAGGTCGCAACGCTCGGAGGCGGAGAACTTGGTCTCGGCGGCGACCACGCCGGCCGCGCGCACGCCGTCCTCGAGCCAGACGCCACGCCACAGGCAGACCTCGCCGCCGCGCACGCGGAAGCGGGCGACGACGGGGCGACCGGGCTCGCGGACCTTGAGGACTTCTTCGGCCTGTCCGCGGTCCTGCGGCAGGGCCAGGGCGCGGAAGGCGGCGGACGAACATTCCGGCGCCAGCGGGCCAAGGCCCAGCGCCCGGGTGGATCCGTTCAGGCGCAGGCGGTCGGCTTCGGGCTCCCAGATCCACAGGGCGACGTCGGCGCCGCCCAACGCTTCAAGCGTGGCGGTCGTATCCCAGATCCGTCGCTCACCTGTCCGAAAAGACATACCCGTCCCAATCGCGCCAGCCGCGACGCCCCGCACTCACTCGGGCGCCACCAGGCCGAACAGACGATGATCTCGCCAATCGCCGTTAATTTTCAAATAAGCGCGGGCGTAACCCTCCTCGGAAAAGCCGCATTTCAGCAAGAGCGCGGCCGAAGCGGCGTTCTCGGGCATGCACGCCGCCTCCAGACGATGAAGGCCCAACCCCTGAAAGGCGAAGCGGATCAGAGTCTCCACGGCGTCGGCCATGTGGCCCTTGCGCGCGAACGATTCGCCGACCCAGTAGCCGATCGCCCCCGTCTGCGCGACGCCGCGCCGCACGTGGAACAGACGGACCCCGCCGACCAGGGTGTCGTCCTCGCGGCGAAAGACGAAGAACGGATAGGCCTCGTCGAGGTCCAGTTCGCGCGCATAGGCCGCGAGCCGGGCCCGGAACGCCGCTCGGGTCAGGTCATGGTCGGGCCAGGTCGGCTCCCACGGCTCCAGGAACGACCGCGACCGCGCGCGCAAGGCGGCCCAGGCGCGATGGTCGCCCGGCCGGGGCGGTCGCAGATAGACCTCACGGCCTTGCAGCCGTGGCGTCGGACGGGGCTTCAGGAAAGACGGCAACACGAGCGTACGGACGGCTGAAAATCGATCACGGCCGCACCTTCCGACGTCACGCCGCCGAGAACAACGTCTTGTCGAACGCCTCGCCCGCCTTCAGCGAGGTCTTGGCCCCCAGCACCGCCGAAGCGGCGCGCGCGCCGGCCAGCAGCCGCTGGCCCAGCCGCGTCACGTCGGCGGCGGTGACCGCCTCGACCTCGGCCGCCAGCTCGGCCGGCGGATAGAGACGGTCGAACAGCAGGATCTGGCCGGCGCCCTGCTCGGCGCGCGACAGCGGTTGCTCGCGCGCCATGAACATGTGGGCCTTCAGCTGAGCCTTGGCGCGGGCCAGTTCGGCGTCTTCGATGCGCGCGACCAGCTTGGCCAGCTCGGCCGCGCAGACCTTGGCGGTCTCGACCGCGTCGGCGGGCGCGCAGCCGGCATAGATCCCCAGAGCGCCATGGTCGGCGTAGGTGTCGGCGTAGGCGTCGATGTTGTAGGCCAGACCCCGCTTCTCGCGCGCTTCCTGGAACAGGCGCGAGGACATGCCCCCGCCCAGGACCTCGGCGAAGATCCGCAGGGCGAAATAGTCCCGGTCGCGCGAGCCGCAGGCCGGCAGCATGAACACCAGGTGGCTCTGCTCCAGCTTGCGCGCCTCCGCCTGGGGGCCGCCCACGAAGGCGGCGGCCGGCGGAACAGGCGCGCCCGGTGTCGCCGGCAGGTCGCCGAACGCCCGCTCGGCGGCGGCCATCAGCTCGGCCTCGTCGACGGCGCCGGTGGCGCTGACCACCAGTCGGTCGGCGGCGTAGAGCTGCGCGCGCCAGTCCGACAGAGCATCGACGGTGGCGGCCTCGACGGTCTCGTCGCGGCCCAGGATCGGACGGCCCACGGGGTGGTCGCCCCAGCTGGCCTTCTGGATCAGGTCGAAGACGTAGTCGTCGGGCGCGTCGGCGGCCTCGGCGATCTCCTGGGCGACGACCTGCTTCTCGCGCGTCAGATCCGCCGGATCCAGGGTCGGGCGGCGGACGAGATCGGCGATGACGTCCATGCCAAGATCAAGACCGCCCTTCAGCGCCCGGACCTGGAAGCTGGTGCGCTCATAGCCGGTGGCGGCGTTGATCGAGCCGCCGCCACTCTCGATCACCTCGACGATCTCGCGGGCCGAGCGCGCGCCCGCGCCCTTGAACACCATGTGCTCCAGGAGGTGCGACCACCCCGAGCGAGCGGGATCCTCGTAGGCCGCGCCGCGCCCCGCCACCACGCTGAGGGCCAGGGTCTCTAGCCCCGGCATCGGGTCGCAGATGACACGGACGCCGTTGGGCAGGATGCGGAGGGAAGCGGTCATGAGGGGCGCTATCTAGGGCTTCGCGCCCCTAAACGCCAGCTTCGGCTCAGGTATTGGCCGCGAAGGTGCGGACAAACGCCTTCACCGCCGCCCCGTCGGCCGGCAGGCGCTCGAACTTTTCCGGCTTCTTGGAAAGGTCAGGCGTGGCGCGCGGCGTGATCGGCGGCGCGCCGGTGGCGGCCTGCACCGCCTCGGGGAACTTGGCCGGGTGAGCGGTCGAGAGCACCACGACCGGGATCGACGGCTTGATGTCGACGCCGCGCGCCGCCGCCAGGCCGACGGCGGTGTGCGGATCGACAATCTCGCCGGTCTCGTTCAGCGTCGCCAGCATGGTCTTGGCGGTGTCGGCCTCGCTGATCGAGACGCCGCGGAACAGCTCGCGCATCCAGGCATGGGCGGCGGGCGGGATGTCCAGCAGACCCGTGTCGGCGAAGGCGCGGAAGGCGCGGTCGGTCTCGACGCCATCGCGGCGCACGGCCTCGAAATAGAGGCGCTCGAAATTGCTGGCGACCTGGATGTCCATGGCCGGGCTCTGGGTGGCGGCCACGGCCCCGCGGGCGTAGCGGCCGTCCTCGAAGGCGCGGGCCAGGATGTCGTTGGCGTTGGTGGCCGCCGTGATCGAGTGGATCGGCAGGCCCAGCGTCTTGGCGACGAAGGCGGCGTAGGCGTCACCGAAATTGCCGGTCGGCACCACGAACGCCACCTCGCGGGCCGGCGCGCCCAGGGCGACGGCGGCGGTGAAGTAGTAGACGCTCTGGGCCGCGATCCGCGCCCAGTTGATCGAGTTGACGCCCGACAGGTCGACCCCGTGGCGGAACTGATCGTCCTGGAAGGCCGACTTGACGATCGCCTGGCAGTCGTCGAACGAGCCCAGGATCGAGACGCAGGCGACGTTGGCGTCGGTGGCCGTGGTCATGAACCGGCGCTGCACCTCGCTGATCCGCCCCTCGGGGAAGAGCGCGACGATGCGGGCGTTCTTGCGACCGCGGAAGGCCTCGACGGCCGCGCCGCCGGTGTCGCCCGAGGTGGCGCAGATGATCGTCATCTTCCGCGACTGGCGCTCGAGCACGTAGTCGTAGAGCCGGCCCAGCAGCTGCATCGCGACATCTTTGAAGGCCAGGGTCGGGCCGTGGAACAGCTCCAGCAGGAAGCGATTGGGCGCCAGCTGTTTCAGGGGAACGACGGCGGTGTGGGCGAAGGTGGCGTAGGCCTCCTCGCACATCGCCAACAGATCGTCGGCCGGAATGTCGTCGCCGACGAACTTGCCGACCACGGCGGCGGCCACCTCGGCATAGGGCTTGCCCGCGAACGCGGCGATCTCCTTGGCCGTGAAGCTGGGCCATTCGGAGGGCACGTACAGGCCGCCGTCGGGGGCCAGGCCGGCCAGCACCGCATCCAGGAAGCCGATGGACGCGGACTGGCCGCGGGTCGACACGTAGCGCATCAGGGTCTCACTCTCCGCCAGAGCATGGCGGCATAGATAAACAGCAGGGTTACGGCAAGACCGAACCACGTCAGGGCGTATTCCAGGTGTCGATTGGAAATTTCTGCCGGCAGCGGCGCGGGCGTGATCCCGGCGGGCGCGGGCGTCTCCTGCTCGGCCATCAGCACCAGCGGCGCGGGCTTGCGGCCCGGGAAGCGGTCCAGAACCTTGGCGCGGTCGCCGCCCAGCTGGGCGATCGGGGTCAGCACGCCGACGACATGCCTGGGGGCGTCGAAGGACCGGGGCAGCGGCGCGACCTGGCCGGTCAGGGCCGGGATCAGACCGCGATCCACCAGGATCATGTTGTAGGGGCCGGCCAGGACGGCGCAGGGGGCCTGGGCGCGCCAGACCACGTCGCCGTCGCGAACGCCGTAGACCAGCGGCAGGGGCGAGCCAGCGACGTCGCCGCAGTCGACGCTCACGCGGGTCCAGGCCAGGTCCTCGGTGCGGGCGTCGGCGGTCAGCACCTGGACCAAAGGCATGGCCGGCGCGGTCTTGAGGGCCTCGATCCGCGCCAGGATCCCTTGTTTCCAATGCAGGCGCTGGACCTGCCAGGCGCCCAGGCCGCAGAGGATGGCGAACGCGATCGCCGTGGCGATCGTCAGGCCGATCGGGAAGCGCGCCTTCCCGGAGCCATTCCTTTCCGGCGAAGCGGGATCAGACATGGTCACGGCCGGCTTCGGAGGCCTTCTGCGCCACCTGGGCGGCGACCATCAGCCCCTTGGCCGGTCGCATCAGGCCCATGGTGAGCGCCAGAACCGCGGGAAGCCACACGACCAGCAGCAGCCAGACCGGCCAGTTCCAGGCGAACATCGAAAACAGCGCCCCGAAGGCGCAGACCGTGCCAGCGATCAGGATAACGAAGGTCGCCGCGCCGTCGCCGGTCTCGTACTTGCCCAGATCGAAGCCGCACGCCTCGCAGCGCGGGGCCACCTTCAGGAAGCCCTCGAACAGATGGCCCTCGCCGCAGTTGGGGCAGAGGCCGCGAGCGCCGGCGGCGTAGGGATTGGTCTTGGTCATCGTCGTCAGGGTCCTGAAACGAAAAAGGCCCGGAACGCTGGTCGGCGTTCCGGGCCCCATCGGTGTGTCCGATCTAGTGGGCCGAAGCCCCGAAGATCACGTAGATGAAGGCGAACAGGAACAGCCAGACCACATCCACGAAGTGCCAGTACCAGGCGGCCGCTTCGAAGCCGAAGTGCTGCTTGGGCGTGAAGGCGCCGTTCATCAGGCGGATCAGGCAGACGATCAGGAAGATCGTGCCGACGAACACGTGGAAGCCGTGGAAGCCGGTGGCCAGGAAGAAGGTCGAGCCGTAGAGACCCGAGTTCACGGCCGCTTCCGAGTAGAACAGCTGCTCGTGGTTGATGTGGCTGTACTCATAGACCTGGATGGTCGTGAACAGCGCGCCCAGCAGGATGGTCAGGATCAGGCCCCACTTGGCGCCCTTGCGGTCGCCGACCTGCAGGGCGTGGTGCGCCCAGGTCACGGTCGTGCCCGACAGCAGCAGGGTCAGGGTGTTGACCAGCGGCAGGTGCCAGGGCGAGACGGTCTCGACGCCGGCCGGCGGCCAGGTGGCCCAGGCGGTGCGGACTTCCTCGATCGACGACAGCGTGCGGTGGTGATGGAACAGCGCCATCTCGAAGAACATCCAGAACCACGCCACGAAGAACATCACTTCCGAGGCGATGAACAGGATCATGCCGTAGCGCAGACCGATCGAGACGACCGGGGTGTGGTCGCCGGCCTTGGCTTCCTTGGCCACGTCCGACCACCAGCCGAACATGGTGTAGAGCACGCCGGCGATGCCGGCCGCGAAGATGGCCCAGTTGCCCTTCTCGATGCCCAGGACGCCGCCCTTGATCCAGCCGATCAGGCCGATGGCCATGACGGTCGCGGCGGCCGAGCCCACGAAGGGCCACGGGCTGGGCGGAAGGATGTGGTAGTCGTGTTTGACGGCGCCGGCCATGTTGCTGCTAACCCTTATATCCCTCTGAACACGGTCGCTGGTCCCCCCGCGCCGCGATCTTGTTAAACGCTATAGCCCTCTCGACGGTGCGCCGCCAAGAGGTTCGACGATGCGGGGCGTCGTCGCCGCGGCGACTTGACCCTTTTTGTTCTTTCCGTCCTCGACGGCCGGGAAAAACGTGTAGCTGAGCGTGATCTCGTTCTTGCCCACGGTCTCGGGATCGTCCGCGAATTGGGGATCCACGAAATAGACGACCGGGAACTCCACGGTCTGGTGGGGCTGGATCGTCTGGCTCGAGAAGCAGAAGCATTCCAGCTTCTGGAAGTACGGCCCCGCCGATTCCGGCACCACGTTATAGAGCGCCCGGCCCGTCAGGGGCTTGTCGGTCGGATTGGTGACCTTGAAGAAGGCCAGGCCCGTCTCGCCGATGCGGATGTCCTGGCTGGCCTGCAGCGACTCGAAGCGCCAGGGCAGGTCGCGGAGGTTGGCGTCGAAACGGATCGTGACCTTGCGGTCCAGGATCCGCGTCGGCTTGGCCTTGGCCTTGCGCACGGTGCCGTCGAAGCCGGTGACCTGGCAGAACAGCTTGTACAGCGGCACGGCGGCGTAGGCCGCGCCGACCATGCCGAAGAAGGCCGCCGCGCAGATCAGCGCCACCCGGCCGTTGCGGCGGGCCATGGCCTGCTGCGCGGTCAGCGGCGCCTTGGGCGGCTTGGAGGCCGGCTTAGGGGTGCGGGTGGACATTGCCAGTGAGCCTCACCAGGGTGACCACGAACACCAGGATGACGAACGCCGCCAAGCCCAGACCGATGGCGACGTTGCGACCGTCGCGCGCCTTCTTGGCGGCTTGCTGTTCCGCGTCCTTGCCGACCGACTTGTTCACTTCAAGAGCTCCAGGGCGCGGACGCCCGCCACGGCCTCGCCCAGCAGGGCGGCGAACAGGGCGAAAAGGTACAGGATCGAGAAGGCGAACAGGTTGCGCGCGGCCTTGGCCCCGGCTGCCCGTTCGTCCTCGGTGACGTCATAGAGGGCCCGGTCGGCCACGCGCGGATCGGCGGCGTCGCCGGCCTTGCTGGCGAAGACCCGCCCTGCCAGGATCAGGAACACCGCCCCGCCCAGGGCCGCCACGGCCAGGTAGAAGGGACCGCCCAGGCCCGTCAGCACCGGCGACAGGCAGACCGGGATCAGGATCAGGCTGTAGATCAGGATCTGCTTGCGGGTCTCGCGCGCGCCCTTGACCACCGGCAGCATCGGCACGCCCGCCTTGGCGTAGTCGGTGGTGACGTACAGCGACAGCGCCCAGAAGTGCGGCGGGGTCCAGAAGAAGATGATCGCCACCATCAGCCAGGCGTTCAGCGGCGCATGCCCCGTGGCCGCGGCCCAGCCGATGGCGGGCGGCAGGGCGCCGGCCAGGCCGCCGATGACGATGTTCTGCGCCGTCCAGCGCTTGAGCCACATCGTGTAGACGACGGCGTAGAAGACGATCGTGAAGGCCAGCAGGCCGGCGGCGAACCAGTTGATGGCGAAGCCCAGGAACATCACCGACAGCAGGGAAAGCACCACGCCGAGCGAGGCGGCCTCCTCGCCCTTGACCTTGCCCGCGGGCACGGGTCGGCCGCGCGTGCGGCGCATCTGCCGGTCGATGTCGGCGTCGTACCACATGTTCAGCGCGCCCGAGGCGCCGGCCCCGATCGCGATGCACAGCACGGCCACCGCGCCCAGGATGGGGTGGATCGGCGCGCGCGCGGCCAGCAGGCCCGTCAGCCCCGTGAACACCACCAGGGACATGACGCGCGGCTTCATCAGCTGGAAGTAGTCCTGCCAGCGAGCGGCTTGCGAAGTGTCCGCCACGGTCTTGGACGAGGCGGTCTCCGGGGTCATGGCGGCGATCTTCGACATGGGAACTTGAGTGCTTTTGTATCTCGCTTGAACGGCGAAGTATCTCGAACGGCGAAGGATCTCGCTCGATGGGCGAAGGGCGCGGCCCGGACCCGATGGATCCCGACCGCGCCCCCGCTTGGTCTCGTCAGGACAGCCAGCCTAGTGGTGGCTGTCTTCCTTGATCACCGGCGGTTCGCTGAACTGGTGGAACGGCGGCGGCGAGGACAGGGTCCATTCCAGCGTGGTGGCGCCTTCGCCCCACGGGTTGGCGACGGCCGGGCGGCGACGAATCGCGGCCTCGATCAGCACCAGGAAGAACACGCCCACGCCAACGACGGTGACCATGTAGCCGACGGAGGAAACGTAGTTCCACTTCGCGAAGGCTTCCGGATAGTCGATGTAGCGACGCGGCATGCCCTGCAGGCCCAGGAAGTGCTGCGGGAAGAACACCAGGTTCACGCCGACGAACATGATCCAGAAGTGGGCCGCGCCGAGGAACTCGTTGTACTTCACGCCCCACATCTTCTCGAACCAGTAGTAGAAGCCCGCGAAGATGGCGAACACCGCGCCCAGCGACAGCACGTAGTGGAAGTGAGCCACCACGTAGTAGGTGTCGTGCAGGCTGTAGTCGATGCCGGCGTTGGCCAGGACGACGCCCGTGACGCCGCCGACCGTGAACAGGAAGATGAAGCCGATCGCCCACAGCATCGGCGTCTTGAAGTCCAGCGAGCCGCCCCACATCGTGGCGATCCAGCTGAAGATCTTCACGCCGGTCGGGACGGCGATGATCATCGTGGCGGCCACGAAGTAGGCGCGCAGGTTGATGCTCATGCCGACCGTGTACATGTGGTGCGCCCACACGACGAAGCCGACGAAGCCGATGGCGACCATCGCGTAGGCCATCGCCAGGTAGCCGAAGACCGGCTTCTTGGAGAAGGTCGAGACGATGTGGCTGATGATGCCGAACCCGGGCAGGATCAGGATGTACACTTCCGGGTGACCGAAGAACCAGAACAGGTGCTGGAACATGACGGGGTCGCCGCCGGCGGCCGGGTCGAAGAAGTGGGTGCCGAAGTTGCGGTCGGTCAGCAGCATGGTGATGGCGCCGGCCAGGACGGGCAGCGACAGCAGCAGCAGGAAGGCGGTGATCAGCACCGACCAGGCGAACAGCGGCATGCGGTGCAGGGTCATGCCCGGCGCGCGCATGTTGAAGATCGTGGTGATGAAGTTGATCGCGCCCAGGATCGACGAAGCGCCGGCCAGGTGGAGCGACAGGATCGCCAGGTCCATGGCCGGACCCTTGTGGCCGATCGTCGACAGCGGGGGATAGATCGTCCAGCCGCCGCCGAAGCCGTGGCCCGGGCCGCCGTCCACGAACAGCGAGACGCACAGCAGCGTCCAGGCCGCGACCAGCAGCCAGAACGAGATGTTGTTCATCCGCGGGAAGGCCATGTCCGGCGCGCCGATCATGATCGGCACGAACCAGTTGCCGAAGCCGCCGATCATGGCGGGCATGACCATGAAGAAGATCATGATCAGGGCGTGGGCGGTGACCACGGCGTTGTAGCCGTGCTTGCCCTTGAAGACGCCCAGCTGGGCCAGCAGTCCGGTGTCGGAGAACACCTGGATGCCCGGCTCCATCAGCTCCCAGCGGATCAGGCCCGACAGGGCGCCGCCGACGATGCCCGCCATGATGGCGAACAGGATGTACAGCGTGCCGATGTCCTTGTGGTTCGTGGAGAAGAACCAGCGGGCGAAGAAGGGCGGCTTGTGATCGGCGTCGTGGCCGTCGTGATGGTCGATGTCAGCGGCGTGAGCCATCGGACTTTTATCCTGCGATCGTATCTTAGGCCGCCGGCGCGGCGGGCGCCGCGGCCGGAGCGGAAGCGGGAGCGGCGGCCGGAGCCGAGGCGGGAGTCGCGGCGGCCGGAGCGGCCTCGGCGGGCGCGGCGGCCGGAGCCGGCGGCGCCGTCTTCGACTTCACCCACGCGTCGAACTGGGCCTGGGTCACGACCTTGATCTCGATCGGCATGTTCGAGTGGTCGACACCGCACAGTTCCGAGCACTGGCCATAGAACACGCCGGTCTTCTCGGCCTTGAACCAGGTTTCGTTCAGGCGGCCGGGAATGGCGTCGATCTTCAGGCCGAAGGCCGGCAGGGCGAAGGCGTGGATCACGTCGGCGCCGGTGACCTGCACGCGGACGACCTTGTTCACCGGCACGACCATCGCGTTGTCGGCGGCCAGCAGGTACGGGACCTTCTTGGCGTCGGCCTGCTCCTTGGTGAGCGGCAGCGACACGATCTCGCTGACCTTCTGGTCGGGATATTCGTAGCCCCAGTACCACTGATAGCCCGTGGCCTTCACGGTCATGTAGGGCTTGGGCATGTCGTTGTAGTGGAACAGCAGCCGGAACGAGAAGATGGCGATGACCATCAGGATCAGCACCGGCACCAGGGTCCAGATGACCTCGACCGTGGTGTTGTGGCTGAACTTGGCCGGAACCGGGTTCGCCTTCTTGTTGTAGCGAACGATGATCCAGATCAGCAGGCCCAGCACCAGCAGCGTGATCGCCGTGATGATCGGCAGCAGGACCATGTTGTGGAACCAGATCGCGTGGTGCTTCAGCTCCGACGCGGCGGGTTGCAGATCGATCGCCCCCGGCGTCGGCTGGCCCAACAGATCCTCAGCGAGGGCGTGCCCCGCGAAAACGACACTGGCGGCGAGCGCGCTGGCGCCCGTCAAGACCCGCCGAATCCCCGAAAATTGCGCCTTCATTTCCCTCACGGCCCGTTTCGCCAGCGATTTGACGGTGATCAATGTCACGTCCCGCCGACTTGCATATTACGACCCCGCGATGCGGTCGTGCGAGCGACGGCGTCTTAAAAGACACGCGTCGACGCGCAGCCCGCCCCTGAAAGGGCCGATCGGAGGCTGCATACGCGCATCGCTAGCGGTTGCCAAGCGCCGGAGACCACACTCTGAGCGTGGTCTTGGCGTGCGCGCGCCCCCATCCGCTCCAAATCAGCCGCTCCCCGCCCGTCCGACCATTTCCGCATCATTACGTATCGTTCATGGACAGGTACCTTGCGATACTCAGTACCATGCGGTACGTAGGAGCATCGAAGGAGGCGAGGACATCGTGCCCGAAGCCATTGAAATCCAATTGAAGAAAGGCGTGCTGGCGCTGTGCGTGCTGGCCCTGCTCTCGCACGCCGACAGCTACGCCTACGAGATCGCCAGCCGGCTCACGAGGGACATCGATATGGGGGAAGGGACGATCTATCCGCTGATGCGCCGCATGCAGTCGGATGGGCTGGTCGAGACCTATCTGGTCGAAAGCCAGAGCGGTCCGCCGCGCAAATACTACCGCCTGACGGCCGAGGGGCGCCGCAGCCTCGAACAGCAGAAGACCGAATGGGTCGCCTTTTCGCAGGCCGTCAACGCCATCGTGGGAGCCGCCGCATGACCCGGGCCGAGTTCATGACCCGCCTGCGCCGCGGCCTGGCCGGCCTGCCGGTCACCACGATCGCCGACATCGTCGCCGACCACGAGGCCCACTTCGCCGACGCCATGGCCGCGGGCCGTAGCGAGGCCGAGGTGGCCGCCGCCCTAGGTGATCCCGACCGCCTGGCCCGCGAACTGCGCGCCGAGGCCGGCCTCAAGCAGTGGGAGGAGCGCAAGAACCCCTCCAACGCCATGGCGGCGGTCATCGCGCTCCTGGGCCTGGGCGCCCTGGACGTGATCGTCCTGCTGCCCGTGCTGATGGGCGTGCTGGGGGCTCTGTTCGGCGTGCTGGTCGCCGTGGTGGCGGTCTTCTTCGCCGGGGGCGTGGTGTTCGCGGCCGGTCCCCTGACCGGACCGCCCGGCGGCCCGATCACCGCCTTCCTGGCGGGCCTGGGCCTGATGGGCCTGGCCACCTGCCTTGGAGCCCTGCTGACCCTGGTCACCGTCGGAGTCTTCAACGCGGTCGTCTGGTACGCCCGCCTCCACTACCGGCTGCTCAAGCCGGCCATCGAACAAGCCTAAGCGGAAGAGGAGGGGACCATGCTGATCCGCAACACGCTCATCGTCGCCGGGGCCAGCTTCGCGCTCGCCGTCGGCTGCTTCGCCGGGGTGGCCGTCATCGCCGGCCCGCAGATCCTGAACAACGGCTGGACCTTTCCGCTGAACGGAGACGAGACGGTCGTCATCCGCCACAACGGCAAGGTGATCCGCACCGAGCACCGGCTCGCCGCGCAAGGCGGATCGGTCGCCCCCAGCGTCGACCGCACCTTCCCCTGGACGGGCAAGGACGAGCTGCAGATCGACTTGCCGGTCGACGTCGTCTTCGTCCAGGGTCCGGAAGCCAAGATCGTCGCCTCGGGCCCGAAGGCCTATCTGGACCGGCTGCGCGTCGACGGCGGTCGCATCGCGCTGGCCGACGGCGACGAGCGCGACCAGGCCAGCGTCACGATCAACGCCTTCGGCGTGCATGTCCAAAGCGACTCCGAGCGGGTGAAGATCACGGTCATCGCCCCCGACGTCACCAGGTTCGACGTGCGCGGCTCGGGCGACCTGGACATCCGCCGCTACGATCATCCGACCTTCTCGGTCGATGTCAGCGGCAGCGGCGACGTCGAGGCGGCGGGGCGCGTGGATCTGGCCATGATCGACAACTCCGGTTCGGGCCACGTCGACCTCTCCGACCTGAAGGCCAAGGAGGCCACGGTCGATGTTTCCGGCAGCGGCGGCGGCGCGATCTTCGCCACCACCAAGGCCAAGATCGCGATCTCGGGCAGCGGCGACGTCGAGCTGCGCACCGAGCCCAAGACCGTCAGCAGCGAAGTCACCGGCTCGGGCGAAATCCGCCGCGAGTACTGATCCGCGACAAAAGGGGCGGGGTGACGGACGCGTTCGGAAGGCCTACCTGTAGGTCATGAACGCTCCCTTCCCCGCCTCTTCCCTGTCCCTGCTGGACGCCGCCGGCGTCGACCCCGAACGCGCCCGCCAGGTTCTGGGCGAGGCCGTGGCGGGCGCCGACGATGGCGAACTGTTCCTCGAACGGTCCGAGAGCGAGTCCTTCGTCTTCGACGACGGCCGCCTGAAGAGCGCCTCCTACGACAGCGGCGAAGGTTTCGGCCTTCGCGTGGTGGCTGGCGAGACCGCGGGCTACGCCCATGCCGCCGAGATCTCCGAGGCCGCCATCCGCCGCGCCGCCGATTCGGCCAGTCTGGCCAAGCGCGGCCACGCCGGCGTGGCCGCCGAAGGTCCGCGCGCCACCAACGCCAAGCTCTATGGCGAGGACAATCCCGTCGCCTCGCCCGACTTCTCCGACAAGGTCGCCCTGCTGCAGGAGATCGACGCCTTCGCCCGCGCCCGCGACCCGCGGGTGGTGCAGGTGATGGCCTCGATGGCCGGCGAGCGGCGGATCGTCGAGATCCTGCGCGCCGACGGCCGCCTGATCCGTGACGTGCGCCCCCTGGTGCGGGTCAATGTCCAGGTCACCGTCGAGAAGGACGGCCGTCGCGAGACCGGAAATTCCGGGGCGGGCGGCCGCGCCGGCTTCGCCGCCTGGATCAGCCCCGACAAGTGGCAGGACCAGGTCGACGAGGCCCTTCGCCGGGCTCTGGTCAACCTCGACGCCGTGGCCTGCCCGGCGGGCGAGATGGACGTGGTCCTGGGTCCCGGCTGGAACGGGGTGCTGCTGCACGAGGCCGTCGGCCATGGCCTGGAGGGCGATTTCAACCGCAAGGGGATCAGCGCCTTCTCGGGCCGCCTCGGCGAACGGGTCGCGGCCAAGGGCGTCACCGTCTTCGACGACGGCTCGATCGCCGGACGCCGGGGGTCGCTGACCGTCGACGACGAGGGCACGCCCACCGAACGCACCATCCTGATCGAGGACGGCGTCCTGGTCGGCTACATGCACGACCGGATGAGCGCGCGGCTGATGGGCATGAAGGCCACCGGCAACGGTCGCCGCCAGTCCTACGCCCACATGCCCCTGCCCCGGATGACCAATACCGGCATGCTGGCCGGAAACGACGATCCCCAGGAGATGATCGCCTCGATGAAGCGCGGCCTCTACTGCGCCAATTTCGGCGGCGGCCAGGTGGACATCACCAACGGCAAGTTCGTCTTCCAGTGCACCGAGGCCTACCTGATCGAGGACGGCAAGGTGACGACGCCGGTGAAGGGCGCGACCCTGATCGGCGACGGCCCCAGCGCTCTCACCAAGGTGACGATGATCGGCAACGATTTCGACTTCGACCCGGGCATCGGCGTCTGCGGCAAGTCCGGCCAGGGCGTGCCCGTCGGCGTGGGCCAACCGTCGCTGAAG
>NZ_DATFAV010000128.1:0-15108 GCF_035254145.1 Caulobacter sp. | reverse complement strand
GGTGCTGAAGACGCTGGAGGAGCCGCCGGCCCGGGGCGTGATCCTGCTGATCAGCCACGCGCCTGGAAAGCTGCTGCCGACCATCCGGTCACGCTGCCGCCGCCTCGCGGTTCCGGCGCCGGGCGTCCAGGCCGCCGCCGACATGGTCGAGCGCATGGCCGACCTGCCGCACAAGGACGCCGAACGCCTGGCGCGCATGGCCCATGGCGCGCCCGGAAAGGCGCTGCAACTGGCCGCCTCCGGCGCGATCGCCATCGACGACGCGGCCAACGAGATCCTCCGCGCCCTGCCCAAGATCGACGAGGGCGCTCTGCTGGCCATGGCCGACACCTTCCGTGGGGCCGAGGGCGCGGCGCGGTTCGAGTTGCTGATGGACCGCCTGGCCGATCAGGTGCGGATCTTCGCCACCCAGGTGGTGGCCGACGGAAAGACCTCGCCGGCCCTGGATCGCTGGGCGGCGGCCTGGGAGCGGCTATCCAGCGCGCCCGGGGAGGCCGAGGCGGTGAATCTCGACCGGGGCGATGTCTTCTGGAGCGTCATCTCGGACTTGCGCGCGGCGTCCAAGGCGGCGATGTGAGCCGCATGCTCATCGACAGCCATGTGAATCTCCACGCGCCGCAGTTCGCCGAGGATCGCGACGCCGTGATCGCCCGGGCCCGCGAGGCCGGGATCGGCCTGATGGTCACGATCTGCGACAAGGTCTCCTCGTTCGAGGCGGTCCATGCGATCGCCATGGCCGAGCCCGACATCTGGTGCACGGTCGGCACGCATCCGCACGAAGCCAAGGAAGATCCCGACCTGACGGCCGCCCGTCTGGTGGAGCTGGCCAGCCGTCCGCGCGTGATCGGCATCGGCGAGTGCGGCCTGGACTTCCACTACGATCTTTCGCCACGGGACGTGCAGGCCAGGGTCTTCCGCCAGCATTGCGTCGCCGCGCGCGAGAGCGGACTGCCGCTGGTGGTGCACACCCGGGAAGCCGACGAGGTGATGGCCGAGATCCTCGAGGCCGAGCACGCGGCGGGGCCATTCAAGATCCTGATGCACTGCTACACCAGCGGCCCCGAGCTGGCCCGGCGCGCCGCCGCGCTCGGCGCCTGGTTCTCGGTCTCCGGCATCGCCACCTTCAAGGCGGCGGAAGAGGTTAGGGCGATCATCCGCGACATGCCAGCCGATCGGATCATCGTCGAGACCGACTGCCCCTATCTGGCGCCCGTGCCGATGCGGGGCCGCCGCAACGAGCCCGCCTTTCTGCCCCACATCTACGACAAGCTGGCCGAGATCCGCGGCTGGAGCCGGTCGGAGACAGAACAGCGCACCGAGGACGCCTTCTTCGACCTGTTCGACCGGATTCCCCGGGCATGACGGGGCCGCTGGAGTTCACGATCCTGGGCTCCGGCTCGTCCGGCGGCGTTCCCCGCGCCGACGGCAACTGGGGCGACTGCGATCCTTCCGAACCCCGGAACCATCGTTCCCGGTGCTCCCTGCTGGTCCGGCGTCCGGGGGAGGGCGGTCCGCTCCATCAGACCACGGTCGTCATCGACACCGCGCCCGACCTGCGCCTGCAAGCCGTGGCGGCGGGCGTGCGACGGGTGGATGCGGCGCTTTTCACGCACGACCACGCCGACCAGGCCCACGGCGTGGATGATCTGCGGCCGTTCTTTCTGAACCAGCGCGTCCGCATTCCCGCCTATATGGACCAGGCGACGCACGACGGTCTGCTCAAGCGGTTCGAGTACATCTTCCACAGTCAGGGCGGTTATCCGGCGATCTGCGAGCCGCGCCTGATCCCGCCGCTCGGCGAGGACTTCGTCGTCGCCGGCCCCAGCGGCGACATCGCCGTCCATACGTTCGACGTCGACCATGGCGAGATCCGCGCCGTCGGTTACCGGATCGGGGACGTCGCCTATACGCCCGATGTCCGCGCCATTCCCGACGATAGCTGGGCGGACCTGGCCGATCTGGAGGTCTGGATCGTCGACGCGTTGCGCTGGACGCCTCATCCCACCCACGCGCATGTCGAGCTGGCGCTTGAGTGGATCGCCAAGGCCCGGCCGAAACGAGCGATCCTGACGAACCTGCACATCGACCTGGATTTCAACGCGCTGGCGGCGCAACTGCCCGCGGGCGTGGAACCCGCCTACGACGGCATGCGCTTCATCCTGTGACTGGATCCTGCGACTGACGGGGATATCGCCACCGATCGCCCGCCGTTCGTGATTTTGACGAAAACTTGGCCCTACGTAGCAGCGTTGAAATAAGGTCGTTCAACAACACCGTCATAGGGACGCGGTAGAGACATCTTCCTATGCGTCATTCCAACGTGCTGTCCCATGGCTGAAACCGTCACCGCCTCGCAAGAAATCTTCCAACGCCTGCGCGCCCGCCTGCCGGCGGTGACGCGAGAGCACCTGTTCGAATGCTACGCCATCAGCGAGACGACCTGGACCAAGCTTCGCGACGGAAGGCCGGTGAAGAGATCGACCCTGGACCGCATCCTCGTCAGGCTTGAAGCGCTGGACGCCCGGGTCGCGGCTTGATCGGCCGGTAGTAGATATTTCTGAAAGATCTGCCTGTCACCAGGCAGCGTCCCGCGCCGCAGGCGCGGAGGGGGCAACTATGGCGCGACGGCGGGCCGATCGGTCATTGCTATAGAAAGCCTCGATTCCAGGCCACCAGCGGCTGCGCCGGCGTCAGGATGCTCTCCTTGGCCGTAACCACCAAGATCGAGTGGGTTCCGGCGTCGACTACATGATCAGTGACGCAGTGCGCGCGAGCCACCCCTCCATAATAGGCAGGCGGCGCCGAAGGGGCGAGGCTCCAGCGTTCCGGTGAGAAACGCTCCGGCGAGCGGGCGGAGCTGGCGTAACGCCACGCCTCTTCCTCATCATCCCTGGCCAGCAACGCCACACCACAATCCGAGGCCTTGACCAGGGCGTCATGGCAGCCCGCTTCCTTGCGGACGCAGAACAGGAAGCGCGGAGGCTCGACCGACAGGCCCGTGATCGAGCTGACCAGGAGGCCGCGCGGCGTCTCCCCGTCCCAGCACGAGATGATGGCGACGCCGCCCGCCAGATGGGCCAGGACCTCCTTGAAGTCGGTCTGCTTTGGGAAGTCGGCCCGGACTGGCGCGGCGGACCGCGACGGCGAGGCGGCGTCGTAAGCCATGGCTCAGCTCGCCACGGCGGTCGGGTTGGCGTCGCGCTCGGCGACCAGCCGGCGGACCAGCGGGATCAGGTCGCGGCCATAGCCGATGGCGTCCTCGACCGGATCGAAGCCCCGGATCAGGAAGGTCGAGACGCCCAGGTCGTAAAGGCAGAAACTTTGACGCTCAAAGGCCATCAACTCTGAGGCTTTTCGGACAACGACCAACGGGACCTTCAAATATGACCCGTGACAGCGGCCTCTTCTCTGAGCCGTCCTAATTAGCTGCACGGCAAGCTTCGACACTGTCAGCGTAAGCAAAGTCGACGGCGTCCTGTCGATGGAGCTAACGATAGGGTTTCGACAGCTTTCGTAGTCTGCGAATGCGAGCGAGAAGTTCGCGGCCGGTAATCCCGCGATCGACGGCGTCGTCAGCGCCGATTTCCAAGGCCTCGATGCGCAGGTCGCTCTCGGCGGCGGGGGTCAAGGCCACTATGGCGGCGACAGCCTGGCCGCACAGCTGAGCAACGAGATCCAGATCGCCCCGCGCCTGCACGTGGACGATGGCGATCGTCGGGGACAACCGCTCGGGTGCGGCGAACGCCTCAGTCATACAGGCCTGAACCACGACGCCGGCTTCGGCCAACCGCCGGGTCAGGCTGTCGTCAGTCGAACTCCACTCCGTGCTGAAGTAGACGACGGTCGGACCGATGAGCCCCATGATGCGCCCTCCGCGATCGGGGAGCAGAACTGGCGGCGCTACCCTCGTTGGGACACAGCATGACGCCAATAGCTGTCGCGTGGCTGTCGCCGACCACAATTTGTCTCGATCACGGGCTAGGCGTTGTGACCGCGGGTGGGAACTGCACGGCCGCCCTGACGCCGCGCCCCCGAGGACCATGGTCAAGGGTGAGGCTTGCGCCCAGTCTCCGGCAGATGGCCGCAACGATTGGCAGGCCTAGGCCGCTTCCGGCTTGTTGCTGGTCCCGGGGAAGGCGATAGAAGCGGCTGAGCGCTAGTTCACGCTGTTCCAGAGGGATGCCGGGGCCATCGTCGATCACCTCGATCCTGGGGCCCGCCGGCGTCGCGCGAAGCGCGACGAGCACCGTTCCGCCAGCTTGGTTATAGCGCACGGCGTTGTCGACAAGGTTGAACACCAACTCAGCCAACAATACCGCGTCGGTCTCCAGGCGGACCGCGCGCCGTGGCAGCTTAGCGGTTAGGGCCACCCCCGCACCGTCGGCTTGCGACGATAGGTCGAACACCACCTGACCAACGACCGGCCGCAAGTCGATCAACTGCGCGCCGACCGGCGCGGCGGCTTCCTCGGCGCGAGCCAGGGCGATCAGTCCGGTCAACAGCGCCTGAAGCCGGTCGGTGGCGTGAAGAACATCCTCAAAGGAGGACTTGCCGACTGGGCTTTCGAGGCCGTGCTTGCCGACAAGCGATATATGCGTGCGCAGGATGGCCAATGGCGTCCTCATTTGATGGGAGGCATCGGCCGTAAACCGACGCATGCCTTCCACGGAGGATTCAAGGCGGCGCAGCAGGGCGTTAAAGCCTGTCACCAGACCGGTGAGTTCGGACGGGACCGTCTCCAGCGGCAGGGGCGCGAAGTCGGCCTCGCGCGCGTCCATGGTTTCTCTCAGTCGGGTCACTGGGCTCAGGCTCCACATCGCGGCGGGCCAGACCAGCAGCGCAGCGACCCCGACCAGAGCCGCCTCAAGCATCACGAGGCCGCGCAACATTCGGTTGGCCAGTTCCTTCCGCGCGTCGAGGGTTTCAGCGACTTCGACGATGATCGCGCCAGGAATGCGCGGCAGACGGCGCGCCTCACCGGCGATGCGCACGCGCGCGCCGCGGTAGTCGACATAGGCGAAGTAGGGCGTCTCCAGGGCCTGCTGGGGTGGCGCGATCCGAGGCAGGTCGGGATAGCCTGTGATCAGGCGGGCGTCATGGCGAACGCTGTAGTAGATGTTGTCGCGCTCATTGTTCTCTAGCATACCCAGAGCGAATGGCGGGATATCCAGCGTGATTTCGCCGTCCTCCACGGCCAGGGTTTCAGCGATCGCACGCGCTGAGGCGGCCAGGATCCGATCGGACGTGCTCTCGGCGATTCCGTGGATGAGCAGTGCGCCGCCCGCGCCCAGCACGATCGCAACCATGCTCAGCGAGCCGATCAACGCCCAAAGCAGGCGTCGCACGACCGATGGCGAACCGATCACGCGCCAGGGGTTTCGAGAATGTAGCCCAGGCCACGCAGCGTGCGGATGCGCGGCCCATCAGGCTGAAGCTTTTTGCGAACCCTGGCGACGTAGAGTTCCAGAGCGTTGGGCGCCACCGGGTCGTCGAAATCGAACACTTCGGCCGCCAACCGTTCCTTGGGAACGATCTTACCGGCCCGAGTCGCCAAGCTCATCAGCACCGCGGCCTCACGACGGCGCAAGTCGATGATCCGGCCATTGATCCTGGCTTCGTTGCTGGCGCGGTCCAGGCTCAGCGATCCGATCGTCAGAAGCGGACTGGGATCGCCGTTTCCCCGCCTCAGGAGCGCCCGGATGCGGGCTTCGAGCTCGGCGGTGTCGAAAGGCTTGAGCAGATAATCGTCGGCGCCGGCGTCCAGCCCGGCCACTCGATCTTGAACGGCGTCCCGGGCCGTCAGGATCAGGATCGGGATCTTCGATCCCCGCCGCCGCAGGCTTCGCAGAACGTCCAGCCCCGACATGTCGGGCAGACCGAGGTCGAGGATGACGACGCCGTAGGGCTCGGTCGTGATCATATCATCAACCTCGCCGCCGAACGCGACATGGTCGACCGCGTTCCCGGCGTCGCGCAGAACCGCAACGACACCGCGCGCCAGAACCTGATCGTCCTCCACGAGTAGAATTCTTGTCACGCCACGCTCTTGGCTTGGGAGCCGATTGGGGTTCCTACTCATGCCTAGCACGATGAAGGCGACGCACAAGGCGTCGAACGGTCGGCCAAGAATCGCGCGAACGCGCAGACGTCCGTCGGGGAGGCGGCATGGCTTTGGATTGGACCCGTCGCGCATTCGCGATGTTGGGCGGCGCCGCGCTTTCGGTCGGCGGGGCGGCGCACGCCGATGGGCAACGCAGAGGCTATCCGCGGTCCTACGTCAACCTCGAAGCCCAGGCCGAACGCGAAGGCAAGCTCGTGGTCTATTCGGCCGCCGACCTGCGCGAAGTGGCCGAAGTCCTTTCCGAGTTCCGGCGACGCTATCCCTCTATCGAACTGCAGTACGCGCACCTGGCGTCGCGCGAGGTCTATGACCGCTTTCTGCGCGAAACCGGCGCCGGCCAGGAGACGGCCGATCTGGTGTTCAACTCGGCGATGGACCTGCAGATCAAGCTGGTCAACGACGGCTACGCCCAAGCCTACGCCTCGCCGGAAAAGCCGTTCATCCCGCCTTGGGCGACGTGGAAGAACGAGGCCTACGGAGTCACCGCCGAGCCCATCGTCTTCGCCTACAACAAACACCTGCTGCCAGCGGAGGATGTCCCGACCTCGCATGACGCCCTGACGAGGCTGCTGTCGACCAAGGCCAGGTCATTGCGGGGAAAGGTCGTCAGCTACGACGTCGAGCGCAGCAGCACCGGTTTCCTGTTCTTCACCCAGGACGAACAGATCAGCCGCGATACCTGGAAGATGCTGCGGGCCCTGGGGCGCACCCATCCGAAATTCTACCTCGCGGGTGAGGAGATGCTGCGGCGCATCAGCACCGGCGAGCACCTTCTCGCCTACAATCTGATGAGCTCCTACGCCCTGGAATGGCGGGCCATCAATCCCGCCATCGAGGTGGTGTTCCCAGACGACTACACCCTGGTGATGTCGCGGATCGCCTTCATCTCCAAGGGCGCCCGTCACCCCGCCGCCGCGAAACTCTTCCTCGATTTCCTGTTGTCACGGGATGGCCAGCAACTTCTGGCCAAGCGCTACATGACGCCGGTTCGCACAGACCTTCAGGGGGCTTTGCGGCACGGCGATCCGAGCGACTTGCGAGCCATCCACGTCGGCCCCGTCCTGATCGCAAACCTCGATCAGATTCGCCAAAGGCGATTGGTCGCCGAATGGAAGAAGGCGGTGTTCCCCAGCGTGCGCTAAAGCGCCCTGTCGCCGCGACAGGCTCACGACAGCAAGTTCGGACTAGGCTTGGTCAACCGCGAACTCCTCAGGAGTCGCACAACGAATGGAGTCCAAAGCTGGCTCCATCGGGGAGGACCAACCATGAAGAACCCACGCCTGTGGCTCTGCGCCACGTCGATCCTGTCGGTGCAGGCCCTGGCCGGCGCGGCCTGGTCGCAGGAGGCCGCCCAGCAAGTCTCCGAAGTCATCGTCACGGGCAGCCGCATCGCGCGCGCGACCACCTTCTCCACGCCGACGCCCGTGACGGCCCAGACCAGCGACGAACTGGCGGCGGCCGCGCCGTCGACCCTGGCCGCGGGCCTTCAGACCCTGCCTTCGGTGAGCGTCGGCGGCGGCCCTACGGCGGGTGGCGGCACGGCCAACGGCGGCCAGAACTTCCTGAGCCTGCGTGGCCTGGGCTCCAACCGCACCTTGACCCTCGTTGATGGCCGTCGCTTCACCCCCAGCAACAATGCAGGCGGCGTCGACTCCAACCTCATTCCGTCCGGTGTCGTCGAGCGTGTCGATGTCGTGACGGGCGGGGCTTCGGCCGCCTACGGCTCGGACGCCGTGGCCGGTGTCATCAACTTCGTTCTCCTGAAGTCCTTCCGGGGCCTTAAGGTCGACAGCCACTACGGCATCTCCGAGCACGGCGACAACAAGGAGATCAAGACGGCCGTCACCTACGGCGCAAACTTCCTGGACGATCGCGGCCATCTGCTGGTCGGCGCCGAATACTTCAAGAACGATGGCGTTCGGGGCGACGCCCGAGAGTTCCGCCGCCACGCCTCCAACATCATCCCCAATCCCGCCGGCGGACCGACCAACATCGTCGCGTCCGACGTGCGCACGCCCTACACGCGCGGGGGATTGATCGTCATCGGCGCGGGCGGCTCGGCCGCCAGCAACGCGCTCTTCCAGGGTATCAAGTTCGATCAGGGCGGCGCGCGATCGGCGTACAACTACGGGACCGTGGCGTCCGACCGCGGACTCAATAGCGGCTTCCAATCCGGCGGGGACGGTTTTCAGGTCTCGACCGGGCAGGAGATCGTGCGCCCGTTGAAGCGCTCGACCCTCTTCACGCGGACGAGCTTCGACATCACGCCCGACATCAACGCCTTCGTGGAGGCCTCGTATGGCGCGACCGAGTCGTTCCTGGACAACAGCCCCACGACCCACACCCTGACCATCCAGCGCGACAACGCCTTCTTGGGTCAGGTCGCCCCAGACCTCGTCGCCCAGATGGTCGCCGCCGGGGTGCCGCGGCTGATGCTCAACCGTCTGACCCTCGAGGAGAACCGACGGACCAAGACCCTCAACATGAACAACACCGTCCGGGTGTTGGCCGGGATCGAGGGGGAGCTTGGCGGCTGGCATTGGGAGCTCACCGCCCAGCAAGGCGTCAACCGAAACAAGAGCCATGTCGTCAACAATCTGATCACCGCGCGCATGGGCTTTGCGGCTGACGCCGTCATCAACCCCGTCAACGGTCAAGTGGTCTGCCGCGCGACCCTGCCGGGGTCCAGTTTCAACGCCGCCGCCGCCGGCTGCGCGCCGTTCAATCCCTTCGGCGAAGGCGCGCCATCCGCGGCGTCCCTGAAATATGTATTCGGCGAGCTGACATCGCTGGGCCGCACCGAGATGAAGGGCGTCGAAGCCAGCGTGTCGGGCGAGCTGTTCCAGCTACCGGCCGGCGCTGTGGCCATCGCCATAGGCGGCGAGATGCGCAACGACGAGTCCAAGCTGGCCGTCGACCCGCTCTCGCAAGCCGGCGCCTATCGCCTGGTCAATTCGCAGGCCTTCTATGGCCGGTCGAACACCAAGGAAGGTTTCGTCGAGGCCGACATCCCCGTGCTCAAGGACGTGTTCCTCGCCAAGGATCTGAGCCTGAACCTGGCCGCCCGGCACACCGAATATTCCTTCAGCGGCGGGGTCAACACCTGGAAGGCGGGCGTCAACTGGGCGCTGACCCGTGAGCTGCGCCTGCGCTACACGCGCTCGCGCGACATCCGTGCGCCGAACCTGACCGAGCTCTACGCCACGGGCCGCCAGAACAACATCACCATCGACGACACGCTCTACACTGGGCGCACCTATCTGTCGGTGCCCAACAAGACCTTCGGCAATCCCGACCTCACGCCCGAAATCGCCGACACGAACGTCATGGGCTTCGTCTATCGGCCCGAATGGCTGCCGGGCTTCAACATGGCCGTCGATTACTACGCCATCCGGATCAAGGACGCGATCGGCAATGTCGGCGGCAACAACGCCGTGCAGCAGTGCAACCTGGCGGGTCAGAATTCACCGATCTGCGCCTTCGTGATCCGCGACGCCAGCAAGGCCGTCATCGGCACGCGGACCTCGCCTTTCAACCTCACGGTCCAGAAGATCGACGGTGTCGACATCGAGGTCGGCTACAAGATGCAGCTGGCGGACTTCGGCTGGGCCACGAGCTTGCTGGGCGATGATCCAGGCTCGTTGAACCTGCGCATGGTGGCCGGCTACCTCAGCGAGCTCGTGACCATTTCCCCGCTGGTCCCGATCACGATCAACGACGCAGGCGCCGACGGGATTCCCAAGTGGCGGGCCACGCTGGCGGCGACCTACGAGAAGGGACCTTGGCAGGTTCGCCTGCAAGGCCGCTACATCGGCGACTGGGTCTGGAACCGCACCTTCATCGAGGGCGTGACCACCAATTTCAATCATGTCGCCGACCGCGCCTATCTCGACGGTCAGGTCAGCTACGAGTTCAGCAAGCGCGCCGAGGTCTACGTCAACGTCCAGAATCTGCTGGACCGTGATCCCGCCTTCGCGCCGGACCCGACCGGGGCCACGCCGCTGTCCACAGACACCGGCCTCTATGACCAGGTCGGCCGCAGCTGGCGGGTCGGCGTTCGTCTTCGCTTCTAATCCCATGCGGCCGCCCCAAGGGCGGCCGTGACCTCTCGCTGCACTAGCGAGCGCGCATTCCTGGAGACTTCCGTGGACGTCAAGCCCACCCGACTCAAGCAGATCAAATCCGTCGCCATCGTTTCGAGCGGCAACTTCCTCGAAATGTACGACTTCATGGTGTTCGGCTATTACGCGCCCGCGATCGCCAAGAGCTTCTTTCCGACCGGAAACGAATTCGCCGGTCTCATGCTGACCCTGATGACCTTCGGGGCCGGCTTCCTGATGCGCCCGGTGGGGGCGGTCGTCCTGGGGGCCTATGTCGATAAGCACGGCCGTCGCAAAGGCCTGATGCTCACCCTGGCCTTGATGGCGGTCGGCACGCTGACCATCGCCCTCATGCCCACCTACCAGCAGATCGGCCTCTTTGCGCCGTTGCTGATCCTCCTGGGCCGACTGATCCAGGGCCTATCGGCGGGCGTCGAGGTCGGTGGGGTCTCCGTCTATCTGGCTGAAATCGCCACGCCAGGTCGCAAGGGGTTCTATGTGGCCTGGCAATCCGCCAGCCAACAGGTGGCGGTGGTCTTCGCGGCGCTGATCGGCTTCCTCTTGAACCAGGCCATGAGCCCGGAGGACGTCACCGCATGGGGCTGGCGGATTCCCTTCGTCATCGGTTGCCTGATGGTGCCGTTCCTGCTGGTCATCCGGCGGTTCCTGGAGGAGACCCCGGCCTTCCAGCAGCGCACCGAACGCCCCGAACTACATGAGGTTTTCAAGATCGTCGCCGCCAACTACAGCCTCGTGCTGCGGGGGATGATGATCGCGGTTATGACCACGGTGTTCTTCTACATGATCACCGCCTACACCCCGACCTACGGCAGCAAGGTGCTCAAGCTGACCGCGGCGGACGGTTTCCTCGTTACGCTCTGCGTTGGCCTGACCAACTTTGTCATGCTCCCCATCATGGGGGCGGTTTCCGACCGGATCGGTCGCCGGCCGCTGCTGATCGGCGCGGCGCTGGTCGCGCTGGTCTCGGGCTATCCGATGATGAACTGGCTAGTCAGTGACCCGTCCTTCGGCCGGCTCCTGGCCGTGCAGCTCTTCTTCGCGGTCGTCTATGCCAGCTACAATGGCGCGATGATCGTGTTCCTCACCGAGATCATGCCCACCCACGTCCGCACCGCCGGGTTTTCGCTGGCCTACAGCCTGGCGACCGCCATTTTCGGCGGCTTCACGCCGGCGATCAGCACCTACCTGATCCACGCGACGAACGACCGTGCGATCCCCGGGGTCTGGCTGTCGATCGCCGCGCTGGTCGGCCTGCTGGCCGCCGTGACCTTCGGAAGCCGCCGCGGCGCAAGAATTGCGGCCACCTGACGCCACGTTCTATGGCGACTTGGGATCCGTTCCCACGGCGCGCCGTGAATACAAGACAACCACGAACCCGGCCGCCTCGGCGGTTACAGAAGGCACGGAGAAAAGACATGCGGGAGGCTCTGTTCCGAGCGACGCGATCTGGGATGTCCAACCTGGCGCGACTGGCGCTGATCGGCGCGCTCGCGGTTGTCGCCTTCGCGGGTGGGCACGCCCAGGCGCAGCCCTATCGCGGTCAGGTCGATCGCAAGACCTACCCCTGGCGGGACCTGACCAAGGAACTCGCCAACAAGATGACCGGAACCTATGTCGTCACCTCGACCGGCGACCTACTGTTCCAGGAGCCGGCTGGACCGCGGATCAGCCCGGCGATCCGTGAAATCCTCAAGAGCGCCGACACCACCATCGGCAACCACGAGGGATTCCTCGTCGATCGGCGGCAATGGGCGGGGACCAACGGCTACGGCAACAACTGGGCGCCAAAGGAGTTGGCCAAGGATCTCGCCGACCTTGGCTTCGACATCGTCGCTCCCGGTGAAGCCGATGGGGGGGAGGCGGCCCAGGTCTCGACGATCAAATACTTCGACGAGGTTGGCATTAAACGCCCAGGCTATGGGCCCAACCTCTCCATCGCCCGTCAGCCGGTTTTCCAGGAGCTCCCGCAAGGTCGCGTCGCGGCGATCGCCGCGTTCCCGATCGGCGCGGTGGCCACGGGGCCCGCGGCGACCAACAAGGACGGCGCCGACGTCGGCGAGCGCCCTGGCATGAATCCACTGCGCCTGACCGTCTGGAACACGGTCACCCAAGAACAGTTCGACCAGTTGAAGGCGATCCGAGACTCGGTCCTGGCGCGCCGCAATGAGCCGGATCTCGCTCGGCCCACCGACCTTCCGGTCGATCGCCCCGGACGCCTGGTTTTCCTCGGGAAGAACTACATGGTCGCGGAAAAGCCCGGCGCCTTCCACTACGAGATGAACCCCACCGACGTGGCGTCACAAATCTTGGCCGTACGCAACGCCAAGGAGTACGCCGACTTTGTGATATTCACCATGCACGTGCATGAGAACCGCTTCGCGTTCCAGGCCTACTCGCAGGATCACTACCCGCCCGATTACCTGGTCGAGTTGGTGCACAAGCTGATCGACAATGGCGCCGACATGTATGTGGGCCATGGCAACCACACCATGCAGGGCATTGAGATCTACAAGGGCCGTCCAATCTTCTACAACCACGGCAACTTCGCTGTGCAGCGCTTTGGCAGCGACGACTCTCCGCCTAATCCGGGAAATGTCACCAACATCGAAGAGAGCGAGGCGCAGAACTCCTGGCTCCAGCAGTTCATCAACCTGACCGCCTACGTCGCCCGGACGAAGTATCAGGATGGCAAGCTCGTCGAAATCCGCATCTACCCGCTGGATCTCGGCGTCGATCAGAACAAGACGCCCTGGTCGCGCTCAAGCATTCCCCAAACGCCATCACCCGAGGTGGCCAAGAAAATCCTCACCGATCTGCAGAAGTGGTCTGAGCCCTACGGGACGAAGATCAGCATCGAAAACAATATCGGCGTGATCCGGGTGCCCCCCGAGGCCACCGTAATGATCGGCCGTGATCTTGATATTCCGGGGCGTGGACCCGATTCCAAAGCGACCGGTCGGGGCCCATTCTAAAGCTGCGCCTTGGAGGATCGCTATCCAGCGATCCTTGCCTCCGCCAGGCGTGCTCCGCACAGGAGGCGCTTGGCGGAGCTGGCGGGCCGACTTCAGCTCCTGGGCGCTTCCGCGACAGTCGCGTTTCTGAGTACCGTCAAAGTCCGGGGAGAAGGTGCGTCACCGCCCGAGACGCAGACCTTCGGATCGGCCGGGAGGGAGGAGCTGCTTTAGGCTCTTCAAGGCAGATCGGCGTCGTACAGGGCAACTGGAGAGCGATAAGATGAGATTGATGGAAAAAGCCGCGACCTTCGGCGTCATCGCGGGCATCGCCATGACGACGGGGGCGCTCGCCCACGAAGCGGCCAAGCTGCCCAACACGCCGGCCGGCAAGGCCATTCAAGCGCGCCACGACAACTTCAAGGCCATGGGCGCGGCCAATAAGTCGATCTCCGACGAGCTGAAAAAGGACGCGCCCGATCACAAGCTCGTCAGCGACAACGCCATCAAGCTGAAGGCGCTGTCTACCCAGGTTCCGTCCTGGTTCCCCAAGGGCAGTGGTCCAGAGTCCAAGCTGCCCACGGACGCCAAGCCGGAGATCTGGACGGAAACGGCGAAGTTCTCCGCCGCCGCCAATCGCATGCAGGTCGAGGTCTCCAAGCTGCAGTTGCTGGCCGCATCGGGGGAGGTGGGGGCGCTGCGCAACCAGTCGCGCGCCGTCGGCGCGGCCTGCAAGAGCTGCCACGATAGCTTCCGTATGCCGCGGAGCTGACGCCATGGCTTCCGAGACGGTGTCAGCGCCGCCGCGTGACTACAAGCTTTGGGATCTCCCGACACGGTTTATCCACTGGGCCCTGGTCGGTCTGATCGGCTTTTCCTGGTGGTCGGCTTCGAGCGGCCACATGGAATGGCATCGTTGGTCGGGTTACGGGGCGCTGGCCTTGCTCTCCTACCGGCTGGTTTGGGGTGTCGTCGGCAGCGAAAGCGCGCGCTTTTCGTCTTTTGTGAAGGGGCCGAAAGCCATTGTGGCTTACGCCCGAACCCTTCTTAGTCGACGCCCCTCCGAGGGGCGGGGCCACAATCCCATCGGGGCGCTGAGTGTTCTGGCCTTGATCGGCGCGATCACCGTCCAGGTCGTTACCGGCCTATTTTCGGTGGATACGGATGGCCTGGAATCGGGGCCGCTGGCCGACCGCGTCAGTTTCGAGACGGGGCGCGTCTTTGCGCAGTGGCACGGGTGGAGCTTCGATGCGCTCAAGGTGCTAATCGTGCTGCATCTCGTCGCCGTCGGGTTCTATCTCGTCCACAAGCGCACCAACCTTGTGAAGGCGATGATTACCGGCAAAGCGTCCTTGAGCGCTGATCCGGCGCTTCGCTTCGCTCCGCTTTGGCTCATCGTGGTTGTCGCGATGGTGGCAATGGGCTTGACCTGGTTAGTGATGAAGGGGGTGCGGGTTTAGACGCGTCACCACCTGGTGAGGACGTAGGCAGGGTGACCGCGGAAGGCGAGGGCCGACGTCGTGCTCACGGCGCTGAACGCAACGCGGTGAAGAGTCCACTCGGACCGGTTGAACGGACGATCAAGGGCCGCCCAGATCGACAACGCCGAACTCCGGTTCGAACTGCCAGGGGAAATGTGGAGACAGCAACTCTGACGGTTTTGCGGACAGCAACCAACAGGGTAATTTTTCTGATAATATATCTTAGACGATAAACGGTCGATAGCTTCGAATTATGGCGATGTTGTCGCTGACTTGTCACTGACTCCTATTCCTGCGCGTCGCAGCTGCGCCGTTATGAGTTGCCACGTCGTTCCGCGTTTTCGCGATTTTCTGACTCCAACCCTGCGACTGGCCGACTCCAATTGTGCGACTGGCGACTTGCGTCGACGCCATCGGTCGCGATGTCAGCGTCC
>NZ_DATFAV010000127.1:0-6825 GCF_035254145.1 Caulobacter sp. | reverse complement strand
GGATGCTTCGAACGCTACAACCGCCGCTCGTCGAAATCGTGCCGGCCCAGGCTCTCGAACCGGCCTTCCTCGGCCTTGTTGATGTACTGGGCGGCGACCAGCCAGGCCTTCACCGGGCGCAGAGTGGCCAGGCAGCCGATGATCAGGGCCGGGAAGGTCGTGACCAGATGCACCCACACCGGTGGGTGATAGGCCATCTCAATCCAGGCGAAGAAGGCGGTCACCACCAGGCCGACGCCGCTCATCACGAAGAAGGCCGGACCGTCGGCCGGATCGGCGAAGCCGTAGTCCAGCCCGCAGCGATCGCATCGCGGGGCCAGCGTCAGGAACCCTCGGTACAGCTTGCCTTCGCCGCAGCGGGGGCAGCAGCACTTCAGCCCGGCCTGGATCGGCGTCGGGGCGTGGGCGAAGGCGGTGAAATCCGGGTCGGTCATGAAAGACCTCTTCCTACAATCGCGGCGTTGATGCATACATTACGCAGACAATGTATGGATCGCCCGCCATGGACGCAACTAAGGGATTACCGAATCCCGCCGCCGGCTGGCTCCAGCGGATCGAAGCCCTGAGCGGACCGGCCTACCGCCGCATCGCCCAGGCTCTCGAAAACGCGGTGGCCGAGGGCGAGCTGCAGGCCGGCGACCAGATACCAGCGCAACGCGAAGTCGCGCGTCTCGTCGGAATCGACTTCACCACCGTCACCCGCGCCTACGCCCTGGCTCGCGAGCGCGGCCTGATCGAGGGCGCGCCCGGTCGTGGCACGTTCATCCGCTCCCGGAGCGATAACGAGGCGGGCCTGGTGGACCTGTCGATGAACCTGCCGCCCCAGCCGGCCGGGCTGCAGTTGGCGGCCCTGCTACGCGAGACGGCCGGCGCGATCCTGGCCCGCACCGACCCGGCGATCCTGATGGCTTATCACCCGGTCGCCGGCTCCCTGGCCCAGCGGACGGCCGGGGCGGCCTGGCTGGCGCCGACCCTGGGCGCGGTCGATCCCGCCCGGGTCATCGTCGCCAGCGGGGCCCAGACGGCGCTATCGGCCCTGCTGGACCACCTGACCGCGCCGGGCGACGTGATCCTGGCCGAAGCCTTCGCCTATCCGGGCCTGCTGGCCACCGCCGCCCGGCGCGGCCTGACGGTTGTCGCCTGTCCGCTGGACGACCAGGGCCTGGAGCCGGAGGCGCTGGCGCGGCTGGTGGCCGAAACTCGCCCGCGCCTGATCTGCTGCACCCCGACCTTCCAGAACCCGACGGCGGCGATCATGGACCGCGCCCGGCGCGAGGCGGTCGTCGCCATCGCCCGCGCGGCCGGCGTGACGATCGTCGAGGATGACGCCTACGGCCTGCTGCCCGCCGCGCCGCCGCCCGCGCTCGCCAGCCTGTGGCCGGAGGGGGTGTTCCATGTCGCCACCACCGCCAAGACCCTCTCGCCGGGCCTGCGCGTGGCCTATCTGATCGCCCCGCCCGGACGGGCCGAGGACCTGGCGACGACGCTGCACGCCATCGCCCAGATGCCCCCGCCGCTGATGGCCGCCGTGGTCACCAGCTGGATCCGCGAAGGCGACGCCGCGCGCGTGCTGACGGGCGTGCGCGAGGAGGCGATCGCTCGCCGGGCCCTCGCGGCCGAACTGCTGCCGGAGGCCGTGGGCGGACCGGAAAGCCTGCACGTCTGGCTGCCCGGCGCGCTGGCCACGCCGGCGGCCCGCGAGCGGGGCCTGGCCCTGGTCGGGGCGGAAGCCTTCAGGGCGCCTGGCGCGACGGGAGAGGGCTTGCGGATCTCGCTGGGCGCGGCCGGCAAGCGAATGACCCTGGCGCGGGGATTGCGCGCTCTGGCGGGGCTGACCGCTCCTTAAGGCCGGAGGCGATCATAAAGAGACCTCAGAACTCGACGTCGTCTTCCTCGCCCTCGCCATCGGCTTCGCCGCCCATGGCGTTCTCGAGGCTGTCGATGATGTCGTCCATCTGGTCGGGCGTGATCGAGACATAGAGCGACTCCCCGCCGATGGCCGAGACCAGCAGACGGTAGCCGTCCTCGGTCTCCTGCAGGCTGAACGATTGGAGCGGCAGGAGCTTGGCCATGAGGGATCCTTCCCTGAGAAACGAGGCGCTGATCTAAAGGCGCGGACCGCCGAGTTCAACGCGGCGTCGGCGCAAACCGCTCAGGGCGTCAGTCCCGCGGCCTTGTAGGCGGCCAGCATCTGGTCGAAGACGGCGATGTCCCCCCGCCCCCGCGCCACCAGCTGGGCGCCCTCGATGGCGGCGAAGGTCGCCAGGGCCCGGTCGCGCAGGGCGGTCTCGTCCAGGTCCGGATGGCGGCGCGCCAACAGCCGCGCCAGCCATTCGGCGTTGGCGGCGCTGAACCGGTCGACCTCGACCCGCACCTGCGCCGGCAGGTCTCCGTACTCGGCCGCCATGATGCCGTAGAGGCACATGCGATTGTCATCGCGCAGCGCGGCCCGGAAGACATCGGCATAGGCGCGGAAGGTCGTTTCCACATCGTCGCCCCGGGCCGCCAGCTTCTCGAAATAGCCAACCGCGTCCTGGGTGTAGCGTTGGGCCACGGCCGCGCCGAGGTCGCCCTTGGTCGGGAAATAGTAGTGGATGCTGGCGCTCTTGACGCCGACGTCCTTGGCCAGTTCGCGGAAGCTCAGGGCGTTGTAGCCCTTGGCCTGAACCATCGCCCGGGCGGTGTCCAGGATGGTCTGGCGGGTGTCTTTCGGGGTCATGCTCGCTCCTACCTATCAGTAGATAGACATTGACTTCGCGCGGCGGAAGCCCCTATGTCCGCCCACTATCTACCTATCGATAGGTAGGCGACAGGAGCGACCCATGAAGATCTACGATGTTCCCGGCTTCCCGAACCCGCTGCGCGTGCGTATCGCCCTGGCCGAGAAGGGCCTTTCCGACCAGGTGGAGTTCGTGAAGGTCGACCTGCCGGGCGGCGAGCACAAGGAAGAGGCCTTCCTGGCCAAGAACCCGTCGGGCGCGGTTCCGGTGCTGGAACTGGGCGACGGTCTCTTCATCTCGGAATGCACGGCCATCACCGAGTACGTGGACAATCTCGACGGCAAACCGATCCTGACCGGAGCGACCCCGCGCGACAAGGCCGTGATCCACATGATGCAGAAGCGCGCCGAGACCGAGCTGATCGACGCGGTCGCCGACTATTTCCACTACGCCACCCCGGGCCTGGGCCCGAAGATCGAGGACGGCAAGAAGCCCACCTGGACCGGCCGCGACGCCTTCGGCCGCAAGCAAGGCGAACGGGCCGTGGCCGGCATGCGCTATTTCGACAAGGTGCTGCGCCACCAGCCCTATGTGGCCGGCGAGGCCTTCTCGATGGCCGACATCACCGTGCTGGGCGGCCTGGTCTTCGCCGGCTTCGCCAAGATCGACGTGCCGGAGGACTGCGCGGCGCTGATGGCCTGGCGTCAACGCGTGCAGGAACGGCCCAGCGTGAAGGCGGCCTAGAGTCCGTAAATCCTCCCCCTCGCGGGGGAGGTGTCGGCTCGAAGAGACGACGGAGGGGGAAGAGGCAAGGTCAGCAGGACTTCCCCCTCCGGCGCTTCGCGCCACCTCCCCCGCTAGGGGGAGGATCGCTACACCCCTTGCTTATTATACGATCGTATAGCAGCCTCTCCCTGAATTTAGGGGGAGAGGCCGCATGACCACCACCACGCGCGACGCCGTCATCATCGGCGGAGGGCATAACGGCCTCGTCTGCGCCTTCTACCTGGCCAAGGCGGGACTGAAGGTCACGGTCTGCGAGGCGCGCGGCGTGGTCGGCGGGGCGGCGGTGACCGAGGAGTTCCACCCCGGCTTCCGCAACTCCGTCGCCAGCTACACGGTCAGCCTGCTGAATCCGCGGGTGATCGCCGACATGGGCCTGCGCGACTACGGCCTGACCTTCCTGGAGCGGCCGATCTCGAACTTCCTGCCGATCAGCGACGACAGGTATCTGAAGCTGGGCGGAGGCCTCGCGCGCACCCAGGAGGAGTTCCGCAAGTACAGCCGCCGCGACGCCGAGGTGCTGCCGGCCTACTACGCCATGCTGGACGAGATCGGCGACGTGCTACGCAGCTTCGCTCAGGAAACGCCGCCGAACCTGGGCGATGGCCTTCCGGGCCTGCTGCGGGCCCTGCGCCAGGGCGGGCGGCTGGCGATGCTGTCGCGCGAGCGTAAGCGCGACCTCCTGGATCTCTTCACCAAGAGCGCCCGCGACGTGCTGGACGGCTGGTTCGAGAGCGATCCGGTCAAGGCCGCCTTCGGCTTCGACGCCGTGGTCGGCAACTTCGCCAGCCCCGACACGCCCGGCTCGGCGTACGTTCTGCTGCACCACACCTTCGGCGAGGTGAACGGCAAGAAGGGCGCCTGGGGCCACGCGGTCGGCGGCATGGGCGCGATCACCCAGGCCATGGGCAAGGCCTGCGAGGCGGCGGGGGTCGAGATCCTGCTGAACGCGCCGGTCGAGGCCGTCCACGTGGACGGGACCAAGGCCGTGGGCGTGCAGCTTGTCGACGGCCGTCAGGTCATGGCGCCGATCGTCAGCGCCAACGTTAATCCGGCCTTGCTCTACAAGAAGCTGGTCCCGCCCTCGGCCCTGAAGGCCGATTTCCGCAAGGCGGTCGACGGCTACAAGAACGGTTCGGGCACCTTCCGGATGAACGTGGCCCTGTCGGAGCTGCCCAGCTTCACCTGCCTGCCGGGCAAGGAGACAGCCGAGCACCACCAGTCGGGCGTCGTGATCGCGCCGAGCCTGGACTACATGGACGCGGCCTATCGCGACGCCAAGGCGGGCGGGATCAGCAAGGCGCCGATCGTCGAGATGCTGATCCCCTCGACCATCGACACCTCGCTCGCGCCTCCGGGCCAGCATGTGGCCAGCCTGTTCTGCCAGCAGTTCGCGCCGCAGCTACCGAGCGGCCGGTCGTGGGACGACGAGCGCGAGGCCGCCGCCGACCTGATCATCGACACGGTCGAGCGCTGGGCGCCCGGCTTCAAGGCCTCGGTGCTGGGACGGACGATCCTGTCGCCGCTGGACCTGGAGCGGAAGTTCGGCCTGATCGGCGGCGACATCATGCACGGCCACATGTCGCTGGATCAGCTGTGGGCCACCCGCCCCTTCCTCGGCCACGCCAGCCACCGGGCGCCGATCGCCGGCCTCTATATGTGCGGGGCGGGCACGCACCCCGGCGGCGGGGTGTCGGGCAATCCGGGACGGAACGCGGCGCGCGAGATCTTGCGGGACAAGGATTTCGCGACGGCGGTGAAGCTGTCGGTGGTGGGGCGGTGATGATGACTCCCGACCGGAAAACTCCGCCTTCCTCGCCCTTGTGGCGAGGACCCATCGTTCAGCCGCCTCTTTCGTGGGCTTTACGGCTCGGCCTTAGCGGCGGCGCCATGGGTCCTCGCCACAAGGGGGAGGAAGGCGAAGATGTTGGGATTGGAGGCCTTCAGCCATGACCGCCATCCCCAACGACGACCCTCAATCCGACTGGGGCTTGCCCGGCTGGACCTATCACTCCGAGCGCTTCTTCCGCGAGGAGCAGGAGAAGATCTTCCGTCCCTCGTGGCAGATCGTCTGCCATCTGAACGACATCCCCAAGGCCGGCGACTTCCACACCTTCGACTTCGTGGGCGAGAGCCTGGTCGTGGTGCGCGGCAAGGACGGCGGGGTGCGGGCTTTCGCCAATGTCTGCCGCCACCGGGGCGCGCGGCTGCTGGACGGGCCCGTCGGACACTGCGGACGTATCGTCTGCCCCTATCACGCCTGGACCTACGACCTGGAAGGCCGGCTGATCGGCGTGCCGATGCGCGACGACTATCCGGCCCTGGACATGGCCAAGGAGGGCCTGGCCCGGATCCAGACCGAGATCTGGCGCGGCTTCGTCTTCGTGCGCGTCGAAGGTGAGGGACCGTCGGTGGCGACGATGATGGCGCCCTACGAGCACGAGGTCGCCCACTACCGCTTCGAAGAGCTGCAGCCGTTCGGCCGCGTCACCCTGCGGCCGCGCGCGGTGAACTGGAAGAACATCAGCGACAACTATTCCGACGGCCTGCACATCCCCGTCGCCCATCCGGGCCTGACGCGGCTGTTTGGCAAGGGCTACGGCGTCGAGGCCCATACCTTCGTCGACAAGATGTGGGGCCAGCTGATCGACGAGCCGTCGGAAAGCCCGTCCGAACGGCTGTACCAGGACCTGCTGCCCGACGTCGCGCACCTGCCCGAGGACCGCAAGCGGCTATGGACCTATTTCAAGCTGTGGCCGAACTTCGCCTTCGACATCTATCCGGACCAGGTGGACTTCATGCAGTTCATCCCGGTCTCGGCCACCCAGACCATGATCCGCGAGATCGCCTACGCCCTGCCCGACGATCGCCGCGAGATGAAGGCGGCCCGCTATCTGAACTGGCGCATCAACCGCCAGGTCAACGCCGAGGACACCGAACTGGTCGCCCGCGTGCAGCAGGGCATGGCGTCGCGCACCTTCACCGCCGGGCCGCTGGCGACCAGCGAAGTGTCGTTGAGAAGCTTCGGCCGCAAGCTGCGGGCCCTGGTTCCGGAGAGCCGGCTGGCGCGGCCGCCGGAGGGGTGGTGAGTTTCGCTCAATGCCCCCTTCCCCCTCGATGGGGGAAGGCGCGGGGATGGGGGAAGGGTCGGGGATGGGGGAAGGGTCGGGGATGGGTGTGCTCGCACGGCGACCGCCGCATCACCCCCACCCAACCCTCCCCCATCGAGGGGGAGGGCTAGTCATGCGCGCCGCCTTCACTCGCGAGGCCCCCGACGTCCGCCGCCAGGCCTTGGTCGACGCCGCAGAGGTCGTGTTGGCCC